>CBFCZU010000103.1:0-14279 GCA_965602635.1 uncultured Planctomycetales bacterium | reverse complement strand
GGGTAGTCGGCGTGAGGCCAGACCTTGGTGATGTCGAAGATGTTCCAGCGGTAGCTCTTGGCGTCCTCGGGAGGCATGATCTGCACGCAGACGCGCCAGGAGGGGTGCTCGCCGCGCTCGATGGCCTGGTACAGGTCCTTGGTGGCGTGGTCCGGGTCCTCGCCCGCCATGCGGGCCGCCTCCTTGCGGGTGAAGTTCTGTATGCCCTGGGCGGTCTTGAAGTGGTACTGGACCCAGCAGTAATCGCCCTTGGCGTTGTACCACTTGAACGTGTGGCTGGAGTAGCCGTTCATGTGGCGATAGCTGCGCGGCGTGCCGCGGTCGGAGAACAGGATCGTCACCTGGTGGATGGACTCGGGCGTCAGCGAGAGGAAGTCCCAGAACATGTCGGGGTTGGGTGCGTTGGTCTTGGGGTCGCGCTTCTGGGTGTGGATGAAGTCCGGGAACTTGAGCGGGTCTCGGATGAAGAACACCGGCGTGTTGTTGCCGGTCATGTCGTAGTTACCTTCCTCGGTGTAGAACTTGACGGCGAAACCGCGCGGGTCTCGTGCGGCGTCGGCCGAGCCCTTCTCGCCGCCCACCGTGGAGAACCGCACGACCACCTCCGTCTTCTTGCCCACTTCCGAGAGGAACTTCGCTCGGGTGTGCTTGCTCATGTCGGCGGTGCACTCGAAGTGCCCGTAAGCGCCGGCGCCCTTGGCGTGGACCACGCGCTCGGGGATGCGCTCGCGGTTGAAGTGCGCCAGCTTCTCCATCAGGTGCACGTCCTGCATGAGTGCGGGCCCTCGCGGCCCGGCGGTGACGGTGTTCTGGTCGTCGTCAACAGGCGCCCCCGATGCGGTCGTCAAGGTCTTCTTTTTCTTGGCCATGGTCGATCTCCTTAGCCCTAGATGTGCGCACCGCGATGGTATCAATCCCTGACCATGAATACAACAGGAAACTTGCGCCTGCCCGAAGGTGGGGCGGCTCAGGTTCGGGCGGGCTTGTTGCCTGCGGTTGTGGTATAATCGCGCTGCCCCGGTCGCCGGGCCGGGTGTGTTAGTTCAACGGAGAAGCCCCGCATAGTCGTGCAGGAGGACATCAGCCATGAAGTTGCGAAGTTCCGCAGTTGCAATTCCCGCGTTGCTGGTCCTGGTCGTCGCGGTCGTCGCGCCGGCCCCGGCCGCACAGATCGTCGTGACCAACTCGACCCAGCTCAGCCAGGCCTTCATCAACGCCAACCCCGGAGATGAGATCCTGCTGTCGCCCGGGACGTATCCGGGCGGCTTCTACACGTCCAATCTGACGGATCTGACCATCCGCAGCGTGGACCCCAACAACCTGGCCGTGATCGACGCGACCGGACGCAATGAAGGGCTGAAGATGACCGACCCGACGAACGTCATCGTGCAGGACCTCATCGTCCAGAACGCCCTCGCCAACGGGATCAACATCGACGACGGCGGCACCTACGCCACGCCGGCCAGCAACGTGGTGCTGCGCAACGTCTCCGTCCTGAACACCAACCCCGGGGGTAACAACGACGGGATCAAGATGTCCGGCGTGGACAACTTCTACATCGACCGCTGCCGCGTGGTTACCTGGGGGGGCAGCGCCATCGACATGGTCGGCTGCCACTACGGGCTGATCGAGAACTCCTACTTCGAGGACCCCAGCGGCCAGGGCAGCACCGGCGTGCGCAGCAAGGGCGGCACCGCCAACATCATCATCCGCGCCAACCGCCTGGTGGACGCCAGCGACCGGGCGATTGCCATCGGCGGCTCGACGGGCCTGGTGTACTTCCGCCCGCAGCCGCCGGGGACAGTCGAGGCCGACAACATCCTCGCCGAGGGCAACGTCGTCATCCGGTCACAGGCGTCGGTGGCCTACATCAACATCGACGGCGGGGCGGTGGTCCGGCGGAACTTCATCCACCGTCCGCAGAACTGGCTGATCCGGATCTTGAAGGAGAACACCAACCCCGGATTCGTGGACACCGCCCGCGGGGAGTTCCTCGACAACGTGATCGTCTGGAACCAGGGCGACATCGGCACGTTCGTCAACATCGGGTCGAACACCCTGCCGGCCACGTTCATCTTCGCGCGGAACCAGTGGTACAACGCCACCTTCCCCGGCAACTCGTTCCCGTCCCTGCCGGCCCCGGAGACCGACGGCGTTTACGGCGTGGACCCCGGCCTGGACATCGACGAGATCGTGCCGTGGGGGTTCGGCTGGGGCCTGTGGCTGGTAAATGCCGTCTCCACGCCCAACTCCCTCGCCGTTCCCTCGCCGGAGTCGCTGCGTCTGGCCACGGCGGGCGCCGGCGCCGGCCTGGACTTCGACCAGGCATACCCGCTGCTGGGCGACTGGACCTTCTCGATGGTCGGCGCGACGCTGGACATGGAGGAGTTCTCCCAGGCCGTGCTCATAGACCCGAGCTTCATCCCCGACGACCGCAAGGTACCCGGCGACGTGAACGTTGACGGGTGCGTGGACGGGCTCGACTACATCGCCTGGTCGAACAACTACCAGACCGGGACGACCTGGCTGGAGGGCGACCTCACCGGCGACGACATCACCGACGGGCTGGACTACATCGTCTGGTCGAACAACTACGGCCAGGGCTGCCCCGCCCTGGTGCCGGAGCCTGCCTCCGCACTGTTGCTGGGACTGGGAGTGCTGGCCCTACTTCGACGGCGCTCAGCACAAGTGCTTCGACGGCGCTCAGCACAGGTGCTTCGACGGCGGCGGGCTTAGGTCGCCGTCCAGCCGCCGTCAACGGCGATTGCGGCGCCGGTTACGTATCCGGCGGCGGGGCTTGCCAGGAAGAGCACGGCCGGGCGTATCTCGTGCATCTCACCCCAGCGGGCCAGCGGCACGTGGGAGAGTATCTCCGCGGCGGCGGCCGGGTCCGCCAGAACGGGGCGGTTGATCTCGGTCGCGAAGGGTCCGGGGCAGATGCAGTTGACCGTCACGCCAGTTCCGGCCAGCTCCACGGCCAGGGCGCGGGTCATCTGGAGGACGGCGCCCTTGCTGGTGCAGTAGCTCACCCTCCCGGCCAGGCCGACCAACGACAGGGCCGAGCCGATGTTGATGATCCGCCCGAAGCCGGCGCTTGCCATGTGCCCGGCGGCCGCGCGGCAGAAGTTGAACGTGCCGGTCACGTTGACCTGCTGGATCCGCTGAAAGTCCTCGTCGCTGATCTGCCCGAGGGGGGAGCGGACGTTTATCCCGGCGCTGTTGACGAGGATGTCGATCCGCCCGAGTTCGTCCACGGCCCGGTCAACCGCGGCGGTGGCGGCCTTGGGGTCGGCGACGTCCAGGGCGGCGGGGATGACCTTCCGCGAGGTCGCCTGGGCGATCTCGGTGGCGGCTGCCTCTAGGTCCCCGGCTGTGCGGGCGGCGATCATCAGGTCCGCCCCCGCCTCGGCCAGCGCCAGGGCCATCTCCCTGCCCAGCCCGCGCGAGCCGCCAGTGACCACGGCGACGCGCCCGGCAAGGTCGAACAGGTCGTTCATCGTCTGCCTCCCGCATCGTCTGCCCCGCCAACATAAGCGTGCGGCGGCAAGTCCGCCACTGCAAAACCCCTCCCGCCGGGGCATTAGGTCGATTGGCGCCCGATATTAGAACTTCTAATGATTCTATCGACTTTATTTCGGTAATATTAAACGTGAACCGTGTGTCCGGCCTGTGCCGTGACGGCGCCGGGCGGGGCACGGCAGCCGGGGATCGAGGCGTCGCCGGCTCGTACGCCAGAAGGAAAACCATCATGAGCGATTCGGCCAACAGCAGGTTCGTCGCCGACGTGATGGCGAGCGTCGTCGCCCGCAATCCCGGCGAGGAGGAGTTTCACCAGGCGGTCCGCGAAGTGCTCGATTCCATCGAGCCGGTGATCGAGCGCCACGGCGAGTTCGCCGAGGCGGGCATCGTGGAGCGGCTCGTGGAGCCCGATCGGCAGATCATGTTCGGCGTGCCCTGGGTGGACGACGCCGGCAAGGTGCGCGTCAACCGGGGCTACCGGGTGCAGTTCAGCAGCGCGATCGGCCCGTACAAGGGCGGGCTGCGGTTTCACCCGTCGGTGTACCTGGGGATCATCAAGTTCCTGGGCTTCGAGCAGATCCTCAAGAACGCCCTGACGACCACGCCCATCGGCGGCGCCAAGGGCGGCAGCGACTTCGACCCCAAGGGCAAGAGCGACGGCGAGGTGATGCGCTTCTGCCAGAGCTTCATGCGCGAGCTGTTCCGCCACGTCGGGCCGGACACGGACGTGCCCGCCGGCGACATCGGCGTGGGCAGCCGCGAGATCGGGTACCTCTTCGGGCAGTACAAGAAGCTCACCAACACCTTCACCGGCGTGCTCACCGGCAAGGGCCTGGAGTGGGGCGGCTCGCTGGTACGCACCGAGGCCACCGGATACGGGCTGGTGTACTTCGTCAGCCGGATGCTGGCCGGGAAGGGCACCGACTGGAAGGGCAAGAAAGTGGTCATCTCCGGCAGCGGCAACGTCGCCATCTACGCCACGGAGAGGGCCCAGCAGTTGGGCGCCACGGTGATCGCCCTCTCCGACAGCGGCGGATACGTCCATGACCCCGACGGCATCAAGCTGGACACGGTTAAGCGGATCAAGGAGGAGCAGCGCGGGCGGATCAAGGAATACGCAGCCGAGCATTCTACCGCCACCTTCCACGACAACTGGCGCGACATCTGGAGTGTGCCTTGCGACGTCGCCCTGCCTAGCGCGACCCAGAACGAGATCGACGAGAAGCTCGCCAAGGCCCTGGCGGCCAACGGCTGCATCGCGGTGGCCGAGGGCGCCAACATGCCATCGACCCCGGAGGCGATCAACGTCTTCCGCGAGGCGGGCGTGTCTTTCGGCCCGGCCAAGGCCGCCAACGCCGGCGGCGTCGCGACCAGCGCCCTGGAGATGAGCCAGAACTCCATGCGACTGAACTGGAGCTTCGAGGAGGTGGACGCCCGGCTCAAAGGCATCATGGACAACATTTACGACCAGTGCGTCAAGGCGGCCGAGGAGTACGGCTGCCCGGGCGACCTGGCCGCCGGGGCAAACATCGCCGGCTTCCTCAAGGTCGCCAACGCCATGCTGGCACAGGGCGTGGTCTGAGCCGCGGGGCAGAAAACCGGAACCTACCTGCCCGCCCCTTACCCGTCAGTTTGGCGGGCAGGGGGCGTTCGCTTGCGCGGGCCGGTGGTGCGATCCCGCGTGAAGCCGCCGCCGAAATCCGTTACCATGGCGCCCATGCGTGACAGCGAGCGACGCCCCAACGGCTCGGCCTCGCGGCCGGGGGACCGCCGGCCCGACATACTTATCATCCACACCGACGAGCACCGCATCGACTGCCTCGGCGCCTACGGCAACCGGCAGATCAGCACGCCCAACATCGACGCCCTGGCGGCCCGCGGCGTGCGCTACGACAACAGCTTCTGCCCCTTCCCGGTGTGCACGCCGTCGCGATACTCGCTGCTCAGCGGGCTGTACGTCCACCAGCACCGGGGCTGGAACAACCGCTCCACGCCCGTGCCGGGGACGGCGATGTTCCCGGCGATGCTGAAGTCGGCCGGCTACCGCACCGCGGCCGTGGGGAAGATGCACTTCACGCCCACGTACCTCGACGTGGGATTCGAGCAGATGATCCTCGCCGAGCAGGACGGGCCGGGGCGCTGGGACGACGATTACCACCGATACCTCCGCGACCTCGGCCTGGTCGATTACAACGACCTGGAAGACCAGGTGGCCGAGTACCGCAAGGACGCCAGGCCGGAGTATTGGGAGACGTTCGGGGCGCTCGTCTCGAACCTGCCGGAGGAGCACCACTCGACGACCTGGATCGGCGACCGGGCCGTCGAGACGCTCGAGGGCTGGGGCGGCGGCGGCAACCTGCTGATGGTCGGTTTCATCAAGCCGCACCACCCGTTCGACCCGCCGAGCCGCTGGGCGGAGATGTACGACCCGGATGCCGTGGATCCCCTGCCCGGCTGGGCCGAGCGGCTGGCCGCCCGCGACACCGAATTCCACAAGCCGTATTTCCCCGACGCCTCGCTCACCGAGGCGGCCATCCGCCGCATCACCGCCTACTACTACGCCACCATCTCGCACATCGACCACCACGTCGGCAGGATGATCGACGTGCTCAAGCGCACCGGCCGATACGATGACGCCCTGATAGTCCTCACCAGCGACCACGGCGACTACGTGGGCGCCCATCACATGGTCCTCAAGGGCGGGGCGATGTACGACCCGCTGGTGAAGGTGCCGCTGATCGTCAAGTTTCCCGGCGGCCGGCGGGCGGGGGAGGCATCGACCCAACTGGTCAACAACGTTGACCTGGCGCCGACGATCCTCGCCCAGACCGGCTGCGAACCGGCCGCGGCGATGCGGGGGCTCGACCTGGCCGCCGACACGGATGGGCACGAGATCGTCTTCGCCGAGGCGCGTCACCTGATGGCGCGCTCGGCCGGGCGGAAGCTGCTGCTGCGCGAGCCGCGGGAGAAGTCGCTGTTGTTCGACCTCCAGGCCGACCCGCTGGAGATGAACAACCTCTTCGCCAGGGCGGACCGCGCCGACGAGATCCGCCGGCTCGAAGAGGCGATCGGCGCCTGGTGCGGCGACGACTACAGGCCGTTCGACAAGTACGTGGACGAAGAGGCCCCGCGGATCGAGGCGGCCAACGTCCCGCCCATCGACGACGAGCACCGCCGCGAGATGATGGCCTACTATCAGGAGATGATGCGGGCCCGCCCCGGCGGCGGGGCGGGAGATGCGACATGAAGATCCTGGTCACCGGCGCGGCCGGGGAGGTTGCTCCGGGCGTGGTCCGGGCACTGGCGAGGCACTATCAGCTCAGGCTGCTGGACCTGTCCCGCGGCGACGAGCTGTCCGCGGCCGAGTGGGTGATCGGCTCGATCCTCGACACCGACCTGCTGGCCCGGGCGCTGGAGGGCGTCGAGGCCGTGGTGCACCTGGCCATCGCCAAGGAGAGCGCCGGCCGGAAACCGGATACCGAGGAATTCTTCGACGTCAACGTCAAGGGCCTGTACCTGCTGCTGGCGGCGGCCCAGGCGGGCGGCGCACGCTGCTTCGTCCACATAGGCAGCACCGCTCCGGTCATCGGGCACTGGTATGAGGGCAGGAATATCACGGTCAACAGCCCCTACACCACGCGCGGGCGGTACTCGCTGACCAAGGCGCTTCAGGAGCTCGTCTGCGAGCACTTCGCCCGGAACACGGAGCTTCGGGTTGTCGTCCTGCGGCCGTGGTCGCCGTGCGATGCCTCGGGCGGGACGGTCCCGGCCGAGTACAGCCCCGGCCTGATCGACGGGGAGGACGTGGGCGAGGCGTGCCGGCTGGCCATCGAGGCGACCGAGCTGGGCGACTTCGAGGTGTTCCACATAGTCGCCACGGCCGAGGCGAGGAAGCGCTTCGACGCCGACCGGACCGAGAAGCTGCTGGGCTTCCGGGCGAAGCTGGACTTCGGCGATCTCGCCGCCGGGGCGGGCGAGTAATCCGCGGTGCGCCCTTGACTGGGCGGCCTGAGACGCCAACATGATGCTTGAATACCGCCCCCGCGGACGGGGCGAAGGTAGGTGAAAACTGAAAGCCTTGCCCGCCGACTTGTCCGGCGAAGCCTCGGCGAAGCCGGAAGCCTTGGCGGAGGCGGGTGAAAGCATTTTCGTGTAATTCGTGGACTCGAAAGCTGAACCACGCAGGCAAGACCAGCCGATTTGGCGGGAGGCAGAGATGATCGGGAAATTGGCAATCGCGGTTGTAGTGGCGGCGGTCCTGGCCGGAACGCTCTGCGGGTGCTTCAATCTTGACGCCAAGGCGCCCGAGGGGCCATACGTGACGGTGGACTCCAGCTCCGGGCAGATACGCGAGTTCCTGAAGGACGCCCGCGAAGACGGCATCATCAGCAAGAACCAGTACGAGGTGCTGATCGAGCGGGTCAAAGACGACTAGCCTCGCGGCGTGACAGCCTCATCGCCGCTGTCCTCGGCCTCGTCGGCTCCGCGCAGGCGCTTTGCCAGGTCGTCGTGGTAGAGCCGCATCATGGCGTCGGCCGCTCGGGGGCAGAGCGCGGCTATCAGCGTCAGGAACTTCCCTCCGGGGGTGAACACCAGCTCGGGGACGTTCCTGCCGACAGTGGCGGCGATCTTCCTGCCCACCACGGCCGCCGGCGTCAGCGACGTGAACGTCCTGAAGCTCGACCGGGCCCGCCGGCCGCGCGGCGAGTGGTCGAAGAACTCCGTCGCCGTCAGCGCCGGGCAGACGGAGGTGACGCGCACCTTATGGACGGCCAGCTCCACCCGGAGCGAGTCGGTCAGCCCGCAGACGGCGAACTTCGTCGCGCAGTAGGCACCGTGGAAGGGCGTGCCACGCTTGCCGATCACCGACGAGACGTTGAATATGTGCCCGCCGCCCTGGCGGATCATGATCGGCGCGACGGCCTTGCAGCCGTTGAAGACGCTGAAGAAGTTGGTCTCGAAGATCGCCCGCATGTCGGCGTCGGTGGTTTCGTGGACCCGGGCGAAGAGCCCGACGCCGGCGTTGTTGACCATCACGTCCACGCGCCCGAACTCGCCGGCCGCGGCCGAGACCAGGGCCTCCACCTGTCGCCGGTCGGTGACGTCGGTGGTGACGGCCCGCGCGACGCCGCCGGCCTGCTCGCAACGCTTGGCCGCCTCGGTGAGCCTGTCGGTTCGCCGCGCCGCCAGCAGCACGGCGTACTTCCGCCGGGCAAGCGCCATCGCCGTCGCCAGGCCCATACCGCTGGAGGCACCCGTAACGATCGCCACCCGCCTGGGGGACATCAACTGTCCTCTTGCTCTGCGGCCTCGGCGTTGAGCAGCTTAGCCTCGTACCCGACGGCCTTGACGGCGGCGGCCAACTGGGCGGGGTCAATCCCCTCACCGGCGACCTCGGCCAGGCCGGTGTCGAGGTCCACCCGGGCCGACACCACGCCGGCGCATTCCAGCAGTGCCCGCCGCACGCTGGCGGCGCAGTGGGTGCAGGTCATGCCGCTGATCTTGAGCCTCTGGCCGGACGTTTGCTCAAACATCGCAGTCGCTCCTTTGCGCCTGGCGAGCATGGGGCTGGCCATGGCCCAGGCGAGGATCGCCAGCAGCGCCACCGCGCTGGCGGCCTTGACCGCCGGCGGCAGCATCCAGCCCATGCCCGGGGCCGGCGACGTGCCCGCCCCGTGGAAGATGTAGTCGAGCGCCAGCCCCGCCGCAAGGGCGCTGCCGGCGACGGTGGCAAGGTAGATCATGGCCGTCCGCCTGCCCATCACCTTCCAGACCGTGCTGATGGTCGCGGCGTTGGTGGCCGGGCCCGTCATCAGGAACACCAGCGCCGCCCCGGGCGAGACGCCCTTGAGGATCAGCGCCGCGGCGATCGGCACCGACGCGGTCGCGCAGACGTACACCGGCACGCCCAGCAGCATCATGATGAGCATGGCGCCGATTCCGCCGCCGAGGTAGGGGGCGAAGTAGTCCTTGGGCACGGCCACCGATATCAGGGCTGCGACGGCCAGCCCGATGAGCAGCGCCCGGCCGATGTCGCGGGGTAGGTCGCCGAATCCGTAGGCAAGCGCCCGGGCGAGCCACGCGCGCCCGTTGGCGGGCGGGTCGCGCTCGGGGGGCCGGTTCGCGGGCGCGCCGGCGTCGCCCTTGTCGCCCCCGAGCAGCGATACCAACAGCCCGCCGACCACGCCGCTGAGCAGGGCGACGATCGGGCGGAAGATGGCGAACACGCCGCCCAGCAGGCTGAAGGTCACCATAACGCTGTCAACCCCGTCCTGGGGCGTGGCGATGAGGAAGGAGGTGGTGGCCGCCCGGCTGGCGCCGTGCCGACGCAGCGACGCGGAGACGGGGATCACCCCGCAGGAGCACAGCGGCAGGGGCACGCCGAAGACGGCCGCCTTAAGCACAGGGGCGAGCCCGCGACCGCCCAGGTGCCGCTCCACCAGGCGGGGCGAGAGGGCCACCGACAGCAGTCCGGCCACGAAAAAGCCGAACAGCAGGTACGGGGCCATGTCCGTCAACACGTCCCAGAACCCCACCGGTATCTCGTAGAGCCACTCGGGCATGGTGTCTTTCCGCGGCCGGTCCCGGCCGGGCGTTCCTTTCCATTCCATGATATGCGCACCGCGGCGGGATGAACAGTTGGGCCGGCGAGAAAGGCTCCGCGCGGGGCGGGCCCATGATGCTGTGTGGGTGAGATGAATTTGGCGCCCGGCCCGGAGGCCTTCCGTGATCAGCCACGGACTGCAGCTCCGGCCTGGTTTTCACCCGCTCCCTCGGGACAGATGCCGCCCTCCGGGTCCGGGCGCCCGTCCGTGAGTGAAGCTACACACCGGCGCCGTCCGGTGTGTCATGCGAGCTGTTCGGTCAGCAGGTTCAGCAGTGCCCGCGGCGGCATGGTCTTCGGCCCGGCGGGTGTAAGCCAGCGGCAGGGGGTGCTGTCGCCCAGCATCTTCTCCATCCGCTGGACGGCCAGGACCACCGAGGAGTGGTTCTTGCCCATGAACCGCCCGATCTCCGGGAAGCTCATCCGGGTATGCCGCCGGGCCAGGAACATCGCGAAGCTGCGCGCCAAGCTGACCGTCTGCGTCCGCCGCGACGAGTGAAGGTCCGCCGGGGTGATGGCGAAAAAGGCGGACACCGCCGATTCGATGTCCCCCAGTGTGATCGCGCTGCCGGTCTGCGCCAGGAAGTCCGCCAGCGCGTCCTGGGCCATCTGGAGGCCCACCGGCTGCTTGGCCAGATGCGAAAGGGCGGAGAGCTTCACCAGCGTCCCCTCAAGCTCCCGCACCGACGCCCGCAGGTGGAGCGCGACGTAGTCGAGCACCTCCTCGCGGACCGAGAGCTTCATCCGGGCGGCGAAGTGCTTGAGGATCTCCATCCGCGTGGCCCGGTCCGGGGGGTCGATCTTGACGACCATCCCGGAGAGGAACCGGCTGACCAGTTGCTCGGTGAGCCGCCCCAGCAGCCGGGGGTGGGCGTCCGAGGCCATTACCACCTGCTTGCCCGACGCCTCGATGGTGTTGAAGGTGTGCAGGAACTCCTCCTGCGTGGCCTTCTTGGCGGCCAGGAAGTGCACGTCGTCGATGGCCAGCAGGTCGAGCCGGCGGTAGGCCTGGCGGAACCGCTCGAGCTTCTTGGTCTTAATGGCCTCGATGAAGTCGTTGGTGAACTCCTCGGCCGTGATGTACTTCCACTTCAGGGCCGATCCGTTGTTGTGGGTTTCGGCGGCGGCGTTGCAGATTCCCTGAAGCAGGTGGGTCTTGCCGATGCCGCAGGTGCCGTGGATGAACAGCGGATTGAACTGGGCCTTTCCGCTGTCGCCAACGGCCTTGGCCGCGGAGTACGCCAGTCGGTTGGACGAGCCCACGATGAAGTCGTCCAGGTTGTGCCGCAGCCGCCGGGTGGTCCTCTTCCGGCGGCGCGTGCGTCCCGAGGTGTCGCGCGAGACGATGCTGGCCTGGTCGTCGAGCTGGCGCTTGCGCATCAGCCCGCTGAGGGCGGGATCGACGCTGACGGAGACCGTGACCTTGACGCGGGTGACCTCACCGGCGGCGGCGGCGAGGGCCTCGGAGAAGTGGCTGGCGATCCACCCGGCGATGAACGGATTCGCCGCCCCCACCTTTAAGTGCCCGTCCAGGAAGGAGATGCTGGTGCCGTGCTTGAACCACGCGTCGAATTTCTGCGTCCCGATCCGGCGATGCGTCGCCGCGCGAATCGAACTGAGCAGTTCGCCGTTGGCGCAGACACTCTCCGCAACGCTCATATTCTGTCCCTAGAGGATCGACAAACGGCACCTTCGGAAACGCCCTTCACGCCCGGCTGCGACGCGAACACGTGCAACTCACTCCGTACTTCGAAGTGTGCACTGCAGGGGCGAATTTACAGGCAATCCGATTTCTGTCAACCGCCTAAATCGCCGATTTGTTATCCACACTCAAGCAAGGTTCGACGGAACGTAAACTTGGGCGGAGAAGATTTTTTTCTTCCACCACTTATTCACAGACAGTCCACGAACGGGCATCTTGACGCCCGGATCACGCTCCGCCGCCGGCCGGCTTTATGTACACGTCCTGGCGGGCCCGCTCGCGAAAACCTTCCTGGCGATAGAGGCGGACCGCCACGGCGTTCGAGGAGTCCACCGCCAGGTGCATCCGCTTCATTCCCCCCGCGGCCGCGTGCGCAAGGGCGTGTCGGAGCATCATGCGCCCGAAGCCTTTGCGTCGCCACTTGGGGCGCGTCCCCAGGTACACCAGGTCGCACGCGTTGCCCCCGCCCGGCGCGCCGTTGACCAGCACGCACCCCACCGGCTCGCCGCCGGAGGTGGGTATCCACCAGCTCTCGGGGCGGAAGATGCCGCTGGCCTTGTGGGCGGCAACCACGTCGGACATCTCGCGCAGGCCAAGCAGTCCCGAGCAGTCCCGGCTGCCGGTGTAGGTGTCGGCGATGACCTCCTCCAGGCGCCGCTCGTGGCCGCGGCTGAAGGGCTCCCAGGTGAGGCCCGAATCGCCCATCGGGAGCTCGCGCCGCATGCCTCGCCTCAGGTAGATCAGCTCGGCGAGGCGGCTGTAGCCGGCCTGCTGGAAGGCCTCGGCCGGGCGGGCATCCCCCGGGGGGATCATAACCTGGGCGAACGCCGCCCCGCCGGCCAGCGTCGCGCCGGTCAGCTCGGCGATCAGGTGGGAGAGGATGCGGACGCCCGATTTTCCGCGTGGGGGCGCCGAGTGGAAGACCATTGCGCATCGCCCGGGGTTGAGGGCGGTCATGGCGGCGGCGCGTGGGCCCCTCAACGTCCGTGCCCACCACAGCTTGCAGCGCTGGGCATCGGAGCCGGAGAGCATTGCCTCCAGCCGGGCCAGCCGCCCGCCCCCCTCGCCGCCGGCCAGCAGCCGCAGCGCCCGGTGGAGATCGCCCCGCCCAACCGGTTCGATCTTCAACATGGCTGACAATACTACATAGTTGCCGCCGCCGTGCAATCGCTTGTGCGGGGCAATACCTACCCCGCGCGGGGGATGATTTTGCGGCGGCGGCGCCGTTGACAGCCCCGCCCTCATGGCGTACCTTTACGGGCGGCAAAAGCTGGGCGGCGCGGTGCCGGCAGGTTCGGCCCGACGAGTCCGCCCGGGAAGGAGTGAGCGCGATGAGATATTGCGCGGCGATCATGACGCTGGCGATGGCGACGGCCGTCGTGGGCCTTGCCGTCGAGGACGACCCCGTCCCCAGGCCAAAGGTGGTCGCGGTCGATTGGGAGCTCCAGTTCGAGCACCAGGCGCCCCAGACGATCACCATCAAGTTGCCTGGCGAGAAGAAGCCCCTGACGTACTGGTACCTGCTCTACCAGGTGACCAACCGCTCCAAGGCGGACCAGGTGTACGCCCCGGAATTCGTGATGTACACCGAGACGGGTGAGATCGTTCGTGCCGGGCAAAAGGTCTCGACTGCCGTTTTCGACGCCATTCAGGCGCGTCACAACAATCCGCTGCTGCAGGACATTGCCGGGATCACCGGGCGGCTGTTGCAGGGCGAGGACAACGCCAAGGACGGCGTGGCGATCTGGCGCGACTTCGACCCCAAGGCCCGGAGGTTCGACCTGTTCATCGGCGGGCTCAGTGGCGAGCGTGAGAAGCTGCGCCTGCCGGTTCCCGTCAAGGTCCGCGACGCCGCGGGCAAGGAGATCGTCAGGACCGAGATGATCGTTTCCAAGACCTTGCAGTTGAGCTACTCGGTCCCCGGGGAGGCGGCCGCCAGGCCGCGCGTCAAGCCATCGCTGCTCAAGAAGGACTGGGTAATGCGGTAGCGCCGCGGGGCGCAACTTGGCTTGACAGCCGCCCAGGCCGATACTAAGATATTAACCGGCGATCGTGGGATTGTCGGGGCGGGCGCCGGCATGAGTTGAGGTGATTTATGGCACACAAGAAAGGACAGGGCTCGTCGCGTAACGGGCGTGACTCCAACGCCCAGAATCGCGGCGTGAAGCGTTTCGGCGGGCAGTTCGTCAGGGCCGGCACCATCATCGTGCGCCAGTGCGGCACGCCGATGAGGCCCGGGCGGCAGTGCGGGCTAGGGCGCGACAACACCCTCTTTGCCCTGACAGACGGCAGGGTGAGCTTCCGCGGCCGGTTCGTGGACGTCATCTGACGCGGCGGCGGGATTCGGCAGACAGCATGCAGGATGGCCTCATCGGCTTCGGCCCGCTCTCAGTGGGCGGGCCCGGCCGGGCCGTCCTTTTTTCTTGCCCCGGGCACGCCGGCTCGGCCAAGTTC
>CBFCZU010000102.1:0-14285 GCA_965602635.1 uncultured Planctomycetales bacterium | reverse complement strand
CCGAAACTTTCCGTTTCGTTCCGTTTCGTTCCGGAGTTTTCCGTTTCTTTCCGTTTCGTTCCGTTCTGTTCCGGCTGGCTTCCGGGCGTGGCGGAGCGTGTCGCGTCGTGGTAACATCGGCCCCCCCGGGCGGCCGGGCAGGCAAACGGTCAGGAGTGCGAAAATGAAACAGTTCGTAATCACGCCGGTCATGGGCAAGCGGCTGATCGGCAAGGCAATGGCCAAGCACCCGGTGATCGCCGAGGTGCTCGAGAGCGGCACGCTGGCGATCATCGCCGGCAGCACGAACGGATACGTGGCCGAGGAGATCCTCACGGCCACCGGGCAGGCGGAGGGCTTCACGCGGGTGGGCTTCCGCCGCGGGACGGTTCTGCCGCCCGGCTTCGACCCGGCCACGGCCGAGAAGGGCAAGCTCGCCGGCGACGTGATCCTCGCCAAGGGCAAGTGGCTCAAGGGCAAGACGATCTTCGACGTGGGCGACGACCTGCGCAGCGGCGACGTGGTCCTCAAGGGCGCCAACGCCCTCGACATGCGTGACCTCCAGGCGGCGGTGCTGATCGGCGACCCGAAGGCGGGCACGGCCGGCGTCGCGGTGGCGGCGGCCGTCGGGCGGCGGGTGCGGCTGATCGTGCCGGTGGGCCTGGAGAAGCGCGTGGACCGGCCGCTGGCGGACCTGGCCGCGGAGCTGAACGACCCAACGGCCGAGGGGCCGGGAATGCTCACACTGCCCGGGGAGGTCTTCACCGAGCTGGACGCCATCGCCGTGCTGACCGGCGCGATGGCCGAGCTGCTCGCCGCCGGCGGGATATACGGGGCCGAGGGCGCCGTCTGGATCGGCGTTGACGGCGAGCCGGACGAAATCGAAGCGGCCGGGGAACTCATCGAGTCCCTCGCCGCCGAGCCGCCCTGCCGGGTGTGAGCCGCCCGCCCGCGAGGCTTTGCAGGCCGACGGCCGGAGGTTATAAGAGTCGGGTCGCCAGTGTGGAAGGAGCCCTGTCAGCCATGAAGAAGCCAGTCAAGCGCAAGAAGGGCAAGTCCGAGGCGGGGCTGTCCACCCGTGCCATCCACGCCGGGGAAGACCGCGCCCGCTACGCCGACTCCATCACGACGCCCATCGTCCAGACCTCCACCTACGCCTTCAAGGACTCCAAGGAGGTCGAGGCCTACACCAAGGGCGGCAAGGAGCGGTTCGAGTACGGTCGCTACGGCAACCCGACCGAGCAGGTGGCCCAGCGCCGCCTGGCGGCCCTGGAAGGGGCCGAGGACTGCGTGGTCTTCAGCTCGGGGATGAGCGCGATCGTCACGACGATCCTCTCGCTGGTCCGCAGCGGCGACCACCTGGTCATCACCGACGACGCCTACAAGAAGACGCTGGAGTTCTGCAGCGCCTATCTTCAGCGGTTCGGCGTCAGTTGCACGATCGTGCCCTTCGGCGACTACGACGCTCTGGACCGGGCGATCCGGCCCAAGACGCGATTCATCTTCTCCGAGTCGCCGACCAACCCTTACCTGAACATCTTCGACCTGAAGCGGCTCCGCCAGATCGCCCGCAGGCACAAGGTGCTGACGGTCATCGACAGCACGTTCGCCACGCCGGCGAACCAGCGCCCGCTGGAGTTCGGCGTTGACCTGGTGATGCACAGTTGCACGAAGTACCTGGCCGGTCACAACGACATCCTGGCCGGGACGGTGCTGGGGCGGAGCAAGCTGATCGCGGATATCCGCGCCCTTCACAAGGCCTTCGGCGGGGTGATCGACCCTCACTGCTGCTACCTGCTGCTGCGCGGGCTAAAGACCTTCCCCATCCGCATGGCGGTGCACAACGAGTCGGCCACCAAGGTCGCCACCTTCCTGGAGGGCCACCCCTGCGTGCGGCGGGTGTACTATCCGGGGCTGCCCAGCCACCGCCACCACGAGATCGCCAAGGCGCAGATGAGCGGCTTCGGCGGAGTCGTGACGTTCGACATCGCCGGCGGGTTGGCGGCGGCCAAGAAGTTCCTCGACGGCCTGAAGCTCTGCTACATCGCGCCGAGCCTGGGCGGGGTCGAGACGCTCATCACTCACCCGGCCACGGTCACTTACCACGATCACACCCGCAAGCAGCGGTACGCCCTGGGGATCACCGACTCGCTGCTGCGGCTGGCCGTGGGCATGGAGGACGTCGAGGACATCATCGGCGACCTCGACCAGGCGCTTGGGCGGGCGCGGCGCGCGAGGAAGTAGCGCCGCCGTCGCCTGCGCATCGGCGGGGCACGGGTGCGGCGTGGTCACCACCCGGCCGCGTATGCCGGATTATATCTGGGCGAGGCGGCCGCCGAAAGCACGCCGGTGTCGCGGTCGATGCTCGCGGCCATTACGTTGCCGCCCGACCAGGCCCCCTTGACCTCCACGCGGTGGCCCCTGCGGGCGAGCTCGTCCTGGACGGCCTGGGGCAGGCGGGCCTCCACGCGGAGTGAGCCGGGCTCAGCCGTCCGCGGATAGAACGAGCTTGGGAAGTGCCCCGTCCAAAAGGTCGGCGCCTCGACGGCCTGCTGAAGCGACATGCCGAACTCGACGACGTTGAGGAGGAACTGGAGGCCCCACTGGTCCTGGCAGTCGCCGCCGGGGCTGTTGAAGGCCAGCCACGACCGCCCCGGGCCGCGGGCGAGCGTGGGCGTCAGGCTCGTCCTGGGGCGCTTGCCGGGGGCAAGGCAGTTGGGGTGACCGGGCGTGAGCGAGAACATCTGGCCGCGCGTCCCGAGCGGGAACCCGAGCCCCCCCACGACGGGCGAGGCCGTCAGCCAGCCGCCGCTTGGCACGGCCGAGACCACGTTGCCCGCCGCGTCGGCTACCTGAAGGCTCGTCGTGTCGCCCGACCCCGGTCCGGCGGCGACAATGGCCTTCTCGACGTCGGTGACACACTCGGCCTTGATGGCCGGCATGTCGCCGGGGCGCAGCTCCAGCGAAGCCGCGGCCGGGTCCACCAGCCGGCGCCGCCGCTCGGCGTAGTCCTTGCTCAGCAGGCGGTTCATCGGCACGTCCACCATGAGCGGGTCGCCGTAGTAGACCTCCCGATCGGCGAACGCCAGCTTCACGCACTCGATGACCGTGTGGACGTAGTCGGCCGAGTCGTGACCCATCGCCGCGAGGTCGAATCCCTCCAGCAGGTTGAGCGTCTGGAGCATCGCCGGCCCCTGGGTCCACGGCCCGCACTTGCAGACCTCCCGCCCGCGGTAGGTGGTCTTGACGGGCGGCTCGACGCGCGGCTCGAAGCCGGCCAGGTCCTCGGCGGTCAGAAGCCCGGCGTGCGCCTGCCCGCTGGCGTCCGGCACGGATGTGGATCGGCAGAACTCGGCAATCGTCTCGGCGATGGCGCCGCGATAGAACTCGTCGTGGGCGGCCTGGAGGCCGGCGTCCCTGTCGCCGTGCCGCGCGTCGGCGTCGGCGAGGCGCTGGAGCGTCGATGCCAGGTCCGCCTGCCGCCAGAGAGTCCCGACCGCCGCCGGGCGGCCGTCGGTCAGGTAGCAGGCCACCGACGAGGGCCACTCGCGTGTGAACCGCTCGACGTGGGCCGAGATGCTCTGGTGAAGGGCGTCGTACATGGGCATGCCTTCGGCGGCCAGCTCGATGGCCGGCGCGAGGACCTCGGCCAGCCGCATGGTGCCGAACCGCCGCAGCAGGAGAATCCAGCTCCCCACGGCCGGAGGCACGATCGCCGGCAGCAGCCCGTCGCCGGGGATCAGCTTTATCCCCATCGCCCGGAAGCTCTCTATCGTCGCCGCGGCCGGGGCGACGCCGTTGCCGGAGATGGCGTGGACCTCGCCGGCGGCGGCGGAGTGGACGAGCATGGGCACCTCGCCCGCCAGCCCGTTCTGGTGCGGCAAGGTCACGTGCAGGGCGAAGCCGGCAGCCGCCGCCGCGTCCATCGCGTTGCCGCCCCGCCGGAGCATCGTCATCGCCGCCTCCGACGCCAGATAGTGGCCCGCGGAGACCACGCCGTGGCGGCCCATGACCACCGGGCGCCCGCCGCTCGAACCGGTCGAAGTGTTCTTCATTTCGCGCTGGCCTCCTCAGGCGCCCGCCGCGGCACCGATCTATTTCTCCGCACTGATGGTCAGCCGGCTGCCCCAGCCGGCGGTGTCAAACTCGAACTTCTCGACGGTCACAAGCCCATGCTTGTCCGCCACGACCGTGCCGCCGGCGACCTTCACCGGCTTGGCCGGGTCGGCGTAGCTGTGATTCTCCCAGCGATACCTGGCGCCGGGCCTGGGCTTGAACTTCTGGCAGCGGCGTGGCGTGATGCTGGCCGTCTGCTTGCCCGCCCGGGAGCGGAGGCAGCACGCCCACCGCCCGGGCTCGTCCACCACGTCGTCGGCCGTGCCCGACTTGTCGAAGTCGTTCTCCCGCGCCGACCACTCCAGCTTGCAGTTGATCTGCCCGGCGCGGGTCTTTCGCGGGTCGTCGTTGCTGGTGGCGAACCCGACGGCCGGCAGGGACTCGTCCTTGTTGAACTGGAACGTCCCCCACCACTGATGGTTCGGCGACTTGGGCTCGTGAATCCCGCTGTGGCCCCACGGACCCCAGATGGCCATGAAGGGCCGCTTGGCCTTCTGGAGCGCCTCGTAGTAGTCAGGCAGCGCGCCGAACGGGATCGACCCGTCATTGCTGGCGTGCCCGTCCAGCATGAAGGCCGTCTCCTTGCCCATGTTGGCCAGGTGCCACTTGATCAGGTTCTGGTGGTCCCAGACGTTGACGCCGTCGTTGGTGAGGAGCTTCTCGCTGCGCGCCCCCCACAGGCGCTGCTCGGCGACGCGAGTCCAGTTGCCGTTGCGGTTGTGGTCAACCGCCCCCAGCGACGCGATGGCGGCGGTGAAGACGTTGCCGTAGCGTGCCCCGAGGAAATTGCCACCTGTCCCGCCCATCGAGGCCCCGAAGGCGTACACCTTGTTGGTGTCTGGCTTGATGCCCTCACTGTTGAGCTGACGCACCACGAAGTCGATCGTCAGCAGCATCCGCCGCTCGGTGTAGTTGACCACCTTCTTGCCGGTGGCGTCCTTGTGCCCGTAGAACCACGTCTGATACGGGTCGCCGGGGGTGATGCTGACCATGCCGAAGGACGGGCCCCGGAGGCCGTAGTAGCCGCTGTAGCCGTGCATCCACATGATCATCCCGCGGGGCTTCTCGCCGGCGGGAATGCCCACGCCGAAGTTGTAGGCGTACCCGCCGTCGGGGACGGGGTTCCACTCGCCCGCGTCCATCCAGTGACAGTACACCCGCCTCTCGCCCACGACCTTGCCCTTGCCGTCCTTGGCCGGGGCCTTGAAGACCAGCACCGCGCCGATGGGCTCGGGCTTTTCGGCCACGCCCTTGGCCAGGCGGTTGGCGTCGGTCAGCGCGGTGTTCTGGGCGCCGGCGTTCACGGCCGTGACGGCGTAATGGAAGGTCCCGGCCTCGTGGGGCGTGTACACGAACAGTCCGGTGTCAGCGGGAAGCATCCCGGCCGGGTCGGCGCCCGGATTGTCCCGAATGATGTATCGTTCGCCGTAGCCGCTCTTGCCGGCGATCTTGGCGAGCACCTTTCGGGTCTGCTCGAGCTTGTAGCTGCTGGAGCCTTTAGCGACGGTGGCGATGAGCTTGGCGGCCTTGAGGTCGGTGATCTTTGCGGGGGCCCGATATAGCCTGTACTCAGCCGCGCCGCACTCGGTCCAGGTGATGAACGTCTGCCCGGCCCGGAAGAAGGCCTTCAGCCCGGAGGCCTGCTGGGCCGCGCTCGCCGGCGGCGCCGCTGCAATCAGGGCCGCCAGACAGAAGATGCCGCGATGGCGATGGGATAGCATGGTCCGTCCTTTCCTCTTTGCCCGTCGGCCGATCAGCCGTCGCCGGGAGGCCCAAATGTAAGCGGCCGGCTGCACCCGCGACAAGCCTCCTCTTCGCTCGGCCGCCGCCCGGGCGAAGGCGTCCCCCCGCGGCGGAGCGGCCTGCTCGCGCCCGGAAGGAATTTTGCGAAAGGTGCACAACTATCCGCCCCGCGCGCCGATAGAATATGACTAAGCCGCCCGGCGGTTCGGCCGAGAATCAGGCCGGAACGAACAAAGGGCCCTTGACAGCGATACAGCGTAGATGTATGTTCTCTCGCCTGCGCGGGGAGCGCGAGGCGGCTGTTGACGTTAAGCGCCTACACCACAACGGATAACAGAAAGGCTGACAAGGTGGCCAAGAGCAAGACAAGCTCCGGCGGCCGGAAAAAGGCCAAAACCTCGCCGGCCGCGAAGGCAAGACCCCGCAAGAAGGCCGCGGCCCCGGCCAAGCCGGCCAAGGCCGCCCGCGCCAAGCCGGCCAAGACCACCGGTGCCAAGCCCGCCAAGGCAGAAGCGGCCAAGGCCAAGGCCGTCAAGAGGCCCGCGGTCAAGAAGACCCGTCTGGGCAAGAAGGACCTCGATGAGTTCCGCCAGATGCTCCTGGAAAAGCGCCGCACGCTCAGGTCAGACCTGTCCGAGCTGAAAGGCGAGACGACCAGCCGTAGCGGCGGAAACCTCTCGAGCATGCCGACCCACATGGCCGACATGGGCACCGATAACTTCGAGCACGAGTTCACACTCGGGCTGCTGGAGAGCGAACAGGCCCTGCTGCGTGAGATCGACGCGGCCCTTCGGCGGATCGACGATCGAACCTACGGCGTCTGCCTGGGCACCGGCGAGCAGATTCCCAAGGCCCGCCTCCGCGCCAAGCCGTGGGCGAAATACACGGTTGACTTCGCCCGCAAGCTCGAACTGCATCAGGTTGCCCCGCCAGAGTCGCAGACGGAGGATGCACCCGAGGACGAAGGGGAGGAGTGAGCCTCGTTGGCCCGGGCGAAGCGCAGAGATCGTCGCAGCGTGCAGCCTCAGGGCTCGCATCCCAGCGCGGCGGGCAACGGACAGATACAGCGGGCTTACCGTCACTGGCCCGCCTGGGCGATCCTCCTGTCGGCGCTGGCGTTGGGGCTGGCGGGTGATCTTCTCACCAAGCATTACGCCTTCGCCGCCCTGCTCGATCGGCCGGGGCACGCCGTCGAGCTCATTCCGGGCGTCCTGAACTTCCGCCTCTCGACCAATCCCGGCGTGGTCTTCGGCATCCGCATGCCGCCGGTGGCGATTCTCCTGGCCACGGTGGGTGCCCTCATCGCCGCGGGGGCGCTGTTCGCCGGCTCTGACCGGCGGTCGTGGGGCCTGCACCTGGCGCTGGGAATGGTCCTCGCCGGCGCGCTGGGCAACGCCTACGACCGCCTCTTCTGCCGGGTGGTCTTCCCCACCATCGGCGAGCGGGTCAGGGAGGTTCGCGACTTCATCGACCTGCACGCCGGGAGGTTTCACTGGCCGACCTTCAACGTCGCCGACGTGCTGCTGGTCTTCGGCGTGGCGGTGATAATGCTGCACGCGCTTCGCGGCAAAGGCCCCGGGAAGACCTGAGCGGCCCGCACCGCCCCGGTGCGCGGGGTTTGACCGGGCCGGCAGTTGCGTTAGAATCCCCTCAGCGGTGAACCCGCCTCGATGCCGAGCATTAGGAGACCCCGCCATCGCCGCCAGGGCCCGCCAAACGCCCGAGCAGCGCTCCCAGGCCCGCTGGATTCGCCAGGATGAGGACGTCCGGCTGATGCTGGCGTTCCAGGCCGGCGACCAGGAAGCCTTCCGCCGCCTCGTCAAGCGCAGCCAGTCGAAGGTGTACGCGGTCATCTACCGGCTGGTCCCCAACCACGCCCAGGTCGAGGACCTGACGCAGGAGGTCTTCCTGCGCGTTTTCCGCACGGCCGCGAGATACCGCCCGATGGCCAAGTTCTCCACCTGGCTGTACCGCATCGCCTCCAACGTGGCCCTCAACGCCCTCCGGTCCGGGAGGAAGATGAAGCTCTCATCCCTGGAGCTGGGCGACGCCGACGACGAATCAAGCTGGCGGCGCGACGTGCCCGACACCCGGTCGGCGCCGCCGGCCACGGGCCTGGACGCCGAGGAGCTCGAGGCCCGCATACTCGCCGCCATCGCCGAGCTGCCGGAAAGCCAGCGGATCGCCATCACCCTCAACAAGTTCGAGCACCTGAGCTATCAGGAGATCGCCAAGATGCTGGACTGCTCGACCATGGCCGTGAAGAGCCTGCTTTCGCGGGCGAGATGCAACCTCAGGACCGCCCTGGTGCGATATCTGGGCGAGGATTTTGCGGAAAAAGTACCGAATCCCTAAGGGTCGATGCGAGTTTAAGGAAATGAAGTTCCTGCTTCGGGCGATAAGGTCCGTGGCGGGGGCACGATATGGCCGGAAGTGAAATGAGCGAAAGGCTGGAGCGACAGTCAGATCTCGAGCAGCTCAGCGCCTGGATGGACGGCGAGCTGGACGCCCCGGCGGCCGAGGGGGTCGCCCGGCTGGTGCGCGAGGACCCCGCCTGGCGGGCGGCCTGGGAGGAATTCCGGGCGGTCGATTGGGCGCTGGACCTCTGCCCGCCGGTGGGCCCGCGGCGCGACCTGACCGAGGAGATAGTCCAGGCCGCCCGGCGGCAGCGCCTCTGGCGCCGCGCCGTTCGGATCGCCGCCCCGCTGGCGGCGGCAGCGGCCGTCATCATCGCCGTGTATTTCGCCTGGCCGCAGCAGCAGACCCCTCCGACCGCGCTGATGCAGACGGTCGAGAACGAAATCACAAAGGCCCTCCAGGACGTGCCCCAGGAGGACCAGTTCATCGTCCGCAAGCTCTCGTTCTTCGAGAACTATCCGGAGGTCAAGCGGTACCAGCAAGTCCGGGACGTCGTCGATGCGGAGACCCTCTCCGCCCTGGCCGCGCTGGAATCCGCCGACATGTAGGAAGATGCGCGGCTTGAGACACATCCCGGGCGGGGTGCTGGTGGTGGCGGCTCTTGCGGCCACGGCCTGGGGCCAGCGCGCCGCGCCCATCAGCAAGGCGCGGCAGGTGCTGCTCAAGCAAGCCATCGACAAGTTCATGGACGGCACGCTGGTGGCCGATCTGAACCGCAACAAGAAGGTCTGGGCCTCGAAGACGCCCGAGGAGCTGCGCACGCTCCGCAACCGCCGCCTCGCCTACCTCAAGGAGAGTGACGAGATGCGTGCCAAGCTGCTGGCCGCGGGCGAGGAGCTCGACCGCCTCACCGACGAGCAGCGTGAAGCTTACCTGGCGAGGGCACAGTGGCTCTCGAAGGTGGTCGCGAGGCTGTCCCCGGCCCAGCGCGAGGCACTCAAGAAGCTCACCCCCCAGGAGCGCGCCCGGCGGCTGCTGGAGCTGAAGGCGAAGCTCTCCGAACCCGGTCCGACGACTCGGCCCGTCGCGAGCAAGCCGGCCGAATAGCCCCGCGCCGCGCGGCCGAGGGCTCACTCACACGCCAGGTCCCGCAGGTTCTCGTCGGCGGCTCGCTGCGCCAGCAGCGCCAGGCGCGACGAGGCCAGGACCGCCCGCGTCGTCAGCCCGTCGGGCTTTGCCCGCCCGCCGATCTCGGCGAGGAAGTCCTCGAAGTAGCCCCCTGCCGCCGGCTTGGCGGGCCCGACCCGCTCGGCCTTGCCGCCGGAGTACACCATGACGCCGTCGGCGATGGTGGCCGTCTCGGCGATGCCCTCGCTGCCGTGAAGCGTCAGCCGCCAGTACTGGGGCACCGCGTAGCCGCCAACGTCCGGGGCCAGGTATGACACGTCGCCGATCACGCCGCCGTCGTTGTCCAGGCGGAACATCATCTGGGCGCCGTCCTGGAACCAGTCCGGGTCGTCCACGCGGGCGTTCCACGCCCGGGCGGCGACGACCTGCACGATCCGCCGGCCGGTGATCCAGGGAATGGCATCGACGGCGTGGATGGCGATGTCGTTGATCGTGCCCCCCTGCCCGTCCGGCTGGAAGTACCACTCAGGCCGCTCCCCGCGCATGAGGGGGTGCTGCCCGCTGAAGGAGATGGTGTGCACCTCCCCGATCCGCCCGCCGCGGACGAGCTCGCGGAGTGCGCGAATGTTTCCGTCGTCCCGCATGGTGAGCATGCATCCGACCGCGAGGGGCCCGCCCGAGGCCAGCTCGGCAATGCGGTCGAGCTCGCCCAGCCGGGTGCACGCGGGCTTGTCGACGATGACGTGCTGGCCGGCGCCCAGGGCGCGGACAATCAGCTCGCCCCGCCCGCCGTAGTACTCCCCCACGGCCAAGGCGTCGAAGGCGGCCTCATCCCACATGGCGTCGTAGGAATCGTGGGTGATCTCCACCGCCCCGCCGGCGGCGAGCTGCTCGCGCGTGGCATGGTCCGGCTCGCAGGCCGCGACCACCTCCACGCCGTCGCGCTTCCGCGCCAGCTCGTACAGCTCCAGGATGTGCCCGTGACGGAACCCCGCGAACGCGATCCTCAGTTTCATGCCTTGGCCTTTCAGTCTCGTGATGGGTTTGACTCGTTCAGCACGTACCGCAGCAGCACGTCCGGGCCGACCTGCTCGACTCGCGGGGCCGGCAGTGCCATCGCCTGCTCGATCGCCTCGACGTCGCCCCAGTCCACCGGGCCGGGGCTCCTCGTCCCGCCGACCAGCCGCGGCGCAACGAACACCAGCAGCTCGTCGGCGAGGCCCTGACCGATGAACGACCCGAGCACCCCCCCGCCGCCCTCGACCAGCAGGCAGGTCCACCGCCGCCGCCCGAGTTCGTCCAGCAGCGCGGCGAGGTCCACCCCGCCGGGAGCGGCGGGAAGGGCGAGCACTTCCGCCCCCGCGCCCGTGAGTGCCTCGGACGCCGCGGCGTCGGCCCCCTGCCGGGCGACGACGATGACGGGCGACACGTCGGTGCCGGCCAGCAGCTTGCAGTCGAGCGGCATCTCCAGCGACTCGTCGAGGACGACCCGCGCCGGCTGCCTGCCCGAGCCGCTGCGGTTGGTCAGCAGTGGGTCGTCGGCACGGACCGTTCCCACGCCGACGCAGACGCCGTCGCACCGCCCGCGGAGTTCGTGCACCCGCCCGCGCGACTGCTCGGAGCTGATCCACTTGCTGTCGCCGGTGAACGTGGCGATTCGCCCGTCGAGGCTCTGTGCCCACTTGCAGATGACCCACGGCCGGCCGGTGGTGCGGAGCTTGACGTACGCCGCCAGCAGCTCGCGGGCCTGGGCCTCGAGGACACCGCAAGCGACCTCGACGCCCGCCGCCCGCAGAGCCGCCAGCCCGCCACCCGCCACCTGCGGGTCGGGGTCTTCCATGGCCGCCACGACGCGGGCGATCCCGCCGGCGATGATCGCGTCGGTGCACGGGGGCGTCTTGCCCTGATGGCAGCACGGTTCGAGCGTGACGTACATCGTCGCCCCGGCCGGATCGTGCCCGGCCGAGCGTACCGCAGCGATGGCCTCCACCTCGGCGTGCGGACCGCCGAAGGCCTTGTGCCAGCCCTCGCCGATGACACGCCCGTCGCGCACGACGACCGCCCCCACCGTCGGGTTGGGCTCGACCGCCCCGCGACCCCGCCGCGCCAGCTCCAGCGCGCGGCGCATGTATGTCTCGGCTTCATTCGGCATGGCAACAGTGATGCACCAGACCCACCAGTCACCAGGCGGGCTAGATGTACTCGTTGAGGATGTTCTCCAGCATTTCCACCCGGCCCGACTCGTTCGCCTCCGGGGCGCCCTTCTTGAGCATGTACTCGCTGAGCTTGGCGAAGTCGGTCTTGCCGGCCTCGATTTCGGCGCCGAGGCCCGAGTCCCAGCTCGCGTAGCGCTGCTTGAGGAAATCGTCCAGCACGCCGTCGGCGCGGATGGCGGCGGCGGCCTTGAGCCCGCGGGCGAAGGCGTCCATCCCGCCGATGTGGGCGTGGAAGAGGTCCACCGGCTCGAAGCTCTCGCGGGCGACGTGGGCGTCGAAGTTCAGCCCGCCGGTGGTGAACCCGCCGGTCTTCATGATCGTCAGCATGGCCAGCGTCGTGTCGTACAGGTCGGTGGGGAACTGGTCGGTGTCCCAGCCCAGCATGAGGTCGCCGCGGTTGGCGTCCACCGAGCCGAGGATGCCGTTGGCGGCGGCGAACTCCAGCTCGTGGTGGAAGGTGTGGCCCGCCAGCGTGGCGTGGTTGGCCTCGAGGTTGAGCTTGAGATGATCGACCAGATCGTACTTCTGGAGGAAGGCGTAGCACGCGGCCGCATCGGAGTCGTACTGGTGCTTGGTCGGCTCCTTGGGCTTGGGCTCGATGTAGAACTGCCCGTCGAAGCCGATCTGCTTCTTGTAATCGACGGCCATGTGCAGGAACTTCGCGAGGTGGTCCAGCTCGCGGCCCATGTCGGTGTTGAGCAGGCTCTTGTAGCCCTCGCGCCCGCCCCAGAAGACGTATCCGCCCCCGCCGAGGGCCTTGGTCACCTCGATCGCCTTGGCGACCTGGGCGGCGGCGTGGGCGAAGACGTCTGCGTTGCAGCTCGTGGCCGCCCCGTGCATGTACCGCGGGTGGGCGAACAGGCAGGCAGTGCCCCAGAGCATCTTCACGCCGGTCCGCTCCTGCTCTTCCTTGAGGACCTTGACGACCTCGTCGAGGTTCTTGTTGGTCTCGGCGAGGGTGTCGGCCTCGGGGGCCACGTCGCGGTCGTGGAAGCAGTAGAAGCCCACGCCCAGCTTCCCGAAGAACTCGAAGGCCGCCCTGACGCGGTTGGCGGCGTTGGCCAGCGAGTCGGTGCCGTCGTCCCACGGCATCAGGCGAGTGCCCACGCCGAACTGGTCGTGGCCGTCGCTGCCGAAGGCGTGCCAGAAGGCCACCGAGAACCTCAGGTGCTCGGCCATCGTCTTGCCCTCGACGACCTCCTCGGCGTCGTAGCGCTTGAAGGCCAGCGGGTTCTTCGACTTGGGGCCCTCGTACTGGATCTTCTTGATGCCAGCGAATGCCTCTGCCATGGCTGGTGTCTCCAGGATGCGGTGTCCGCGTCGGTCCGGTGTTCCGTGCCGGCATTCTACCCATTCGTCGGCGGTCTTCAAATAGTCCGGCCCGGGCGCCCTTCGCCCCCTTGCCATTGGCGGCCGGGAAGTGGATGATACCCCGCCCAACGACGCTTAAGTGAAAGGCTTGGCCGTGAGAGTGACACTGACCGTATCGACCTGGGACTTCAAGCACCTCGGCGGGCAGGCGTCCGCGCCCGAGGGCGTCATCCG
The DNA here is from genome assembly GCA_965602635.1 of uncultured Planctomycetales bacterium. Classification (GTDB taxonomy): domain Bacteria; phylum Planctomycetota; class Phycisphaerae; order SM23-33; family SM23-33; genus CBFCZU01. The sequence continues at coordinate 1,200 of CBFCZU010000102.1, read as the reverse complement.
CCAGATCGGCTCGCTCGGGTTCGTGCCCGAGCTGTGGCTGAACTGGGACCCGCAGCTCGACTTCTTCGACCGCCCCAACTGGGAGCATGTCCGCGAGGTCGTCAAGCCGACGGCCGCGCTGTCGTTCCACACCCGCAACGACCGCGAGCGGATGGTCGAGGAGATCGAGTTGCTGGCGCTTCTCGGCGGGCGGGTGCTGGTCGTCCATCCGTGCGTGCTCAGCGAGCCGGAGTATCGCGGCGAGAACCCCGCCATGCACCCCGACGTGCCGTTCATCAGGGAGCTGGCGGCGGCCGCCCGCGAGCACGGCGTCTTCCTGGGCCTGGAGAACATCCACGCACGCGCCTTTCTCGACCTGACCCTCGAGGCGGTGGAGACCTTCGACCAGCGCGGCGGGCTGGGCATATGCATCGACCTGGGGCACGCCGAGATGCGGCGCGGGCACCCCAACGAGACGCCGGCGGACCTCATTCGCGACTACGGGGCGATGCTGCTGCACCTGCACGTGCACGACGTGGTCATGCGCGAGGCCGGGCCGCGCGACCACGTGCCGCTAGGCACCGGCGTGATGGACTACGGCGAAATCGCCTCGGCCCTGCGCGAGGTGGACTTCAACGGCACGGCCGCGCTCGAGATACAGTGCGACGACCCGGTCGCCATGATCCACCAGGGCGTGGAGTACCTCAGGCGGGACTTCGGGCAGGAGCTCATCTGCCCAGGCCACCACGGGTATCCGGCCTGATTCGACGGGCTATAATCGGGTCAAAAAACACTGACGCCAATTCCGCCCGGCGGGTGTAGAATATCAGTGAGGCGCCCGCCGCCCAACCGGCCCGACGGCGGGCAAGCACAGTTCTAACAACACAGGTCTGGTGTTCCCGACGGGGCGCAGGGCGTTCATGTCTGGTCGCGTCTCCGTCGCGGGCACGCTCAACGGGAGTGCAGAAAATGGCAATGGCGGGACTACGCGAGGTGCTCGTGTACGCCGAGAACGAAGGCAAGGTCGTCACCGTGATGGCGAACCAGGTAGCCGTCACTGGGATGATCCGGCGGGTGAACCCGCTGGTAATCGAGCCAAGCGACGGCACCGACATGATGGTGATTGACTTCGACTCGATTCAGGCGGTTGCCGTCAAGGGCGCCACGGCCGACGAACTGGTCACCGCCTGCAAGCCGCAGACTGAAACCAGGTTCATGGGC
>CBFCZU010000101.1:0-14489 GCA_965602635.1 uncultured Planctomycetales bacterium | reverse complement strand
CGCCGGCCGCGTGGTGGGGCGCTTCGATCCACACGCATGAAAAAGTCCCGCCGGCGCCGCCAGGCAGGCCAGCGCGAGAATTGCCCTGAACCTGAGCCTCATCGCACCTCCCGCCCCGCCCAAGACCCGGCCTCCACACTATCAAATGATATGCCGGGCCACAACCGCCCGGCCCGCGCGGCGGGCAGATTCGCCTGACAGGCGGCGCCGGGCTGATATAATGCCCCCGCGGCGTCCCTTTCCCGAGAACAAGGAGTCACCGAAATGCGAAACACAGTTGCGATGCTAGCGTGCGTCCTCGCGCTGCTGGTCGTGGCCGGGTGCGCCGAGCCCGGGACCAATCACGCCTCGCCCAAGGAGCTGAGCCGGATCGCCGGCTGGAAGGGGTCGGACGTCAACTCGGCCGACGCCTTCAGGTTCGTGGTCATGTCCGACCGCACCGGCGGCCACGAGCCCGGGGCCTGGGCAAAGGCCGTCACCGAGGTCAACCGCCTCAAGCCCGACTTCGTCATGTGCGTCGGCGACCTGATCGAGGGCTACGGCGACGACAAGGCGGAGCTGGAGAGGCAGTGGCAGGAGTTCGACCGGCTGACGGCGAAGCTGGAGGCGCCCTTCTTCTACTGCCCGGGCAACCACGACATCACGGGCGCCGCTCCGCGTGAGGTCTATACCCGCCGCCGCGCCCGGGGCGGGCGCACGTACTACTCATTCAACTACCGCAAGTGCCACTTCGTCGTGCTGGACAGCGACGCCATCGTGAACGACACCAAGGGCGTCGTCGACGAGCAGTGGGCGTGGCTGGAGAAGGACCTGGCCGCTGCCCGCGGCGCCGGCCACGTGTTCATATTCGAGCACCATCCGCTGTATGCGGGCCCGCACTGGAAGCGGCTGGCGAAGCTGCTCGATCCGAAGAGGACGACCGTCTTCGCCGGGCACTTCCACCGGCTCAGCTACGACCTCGAGGACGGCGTGCCGTACATCGTGCTGGGACACACCGCCACGGGCGGCGGATCGGACGACCGCAGCAAGGGAACCTTCAAGATGTTCGCCCACGTGACGGTCGCCGCAGGCCGGCCTAGAGTGGCGATCATCGCCGTCGGCAACGTCCTCCCCCACGACCTGATCAGCCGGGCACTGGGCAAGCGCGTCGCGACCCTGGGCCGGGGCGTCTCGCTGAGCCCCACGACCCGCGCCGGCGGGCAGGTCACCCTGGAACTCGCCAATCCCACCGACGCCCAGGCCAGCTACACGCTGTCCTGGTCGGGCGCTGCCGCGTGGTTCGTCGGCGGGCCGCCAAAGGTCGCCAGGCTCACCCTCGCCGCGGGTGACTCCGCCAGGCGGACCTATCGCATCCCCGCCACGCCGGCCTCGCTGGCGCCGCCCACGCTGGAGGTGAGCTACGCGCTTACCCACCGTGGCCAGCAGGGCCAGGGCAAGCGCAGCCTGCGGCTTCCGGTGGTCGCCACGCTCACGGCCGCCCGCGCCGGCAAGATGACCATCGACGGCAAGCTGAACGATTGGCCGGCGGCGGGCACCTCGACCAACGCCCGCTGGCAGGTCCGCGACAATCCCGACCAGTGGTCCGGCCCGAAGGACTGCGCCATGCTCACGCGGATCGCCTACGACGGCGAGAACGTGTACGTGGCGATCGACGTGAGGGACGAGAAGATAGTCACGGAGGGCCGGCAGACCTGGCTGCGGGACGGCGTGGAGGTCTTCTGGGACCCCCGCCCGGCGGGCGCGCGGGGCGGGCGGTTCGTCAACCCATGCCGGCAGCTCATGATCCCTGTCCCGGCCGCCGGCGAAGCGCCGCAGCCGAAGGCCGGCCCCATCCAGGCCGTCGGCCAGATCAAGGCGAAGGTCGCCTGCCTGCGGCGGGCCGGCGGGTACACCGTCGAGCTGGCCGTCCCGGCCGCCTCGATCGCCGAGGGCTTCAAGCCCGCGCCCGGGGCGACGCTGCGGATGGAGTTCTTCGCCAACGACAAGGACGAGACCGCCGGGCAGACCACGGGAATGGTGCTCTCGGGCGATTCCGACGCCAGCCGCAACACCGCCGGCTACGCGATCGTGACGTTCAAGTGAGCCGCCGGGCTAGCGCCTGGCGTCGCAGGCCGTCTCCCGTTCCTGGCCCTTGATCCTGCGCCCGGGGCGAGCGGCGAGGAACTGCCCCCTCAGGTCGCGCCGCACGGACCCGTCGAGCTCGTGGAAGGTGAACACCCGGTCCCGACCGTGGCGCTTTGCCTGCATCAGCGCCTGGTCGGCGAAGTACACCAGCATGGCCGGGGCCGTGATCTCGCTGTCGTCCGGATAGCTCGCCAGGCCTATCGAGGTGGTCACGTGGATGTCCTCGCCGTACACGGTGAACTTCCGCTCGAACACTGACCGGCGGATTCGCTGAGCGAACCGCCGTCCCTGCCCGCGGCTGGCGTTGGGCAGGATGATGCTGAACTCCTCCCCCCCGGTGCGCGCCACGACGTCGGAGTCGCGCACGCAGCGCTTGAGGATAACGGCGAACTCCTTGAGCACGTAGTCGCCGCTGGGGTGCCCGTGGGTGTCGTTGACCACCTTGAAGTGGTCGAGGTCGAAGACCAGCACCGTCAGGCCACGCTCGTAGCGGCGGGCGATCTTGAACTGCTTTTCCAGAATGGCGTCGAAGTAGCGGACGTTCTGGAGGTGGGTGAGCGGATCGGTGGTGCAAAGCGTCAGCAGGTGAGCGTTGTCGCGGCGGAGCTGGTCGAGCAGGGCCCGCTCCCGGTCAAGCGAGGCGGACAACGCCTCCCGCGAAGCGTGCAGCTCATCCTGGAGGACCTTCGCCCGCATCATGGCGCGGAGGTGCGCGCCCAGCTCGGCCGGCGAAATGTCGTCGGCGAGGATGATGTCCGCACCGCTGTCAAGGTACTGGCAGCGGGTCTCCTCGGCCGGTTCAGGCGCCAGGATGACCACGGGCAGGTGGGGCACCTCGGCGGCCAGGCGAACCACGTTGGGCAGGTCCATGGCCTCGGCCTCGTCGGCCGTGACGTGCAGGGCGACCACGTCCACATTGCCTCCGCGGACGTGCGTAAGCGCCTCGGCCTCGTCGCCCGCGTGCAGCGCGCTCCAGCCGGCGGAGGTCAACTGCCCGCAACGGCGCGCGGCCCGTGCCCGGTCATAATCCATAACCAGCACGCGGCCACGAATGTCCAACAGCGGGGCCGTCATGGCGCCTCCGAAGGGCCTGCGCCCCGACATACCTGTACCCGCCCCGCCATCATCTCCCGCCGGGGGCAGCCCTTCAGTAGTAGTTTAAGATACGCCCGGGCGGCAGGTCGGAGCTGGGGAGGAAATGGGCGCCCCCAGGCACTCATTGCCCCAAAACAGGTTCCGTGTAGGTGGCGAGGGTGGCGACGATGCCGCCGGCCAGCAGGACCAATATACCCAGCTTGATGAGCCTGATTTGGCGGTCCAACTTCTCCCGGCCTGCGGTGCTGGCGAGCAGCTCGACCAGGTAATTCACCCGCCTCTGGATCGACCCGTGTCGGTAGTTGCGTCGCGTCGGCGGGATCCCGTTGAACCGCGCCACCTGCATCAGGGAATTGCCGAAGATTCCCGTCCCCAGGGCGGTCAGCTCGCCGCCCCCGCTGGCGCCCACGGCGCCGAATACGTCGGCCTGGCGCTCGAATCGCCGGCTTAGGGGGCCGAACAGCCAGCCCCACGTCCCCGCGGCGATCACCAGCGCCAGCAGCCGCGCCCCGGTGTAGTCAAGCCCAAGGGCCCCCGCCGCTACATCCGCCACCGCGCCGCACAGCATCAGCAGCCCCACGGTGAAGGCGATCATGTACGGGATGTGATGGTACAGGACGTGCCCCGCCTCGTGGGCGAAGATGGCCTCGACCGAGTCCTCATCCAGCCGCGCCAGCAGGGCATCGGACAGCAGCACGTACCGCAGCGGGCGGACGACGCCCATCACGCCGGCGTTGACGATCACCCCGCCGGTGTCCCACAGCAGGATCCGGCGGTAGCGCAAGCCCAGGCGGCGGCAGGTCTGTTCGAGCCGGCCCCGGAGCTCGCCCGCCGGCAGCGGGCGCGTCCGCCAGATGGACACGACCAGCGCCGGCGCCAGCAGGAACAGCAGCCCGCCAGCGGTGATCGCCGCAGCGGCCGATACGGCCGGGCCGATGGCATCTTCCAGCAGGTGGATCACGTCCACGACCAGGATGATGGCCCCGGCCGGGGCCGCCACGAACAGCAGGTGATGGCGAAGGTTGAACGAGAGGTGCTGCCGCCGCGTCCACGCCGGCATCGCCAGCTCGCCCGACATGGCGGCCTGCTCGATACGCCGCAGCCGCAGCGCCTGCTCGAGCGGATAGATCGCCCACCAGTACGCCAGCAGCGCCAACACGAACGGCGCAACCGCCAGGGCCTTTGCCGCCAGCGGCACGCCGGCCAGGTGCAGCGACTCCTCGATCCATGCCCCCCACCCCGCCAGCATGAGCGCCGCCAGGGCGAGCACCATGTAGATCTGGGTGGCCATCGCCAGCAGCGCCGGACCGCGCGTGGGACGCGCCGGGCCCGGGCGCATCAGGCGGGCCAGGTCGCGCGAGGCGTTCCACCACGTCACCAGGTAGGTGAAGGCCACGTACGAGCCCGCGCCCAGCAGCAGCGCCGGCCAGGAGACCCGCGCAAGCGGCATCTCCATCTCCATCAGCGACATCACCACCACGAAACCGGCTACCACAAGAACCAGCATGGATGACATTGTAGTGCAAGCGGCCGGGCATGCATCGGCGATTTGCGGCCGGCCGGGGCGGGGCGCCGGCGAGTGCCACGATCGGCTGGTGCACCCGGCCCTCCGCAGGTGGGGAATTGCTATTGTCAGGCTAGAGCCGCTGGCATATACTCATTGGTTACGCTATTTTCTCGGAAGCGTCCATATGGACCGGCCGGGTCGGCTCGATCACGGGAACCTGCAGAATGCGGCTGACTGACTTTCTTTCGCCCGACTGTATCAAAGCGCGTTTGTCCGCCTCCGACAAGGAGGGAGTCATCAAGGAGATGGTCGCCCTGCTTCAGTCCGCGGGCAAGCTCAGCGACCCCGAGCTGATGCTGCGAGCGGCACTGGGGCGTGAAGCGACGCGGACCACCGGCATCGGCAACTGCCTGGCGATCCCCCACGGCAAGTGCGCGGCCGTGGACCAACTCGTCATGGCGGTGGGCAAGACGAGCAGCCCCATCGATTTCAACAGCGTCGACGGCAAGCCGGTGACGGTGGTCATCTTCCTCGCCAGCCCGCCGGACAAGACCGGCCCGCACATCCAGGCCCTGGCGCGCATCAGCCGCCTGATGACCGACCCCAAGTTCCGCAAGGCCCTCGCCGCCGCCACCAAGCCAAAGCAGATCCACCAGCTCTTCCGGGAATTCGAGGGCGAAGAAGGGCAGTAGCGGGAAGCGGAGTGCAGAGTGCGGAGTGCCGAGTGCGGCGGGGCGAAGGCAGAGCCCCGGGCGCGAGATTCGCAGTGTTCAATCAGGGCTCAGTCGACTGCCGAGGCAATTGGCCTGCTCGAACCCCGCCAATACCGTCACTTGGGGACTCTGTCAGGCTTCGAATCAGGCCCTTGAGTATCTTCCGCACTTCCACGGCCAGATGGAGGGACTGGGTCGCCTGGTCGTCAGTTACAAACCCAAGACGGACCGCAATCAATAACTGCGTTTCCACCTCGTTTGCCGATCCGACGGACATCCCCAGAAAACGCATGAAATCAGACTTCCCGGAACGCCCGAACCCTTCGGCGACGTTGCTTGGAACGCTGACTGCAGCTCGGCGCGTTTGCATGGCCAAGCCGAATCTCTCCTCCGATGGATACTGGGCGGTCAGGGAATAGACGGCTTGCACCAGGTCCATACCCCTCTGCCACGCGACGAGATCGTTGTGGTGGCGGATGGGCTTCATCTCTGCGTCGCGCCCGGTCCCCGCGTACTACTCCGCACTTCGCACCCCGCACTTCGCACCCCGCACTCCGCACTCCGCACTCAGTTGCCCAGCAGCTTCTTGGCCTCGCCCACCAGGTAGAAGCTCCCGGTGACGCAGATGATGTCCTCTCGGCTGACGGCGCTTTTGGCGATGCCCAGCGCTTCGGGCAGCCCGTCGGCGACCTGGGCCGTTCTGCCGGAGCGTTCCTCGTACATCTCGGCCAGGTCTTCCGGGGCGGCGGCGCGGGGGTGGTCGGCCCTGGTGAAGATCACCTTGTCGGCGCCGCGCGTGACCTGTTCGAGCATCCCGTCGATGTCCTTGTCGGCGGCGCATCCGAAGACCACCACCATCGAGTCGTAGGGGATGTACTGCCCGATGGCGCGCATCAGGGCCTCCATTGACGCGGCGTTGTGCGCCCCGTCGGCCAGAACGCGCGGGTTCTCCATCAGCAGCTCCATCCGCCCGGGCAGCCGGACGCGCGCCAAGCCCTCGATGGCCTGGGCGTCGTCGATCTCCACGCCCAGCCCCTTGAGCTGGTCGAGCAGCGCCAGCGCCAGCCCGCAGTTCAGCGCCTGGTGCTCGCCCATCAGCGGCACGGGCAGGTGCTGGAACTCGCTGCTCTCGGTGGTCAGGCAGATGCGCGTCAGCGGCCCGCTCTCGCGCGAGGACTCGAACCGGTAGCTGAAGTGTATGTTCTCGCCGGTGAACAGCAGCGACGCCTTGGCCCGCTTGGCGGCCTTTTCCAGGACGCTCTTGGCGGCGCTGTCCTGGGGCACGGAGACCGCCGGCACGCCGGACTTGAAGACGCCGGCCTTTTCCCAGGCGATCGCCTCCAGCGTGTCACCCAGCTGGTGCATGTGGTCCATGCTGATGCTGGTGAGCCCCACGACCAGCGGCTTGATGACGTTGGTGCTGTCCAGCCGCCCGCCCAGGCCCGTCTCCAGCACCGTCAGGTCCACGCCCTGGTCGGCGAAGTACAGGAACCCGATGGCGGTGAAGATCTCGAAGAACGTGGGCTTATCGTCGGCCATCCGCTCGATGTGCGGGGCGACCTTGTTGATGCTCCGCGTCAGGGCGGCCTGGCTTATCATCTCGCCGTTGATGCGGATCCGCTCCCGGATATCCACCAGGTGCGGGGAGGTGTACAGCCCGACCTTGTACCCGCAGGCCTGGAGCATCTCCGCGAGCATGGTGGCCGTTGAGCCCTTGCCCTTTGTCCCGGCGATATGTATGCATCGCAAAGACTTATGGGGGTCCCGAAGGCGTTTCAGCAGGGACTTCATCCGCGCGAGGCTGAAGGTGTCGGCGTTGTACCGGACCCGCGCCATCCGCTCGTAGTCGGTGTGCGTGAACAGATACTTCAGGGCCGAGTCATACGTGCGAATGGACAGCTTACGCACGGACTTCCTCTGTGGGGTTTTGGAGGCAGTCGCCGTTCCCATGATGCGCCAAACTATACCATCGCCCGGCGGGGCCTGTCAAGCCCCATGACGCCCGGGGGGGCCAAATTGGCGAAAAAAAGGGCATTTTCGGCCAGAGATGGACTCTGGCGCGGGGAGGGCTTGACATCGGGGCGCCCAGGCATAAAGCTAGCGGGCGAAAGGGCCGGATCTATGGGCGAAAAGCCGCTGAGGGCCGTCCTGATCGGCGCCGGGGGATTCGGCGCCCACACGCTGGAGGCCCTGGGCCGCAGCAAGCTGCTTGAGGTCGCCGCCGTTGCGGACCGGGACGCGTCCACCGCATCCAAGGCCGCCGCCCAGGCTCAATGCCCCGCCTACACCGACAACCGCCGGGCACTGGTCGAGCCCCGCCCTGACGTGGCGTTCCTTGCCCTGCCGCCGGTGGCCGCAGCCGAGGCCGTCCGACTCGCCGCCGAGCGCGGCGTGCACGTCTGGACTGGCCCCCCGCTGGCCCGCAACCTCGCCCAGGCCGTGGAAATGTGCCGCCAGACCCGCGCCGCCGGCATCAAGCTCGCCGTCGGGACGCAGCGGCGGTTCTGTAGTAACTATCGCCGGGCAAGAGAATTGGCGAGCAAACTCGAAGAGATATACCTGCTCGAGGCGCAGTACCTGTTCAACTGGGGCGGGCCCCTGGGCTGGCGCGGCAGCGCTGCCGCCGGCGGCGGGGCAATGTGCCAACTAGGCTGCCACATGCTGGAACTGGTCATCCACATGCTGGGCCTGCCGGAAACGGTTTACTGCATCACCGGCATCGGCCAGCGGAGCAGGGGGCAGAACGACCAGGGGCTCTACGACACCGACGACACGGCCACGGCCATACTCCGCTACACCGGGCAGGCGACCGCAACGGTCACGGTGAGCCGCCGCTTCAGCCCGGTGAGCGACCGGCTGACCATCTTCGGCCAGGCGGGGTCGATCGTGGCCTCGCCGTCGCGCTGCGTGCTCCGCGACCGAGATGGGGCCGTTGAAGAATCCTTCGAGCAGCAGGAGCCCCCGGCAGCATCCCTGGGGCGCGGAATCGAGGCGTTTGCCCGCGCAGTGATAGAAAACAGTGACACTTACGAGTGCTCCGGCTGGGAGGCCCTGCTGACGATGGCGGCCGTGGAGGCGGCGTATCTCTCGGCCCGGACCGTCCAGCCCGAGTCGCCCGCCGCCCTCCTGATCGGATACGACGTTACCGTGGCCGACTGCCTGGAATTGACACCCGCGGAGGTGGAATCGGATGAAGCGCAGCGAGATTGACGGTTGCATCGATGAGTTCATTGCCTTCATGGGCGAGAGGCGGTTCCACCTGCCGCCGTGGGCGGGATGGACGCCCGCCGAGTGGGCGGCCGCCGGCCCGGAGGCCGAGGAAATCCGCGCCAACCAACTCGGCTGGGACGTCACCGACTTCGGATCGGGCGAGTTCGCCCGCACGGGGCTGACGCTTTTCACCCTGCGCAACGGCACGCCGGGCGGGGCCGCCGGCGGCAAGGACTACTGCGAGAAGGTGATGATGGTCCGCGAGGATCAGCTCACGCCCTGCCACTTCCACTTCGACAAGATGGAGGACATCATCAACCGCGGCGGGGGCCGGCTGGTGATAAGGCTCAACAAGTCCACCGACGACGAGCATCTCGACGAGGCCGCCGAGGTGCGCCTCCAGATTGACGGCATCACCCGAACCTTCCCCCCCGGCGGCGAGCTGATGCTCTCGCCGGGCGAGTCGGTGACGCTGGGACCGGGGCTCTACCACGCCTTCTGGGGCGCCTCCGGCGGCGGGCCTGTCCTCGTCGGCGAGGTCAGCCGCGTCAACGACGACCAGCGCGACAACCGCTTCCTCGAAGAGCTGCCCCGCTTCCCGGGCATCGAGGAGGATGCGCCCGCCCGCCACTGCCTGTGCAACGAATACCCGCCGGGGAAAATCACGAATGTCGAATGACGAATGATGAGCGGGTCGAGCACATCCGCTCACCCGGCACGCCGCACTCCGCACACCGCACTCGACACTCCGCACTCGCCGCTCACTGCGGCATCTTCGGCCAGTGGCGCTCGCGCAGGCGGGGCAGGGACGCGTGGTCGGTCAGGTCCGAGTGCAGCGGGGTGACGGCGATGTAGCCTTCCTCCAGGGCGGTCACGTCGGTCTCGCCCTTCTGCGGGCCATGCTCGTAGTAGTCGGTCAGTTGGAACAGCACGCGCCCGTCGGTGGCCTCCGAGCGGGTGTACTCCTCGCTGATGGCGGCGGTGGACTGCGGCACGACCTTCACCCCCTTCGGCCGCCCGGCCGAGAGCTCGGGCAGGTTGACGGTCACCAGCTCTCCCGGGCCCAGCCCCCCCGCCAGCAGGCCGTCGAGCACCCACCGGCAGAGCCGCGCCGCCCGGGCGAAGTCCAGCTTGCCCTGCCGGTCGAGGCTGAAGGCGACGGAGGGGATGCCGAATGAGGCGCCCTCGGCCGCGGCTGCGACCGTGCCGGAATAGAAGACGTTGATGCCCACGTTGGCGCCGGGGTTGATGCCCGCAAGCAGCAGCTCCGGCGGCGGGTCGGTCAGCTCCTGCACGGCGATCTTGACGCAGTCGGCGGGGCTGCCCGCCACGGCCTGGCCCCAGAACCGCCCGCCCACGTGGACGCGCTCGACGGCAACGGGCTCGCTAAGGGTGATGCCCCGTCCCGTGGCCGACCGCGCCGAGTCGGGCGCGTACACCACGAGCTCGCCCATGTCGGCGACGGCATCGCGAAGCGCCTCCAGCCCGGGCGCGAAGATGCCGTCGTCGTTGGTGAGCAGGATGAGCATGGACAGAGTCTAGCAGAGCGGCCCCGCCCGCGACAGCCCGCAGGTCACAGCCCGCGGGCGAGGATTACGACCGCCGTCCGGCCGGCGGCGTCGAGAATCGTCTTGCTGGGGCGGCGGCGGTCGGGTAGCCTATCGCGCCTTGCTCGGAGCCCGCGGCCGGGGCCGTGGGATTTCGCCGGCCTGCCAACAGCGCCGGCAGAGCGGAAAGGGGCTTCACGCCACGGCAGCTTGCGGCGTGGGTGCCTGCAGGGTTTGCGGAAGATTCCGTCTCGCGCCGCGCCGCAGGCGGGCGCGCGGATAACTATGGAGAGCTTGAAGTGGCCGATTACAAGGACCTCGACGCGAAGGTAAACCAGCTCTGCAAGCAGATCGTCCGCATGTGCACCGCCGCCGGCAGCGGGCACCCCTCCAGCGCCCTGTCGCTGGTGCACATCGTGACGGCGCTGATGTACCGCCTGATGCGCTACGAGCCGGCGAACCCCTGGAACGCGGGCGCCGACAGGCTGGTGCTCTCGGAAGGCCACGCCGTGCCCGTTGTGTACGCCGCCTACTGCGACCTCGGCGGCGTGGTCGGCACGCAGATGGCGCCCTCCGAGCTTCGCTTCGACGACGCCCTGACGCTGCGGGCGGCGGATTCGGTGCTCGACGGGCACCCCAACCCGGCCATCGGCTTTCCCTTCTTCGACTCGGCCACCGGCTCGCTGGGCCAGGGGCTCTCGACCGCCGCCGGCCTGGCAGCGGCCGCACGCCTCGACGGGATAGACAAGAAGATCTACTGCATCTGCGGCGACGGCGAGTCACGCGAGGGGCAGATCTGGGAGGCGGTCGATTTCATCGTCGATCACAAGCTCACCGCCGTCAGGGCGATCTTCAACTGCAACGGTCAGGCCCAGAGCGACTACGTCTCGCCGCAGCAGTCGCCCGAGATGCTGGCGGGCAAGCTGGGCGCCTGCGGCTTCGAGGTTCGCATCATCGACGGGCACGACTGGGAGGCGATCTTCGAGGCGCTCGAGGCGGCGCCCGGCGAGAAGCCGCTGGCCGTGGTCGCCCGGACGGTCAAGGGCTGGGGCGTCACGGAGCTCAAGCAGCACACCTACCACGGCAAGCCGCTCAAGGCCGAGCAGGTCGAGGCGGCCCTGGCTGAGCTGGGCCCGGAGGGCGAGGAGGGGGCCGACGTCCGCGTGGCTCAACTCCAGTCCCCGCCGGCTGCGACCCGCCCGGCGCGCGCGGGCTTCGCCGCCGGGGGGCTGGCCGAGGCGGCCGCCGCCGTCGGAATCGCCGACGCCGTCGAGGCGAAGATGCTCTCCACCCGCCGGGCGTACGGGGCGGCACTGAACGTCATGGGCGCCGACGACCGGATCGTCGCACTGGACGGCGACGTGAAGAACTCCACCTTCGCCCTGTGGTTCGCCACGAACCATCCGGACCGCTACTTCGAGGCCCGCATCGCCGAGCAGAACATGGTCTCGGCCGCGGTGGGCTTGGCCGCGGCGGGGAAGGTTCCGTTCGTCTCGAGCTTCGGCAAGTTCCTCACCCGCGCCTACGACCAGATCGAGATGGCGGCGATCAGCAGCGCCAACATCAAGCTGTCCGGCTCGCATTGCGGCGTATCGCTGGCGGCCGACGGGCCAAGCCAGATGGCCCTGAGCGACCTGGGCTTTTTCCGCGGGCTGGCCCACAGCCACCGGTCCGACGGCGACCCCGCCTGCCGAATCCTCCTGCCATCCGACGCCGTCAGCGCGTTCAAGCTCACCGAGCTGGCCGCCAACATCAACGGCATGTGCTATATCCGCACCCACCGCCCGGACGTGCCGATCGTCTACGACGAGTCGCAGACCTTCGAGGTCGGCGGCTACAAGCACCTGGAGGACGGCGAGGACGTCGCCATCGTCGCCAGCGGGTACATGGTCCACGTGGTCCGCGAGGCGCTGGCGGTGCTGGAGGAGCAGGCGGGCCTCTCGGCCGGGCTTATCGACGTTTACTCGCTGCCGCTCTCGGAGGCATCGACCAACGAGATCCTCCAGATCGGCGACGACTGCCGCGGGCAGATCCTGGTGGTCGAGGACAACTACGTCGGTGGCGTGTACGACGAGATCGCCGCCGCAGCCGCCGGCAGCGACTTCGGCGTCCGCGTCGAGGGCAGGGTCCTGCGGGCCATTCCCAAGTCCGCGCGCACGCCGGAAGAGACGCTCGCCCTGCTGGAGCTGGGGGTCAGCGACATCGTCGCCGCCACCCAGAAGATGTTCGACCAGAGCGAGTAGGTCTTCGCGGCAGCGCAGCTTCGGGGGCACCGAGCGGCCAGGCCGCCGCGGCGGGGGCGGGGCGCCATCCCGCCGGGTCCACCCGCGCGACTCAGTGAACTTTCCCCGCCGCCAGGCGACCAACTATACTGGACACGGGCGGCAGAACGCCGCCCCGGAGGCCTGAGTGTGAAGAGAACGGGTTTGCCGTGTGTCCTGGCGTTGCTGGCGATCGGGGCGATCTGCTGCGCGGCGGGTCCGGCCCCGACGGCGCAGAGCAGGCCCGCAAGCCGCCCCGCCGAGCCGGCCACTCAAGGCGATAAGCTCGCCCGCGCTCAGCGGGCCAGGATCGTCAAGCTCCACCGCCGGACCATCGAACTCGCCAAGGCCGGCAAGTACGACCAGTGCGAGCCGATCCTCCGCAGGATCCTCGCCCTCGACGACGGCGACAACCTGGCCTGGTACAACCTCGCCTGCGTCCACGCCCGCCTGGGGCGAAAGCGGCAGGCACTGGAGTCGCTCAACAAGGCCATCGAGAACGGCTACGGCGCCCTGCTGCACATGACCCGCGACAGCGACCTGGACTCGATCCGCAACACGCCCGAGTACAAGGCCATCCTCGCCCGCCGCGAGGAGATCCAGCGCAGCCGCGCCGAGAAGATCCGAGCCACCCTTCAGAAGCGCTTCGGCCCCGGCTACATCTGCCAGATCGACCACGAGCGGAAGCTGGTCTTCGCCACCAATGTTGATCGCCAGACGCTCGCCGAGCTGAAGCTTTACCTCACCGCCCACGCCGAGGGGCTGTGGAAGGACCTCTTCGCCCACCGCTTCGAGCAGTACGTCACCGTCCTCATCCCCAGGACCTGGCCGGGAGGGGTGACGCTGCCGACGACGTACGCGGCCGGGTACTACAACCACGCCCAGCGAATGCTCCTCGCCCGCAACATCGGCATGGTGCTCGCCCACGAATTCACCCACGCCCTGCACGCCGCCGACATGGAGGGCCTCGGGCAGAGGCACCCGATATGGGCCCTGGAGGGGCTGGCCACGCTGTATGAATCGTCGCGGGTCGTCGAGGGCAGCCTCGTGCCCGAGCCGAACCGTCGGCTCGCCCTGCTCCAGTACCTCATCCGGCGGAAGCAGACGATCCCCTTCAAGAAGCTGTTTGGCTACAGCCACGGCGACTTCATGGGCAACGCCATGGCCGCCTACCCGCAGGCCCGGTACGTGATGATGTACCTCCACCAGCAGGGGAAGCTGAAGGCGTGGTACGAGGCGTACACGGGCGGCTACGAGCAGGAGAAGACCGGCGCGGCGGCGATGGAGAAGGTCCTGGGCAAGCCGCTGGCGGAGGTCGAGGCCGACTGGCTGGCGTGGGTGCGGAAGCTCAAGCCCCCGCCGCGGTCGCTGCCGGCCAAGCACGCCTACATCGGCGTGAGCGTGGCGGGCCTGGCCGACGGGCTGAGGATCAGGCGGGTCGTTCCCGGCAGCGGGGCCGACAACGCCGGCCTGGGCGTCGGCGACGTGATCGTCAGCCTGGACGGACAGCGCGTGATGGACCCGGGCAAGCTGCTTCGGATCGTGGACAAGCACAAGGTCGGCGACAAGATTAAGATTCGCTACCGCCGCGACGGGCAGTACAGGACGGCCGCCGTCACGCTCGGTGCGATGCCGGAGAGGCTCGCGCCGCCGTGGGCGAGGTCGCGCCCCGCCACACGACCGGCGAGGAAGGCGGGGTGAAACTGATTCCTCAACGCAGAGAGCGCTGAGGACGCAGAGGAAGCGATTGCTGAAAAACTGATACGCCATCATTCGGGACAAGATGACGGGGAGTTGGCGAAATGAAACGAATCCGGAGCATCTTGGGCATCTTCGCCCTGAGCTTCCTGCTCGCGGCAGGTCAGGCCTCGGGAGAAACTGACGACACCAAGAAAACGCAAGCCACGATATCTGCGCTGATCGGACGGATCGGCTCGGACAAGCCTGCCGTATCCGAAAAGGCCATGAACGAGCTGACCGACATGGGCATGCCGGCCCTGGCCGGGCTCCGCAAGCGCATAAAGTCGGCCGA
>CBFCZU010000100.1:0-14544 GCA_965602635.1 uncultured Planctomycetales bacterium | reverse complement strand
AAAACCTGGAAGGCATTGACACACAGGGACTTACGGATTTCAGGGCCGTCTCGGAACTTTCCGATTCGTTCCAGAACTTTCCGTAACTTTCCGAAACTTTCCGTTTCGTTCCGTTGCGTTCCGCATGATTCCGGGCGGCTCCGGGCTGGGGCGATCAGGCGACGTAGGCTTCCCTGGCGGCCTCGACGTACGCCTCGATGTTGGCGATGGGCACCTCCGGCTCGAGGACGTGCGTCGGGGCGAGTATCAGCCGCCCGGCCGCCCCGCAGGTCTCGACCCGCTCGGCCACCACGCGGCGAACCTCGTCGGGCGTACCCCACGGCATGGTGGACTGCGTGCCGATCGCGCCCTGCATGTTCAGGTCGGGGTATTTCCGCCGCACCTTGGCCGGGTCCATGCACTCCGGCTGGACGGGGTTGAGTATCGTCACGCCCGCGGCCGCCAGCTCGCCGACGATCTGCCAGATGTTGCCGTCGGAATGGTAGAAGATCTGGATGTCCGGCTTGATCTCCCTTATGGCCGCCCAGACCTTGCTCCAGCGGGAGAGCATGAACTCGCGCCACATCGGCACGGAGAACATCATGGCGTTCTGGTTGGCGACGTCGTCGCCGCAACTGAGCATGTCCACGCCGGCGGCGGCGCCCGCCCTGGCCACGTTGAGGTTCCGGGCGAAGAGCTTCTCGAGCATGCAGTGCGACCATTCCGGCCGCTCGATCATGTCCATGAGGAACGGCTCGTAGCCGCGGATCTGCCAGGCCGTCTCGTACATGTGCCCGATCGAGGAATGGGCCACCCTGCCGTTGCGATGTGCCAGCGCCACCTCGTCGGCCATGTGGTCGGTGGTCCAGTCCGCCCGGTCGGACACGGGATAGGATTCGATCTCGTCGAACGATCGCGCGTTCCGCAGCGGGCTGTGGTGACGCTCGAAGTGGTAGAACCCGGCCGGAATCATCGCCACGCCGTCGGAGGTTATAGTGGTACCTTCGGGCAGCTCCTCGTCGGCGTAGTAGGAGGCGTAGTCGGGCGCCTGGTAGCCGTCCGGCTGGCGCGGGAGGACGTTGGCGGGGTAGAAGAAGCCGTAGTGGCCGCCGAGGTCCTCGGTGCCGGCGTGCTCGACGAGCCGGCGGTGCAGGTCGGGTGTGAAGCCGGCGGTATAGAGGATTCCCTCCGGCCTCTGGCCGCTGACGGTGGCTTGGAAGCGTTCAAGTTGGGTCATTCGTCTCTCCGGTCGAGGCCGGCTCGCAGACTTCCGGGCGCGGCGGCGTCCAAGGCCCGGCACAATAACGTCTCGTCGGCGGACGGGCAAGCAAGCGGGCGAATTCGCTCAATATCCGCCGCGTGAGGGTTTATGATACGTGCCCGGCCGCTGGCGGTGGACAGGAGACATGACGTGCCGCGAGACTATACGCTCGAGCAGCTCCACCAGTGGTGCAGCGTCCCGGCTGACGAGCTGCCCGGCCACGGCGACCTGAAGATCCCGCTGCGCATCGTAGCGGACTCGGCCGAGATGGGCGAGGCGATGGCCAGGGAGCTGGTCCAGGAGGTCGCCGCCCACAACGCCGCGGGCGAGCCGACGCGCGCGATCGTCCCCTGCGGGCCGATGGCGTGGTACGAGCCGTTCACAAAGATCGTCAACGCCGAGCGAGTCAGCCTCAACGACCTGCACGTGTACCACATGGACGAATGCCTCGACTGGCAGGGGCGGCTGCTGCCGGCGGGGCATCCGTACAACTTCCGCGCCACCATGGGGCGGGTCTTCTACGGCGGAACCGACGAGGCACTGGCCGTGCCGCCGGGGCAGCGGCACTTCATCACGCCCGAGAACTGCCGGGAGCTGGCCGAGACGATCGCGGGCGTTCGGATCGACATAACCCTGGGCGGCTGGGGCCAGGACGGGCACGTCGCCTACAACCAGGCCCGGCGCGAGCCATACAGCGCGACGAGCGCGGAGGAGCTGGCGGCCTCGACTGCACGGGTGCAGTACAACAACCTCGACACGGTCATCGCGCTGGCGCAGCGGAGCTTCGGGTCGGGCTATCAGTTCGTCCCGCCGATGTCGGTGACGCTGGGCATGTCCGAGTGCCTGTCGGGGCGGAAGGTGCGGCTGTTCTCGGACACGGGCGCCTGGAAGCAGACGGCCCTGCGGGTGGCGCTCTTCGGTCCGGTGACGCCCGAGTATCCCATGACGCTGCTTCAGCGCCACGACGACGCCCTCCTGACGGCCACGCGCGAGACGGCCTCGCACCCGATCGCCGAGAACCCCGAATGGGAATTGCTGTGAGGCCGGCGCGCTTGAGGAAATGACAGAAGAACGGAAAAGCTACCGCTTCCTGCTCGGCGTCGGCGGCATCGGCTCCGGCATGTTCTTCGCGCTTCGCGGCAACGAGACGCTGGGGCGAAACGAGAGCCGCGCGGGCGCGATCCTGCCCCGCCGCGACTTCTGCAAGCTGCACATCGTCGCCCACTACGTGGCGGTGCTGACCGGGTGCCCGGCGGGGGGGTTCGGCGTCTATCCGATCGGCAAGGTCGGCGCCGAGGCCGCCGGCGGGGCGATGCTCGAGCAGATGCGCCGCGCGGGCATGGACACCCGCTTCGTGGAAACCACCCCGGACCGGCCGACGCTGTTCAGCGTCTGCTTCCTCTACGGCGACGGCGACGGCGGGAACATCACCACGGACGACAGCGCCTCCGCGGACGTCTCTCCGGCCGACGTGGACCGGGCGGTCGAGGCGCTGGACCGCGACCTGGGCGGCGCCGGCGGGGTGGCCCTGGCTGTGGCCGAGGTACCGCTGGCGGCGCGGAAGAGGCTGCTCGAAATCGCCCGCGCTCGCGGGTGGCTGACGGCGGCGGCCTTCAACACCGCCGAGCTGGGCGAGGCAACGGAAAGCGGCATGCTCGAGCTGGTTGACCTGCTGGGGGTGAACCGCGACGAGGCGGCCGCCCTGGCAGGGGCGGACGGCGGCGGTGACGTCGAGGCCATCGCCCGCGCGGCCGGCGAGCGACTCTCGCGTGCGAACCCCGGCATCCGGCTGTGCGTCACGGCCGGGGGGGCGGGGGCATTCGGCTGGGCCGGCGGCGAGCTGGAGCACACTCCCGCTCCGGCGGTCGAGGTCGTTAACACCGCCGGCGCGGGCGACGCCACACTCGCCGCCTTGGTCGTCGCGACGATTGCCGGGCTGCCTTTCATCCGCCCGGACCGGCCGAGGAGAACCAGCCTTGCCGACGCGCCGCTGGAAACGGCCATGGACCTGGCCGCGATGCTCGCCGGCCTGGCCGTGGCCAGCGAGGACACCATCAACTTTGACGCCGACGCCGAGGCCATCCGAGAACTAGCCAGGCGGATCGGCACCGACCCCGCCGCCCTGCGAGCCGCCCTGGGGGCCTGAGGTAGCGACAGTGGCAGAAAACATGCAGATCATCGACGCCCACATGCATATCACGCCCGACAAGGCCGGGCTGGCCGCGGGGATAATGGACGCCGCCGGCATAGCCGCCGCCGTGGTGTGCGAATGGTTCGACGGGTTCGGCGACGCGCTCGTCGAGCACATCGCCCAGTTCGACAAGTTCCCGGGCCGGTTCTTCGTCTTCGGCAACATCGACTTCTCCCGGATCGACGCGCCCGATTTCGCGACCGCCGCGGTGGACGACCTCCGCCGAGGCGTCGATGCCGGCATGCGCGGGCTGAAGGTCTACAAGGGCCTGGGGCTCGAGCACAAGGACGCGTCCGGGCGGCTGCTGCGCGTCAGCGACGAGCGGCTCGACCCGATCTGGGCGGCGGCCGGGGAAGCCGGCATACCCGTCCTCATGCACACCGCCGACCCGCGGGCGTTCTGGGAGCCCATCGACGAGCACAACCCCTGGTGCGAGGTCCTGCAACGATGGACCGACTGGACGTACTACCGCCGCGGCCTGCCCAGCCGCGACGAACTGCTGGCGGAGCGAAACACCGTCATCCGGCGGCAC
Organism: uncultured Planctomycetales bacterium; assembly: GCA_965602635.1. Taxonomy (GTDB): domain Bacteria; phylum Planctomycetota; class Phycisphaerae; order SM23-33; family SM23-33; genus CBFCZU01. The sequence goes on along the minus strand of CBFCZU010000100.1, from coordinate 10,581 downwards.
CCGGGGACGAAGTTCATCGGCCCGCACTTGGGCAGTTGGGAGGACGACTTCGGCACGCTGGCCGAGATGCTCGACGACATGCCCAACCTCTACGTGGACATCTCCGCCCGCTTCTGCTCGCTGGGTCAGACGCCCGCCCGCCGCCAGGCCGCGCGAAACGTGTTCGCGGACTTCTCCGACCGGATACTCTTCGGCACCGACTCCATCCTGGTCAGCGGCACGGCTGATACTGACATCCAGCCGCAGACCTTCCTCACCCCGGAGCGCCTGCCGGAGCGGCTCGCCAACGCCGGGGACGACACACTCGTCGCCACCTCCGTGTGGTTCTACGAGTTCCACAAGGTGTTCCTGGAGACCGACCGGCCGCAGGGGCCCGTGCCCTTCCTCGGCAACGACCCCTCGGCCGAGCTGACCGGCCTGGCGCTCAGCAAGGACCTGCTGGCGAAGATTTACCACGCCAACATCCTGCGATTGCTGGGGGAATAGCCCCGATCAATCCAGGCAGGCTATTGCACAGTTGCCACTGGTCGTATAGAATGAAAGATTGACCGTGGGCGTGTCCACGGAACTGCTGGAAGTTGATTTGCCCGCCATACTTGCGGGCGCCCAGGGGGACATGAGGACAGGAGAATGAGTAAGAGAGGAACCCGCCTAGTGTACCTCTGTGTCTTGCTGGCCACGTCGTTATGCCTGCCGGGCGTCGCCTCCGGGACCATCTGGAATGTCTCGAACGTCTCCCAGCTCAACAGCGCCGTGGTGGGGGCCGGGATGAACGACGAGATCGTCATCGCGTCGGGCACCTACAACCTGAACATGTACCTGAACCTCAACGACGTCGGGCTGACCATCCGCGGGGCGACGGGCAACCGCGACGACGTGATCCTCGTCGGCGGCGGCATGAACACCCAGGGCATCAATGAGGGGCTGATGGTGAACGTGGACAACATCACCATCCGCGACCTCACGTTGAAGAGCTTCTACTACAACGCCATTCACATCCGCGGCGAGAACGATGCCGACAACGCGCTGATCTCCAACGTCAGGACCTGGAACATCGGCGAGCGCCACGTGAAGGGCTCCGGCGGCGGCGGCCCCGGCGCCGTCAGCGACAACGTGATCATCGAGAACCTGTATATGCTCCAGACCGAGGCGAGGCTCGACACCAACCCCTCCGGGGCCGACTACATCGGCGGCATCGACTGCATGGGCGTGCGGAACTGGACCATCAGGGACTGCGTCGCCGAGGGCATCGTCGGGGCCACAGATGGCGGGAACGCCGCCATTTTCCTCTGGCAGGGCGTCCAGGACGTCACCATCGAGCGGAACCGTATCATCGGCTGCACCAAGGGCATCACCGTGGGCCTCGGTAGCCCCAACAGCGGGGTATTCACCTATCCCTACCACGCCGAGGACGTGCTCATCCGCAACAACACCGTCCTCCGCGGGCCGTGGGGCACGGGCAACAACATCGGCCTGGAGCTGTCCTGCACCAAAGACGTGGAGGTTTACAACAACACGCTCTACAGCCCGAACAGCTACTTCCGCCTGTTCAGCACCCAGGACTCCGGCGGCGCGAGCGCGACGACCAACCTCCAGGTCATCAACAACATCATCCGCGGCGGCGTGTTCGATATTGCCACGGGCGACTGGAGCGCCGCGGCGCTGGCGGCGATGGGCAACATCGTGGACCCGTCACTCCTCACCGTGACGCCGGACTGGTTCGTCGATCCGGCCAACGGGGACTTCCACCTCACCGAGTTGGCCCTTGCCGCCCTGAACTCCGCCGTCGCGCTGGGGGCCGTCCCCGAGGATATGGACGGGGGCCCGCGCCCGGTGGGGGCCTTCCCCGACATGGGCGCCGACGAGTACGGCTCGCCCGCCGGCGACGCCAACTACGACGGACTGGTTGACGGGCTGGACTACACCATCTGGTCGAACAACTTCAACCTGCCCGGCAACTGGGGCGAGGCCAACTTCAACGGCGACGCCTTCGTGGACGGGCTGGACTACGTCATCTGGTCGAACAACTACGGCTTCGGCTACCCCGTGTCGCCGTCGAGCGGGGCGGTGCCCGAGCCCGGGTGCCTCCTGCTGCTGTTGGTGGCCGGACCTCTCGCGCTGAGGCGAAAGGTCAGAGCCTGAGCCGACAATTCACCCCATGTGATCGGCCCTGATGCGGCGGTCGGGAAATCGGCGGGGGGCGCAGGCCGCTCATGCGCGGCGGGAGAAGCCCTCGTCGGAGACTTCCACCTCGACGCGCTTCGCCCTCGCCAGGCCTACCATCTCGGCCGGCTGGGTCGAGGCCATCGCCCAGGCCGCCTCGAAGCTGACGTCGCAGTGAGCGGCAACGTTCAGAACGGCCTTGTCGAGGGTCAGCGCCGACCCGGCCAGGTACGGCGTCCCCTTCAGGCGGACCGACCCGTCGGTGCTCACCATTCGCGTCCTGACCCCCGAGCCGTAGCTCCCGGGCGGCATGTCCGCGACGAGGACGGCGTCGGTGACCAGGGCGCTGCGCTGCGTCCCCTTGGCGCGGAGGAAGTTCTTCAGCGTGGGGAACGGGATGTGGTGCCCGTCGGCGATGAAGCCCGCGACCAGGCGGTCGTCGGCCAGTTGATGCTGGACGTAGTTGTCCAGGCGCGGAAGCATGGCGTGCGAGCCGTTGCCCAGGTGCGTGCACATGGTCGCCCCGGCGGCGACGGCCTGGGCGATCGTCGCGGCGTCGGCCTCGTGGTGACCCAGCGCGACGACGATCCCATCGCCCGATGCCTTGGCGATCAGCTCCATGGCCCCGGGCCTCTCGGGGGCGAGGGTCAGCAGCCGGACCATCCCGCCGGAGGCCTCCTGGACGTTGTCGAGGAAGCCCGGCGCGTCGGCGGGGGCGATGACGTGCTCGGCCGGGTGCGCCCCGCGGGGGCCTTCCGCGGCGTTGATCATCGGGCCTTCGATGTGGAGGCCGGCGATCATCGAGCCCAGCAGCTCGTCCTCGGCCCGCAGCGAGGCAAGGCGCCGCGCCCGGGCGATGATGTCTTCGACCGGGTCGGTGGTGAGCGTCGCGAGGATCGCGACGACGCCGCGGCCGGCCATCTTCTCGCACGCGCCCCGGACGCCGTCGAGGGTAATCTTCTCGACGGGGTGGTTGAAGCTGACGCCGGCATAGCCGTTCACTTGCAGGTCCACGAGTCCCGGCCCGGCGGCCGTCACGACCCGCCCGGACTTGTCCCTGTCCACGGTCAAGGCGATATCGGTGCTGGTATTCATGGCACCGAAGGTATCACGCGGCGGCCCGGGCATTCAAGGGGGACCGGCAGAATTGTCTCTCCCGGGCGAGGGCGACTTGACAGCCCGCGCGCGGGCCGACAGAATCGCGCTGCATGGCTCGCGTCCATTTCATCGTGGGTTGCACGGCCAGCGGCAAGGCCCCGGTGGCGCGGGAACTGGCCCGGCGGCTGGGCGGGCAGATCGTCAGCGTCGATTCCATGAAGGTGTACCGGCGAATGGACATCGGCACGGCCAAGCCCGACGCGGCGGCCCGCGCCGAGATTCCGCACCACTGCATCGACATTGTCGAGCCGAGCGAGCATTTCAGCGTTGCCCGCTACGTCGAGCACGCCGACCGGGCGATCGAGCGTATCGCCTCGGCCGGCGACGTGGTGCTGGCGGCGGGCGGGACGGGGCTGTACGCCAAGGCCCTGTCCGAGGGGCTCTTCGAGGGCCCCGGAGCCGACGCGGAGCTGCGCGCCCGCCTCCAGGCCAGGGCGCAGCGCGAGGGGCTGGCCGCACTGCACGCCGACCTTGCCCGCGCCGATCCGCAGGCGGCCGAGCGGATACACCCCAACGACGAGAAGCGGATCGTCCGCGCACTGGAGGTGCACGAGCTGACCGGCGAGCCGATAAGCACGCTCCAACAGCAGTGGGGCTCGTCGGCCCCGCGCCACGACTGCGTCTTCATCGGCGTGCGGCGCGACAAGGCCGACATCAACGCCCGCATCAACGCCCGAGTGAGGCGCATGATCGAGCAGGGGCTCCGCGATGAGGTGGCGGGCCTGCTGGCCGAGCCGGCCGGGCTGTCGCGTCAGGCCGCCCAGGCGCTGGGCTACGCCGAGATGACCGACCACCTCCGCGGGCGGTGCAGCCTTGACGAGGCCGTCGAGCGGATCAAGATTAATACCCGGCAGTTCGCCAAGCGGCAGCGGACGTGGTTCCGCCGCTTCCCGAACGTCAACTGGATCAACGTCGAGACCGACGCGCCGCCGGGCGCCGTGGCCGAGGCGGCGACGGCATACATCGAAACCAGGTAGGTCAGCCATGAGCGTGGAATTCAGCGTTGTGAGCATCGGGGCGTTGTCGTCGAATCCGTTCTGGGGCGAGGGCCCGGGCATCCGCACCTCGCACGCGACGACGACGTTGGTGCGTGACGGCGACCGGCTGATCCTGGTGGACCCGTCGCTGCCGGCGGTGGCGCTGGCCAGCCGGCTCGGCGAGCGGACCGGCCTGCAACCCCAGTCGATCACCGACGTGTTCTGCACGACGCTCAGGCCGACGCACCGGCGGAGCGTCGAGCTGTTCGAGACCGCCCGGTGGCTGTGCTGCGAGCAGGAGCTGGCCGCCTATCGCCAGCACCTGGAGGCGCTCGCCCAATCCGCCGGCCGGACCGACAGCGAGGCTGGCGAGGCCGTCATGGCCGATCTGGCGCTGGTCGAGAAGTTCCACCCGGCCCCCGACAAGCTCACGCCGGCGGTACACCTGTACCCCCTGGCCGGGCCCTCCGTCGCCTCGGCGGGGCTGCTGCTGGCCGGGGCGGTAAGGACCGCGATCGTGGCCGGCGACGCCGCCCTAACCGCCGACCACGTGTTCGCCGGGCGAGTCTGGTCGGGCAGCGCCGACACCACCGCCGCCATGAGCAGCCTCGTGGAATTGATCGAAATCGCCGACGTGATAGTCTGCGGCCACGACAATTACATGCTCTCTCCCGCGCGCTGGAGTCCGTAGGCGGACGCCGCCGAACCCCGGCCGAGAGCCGAACCGATATGGCGACAATGACGATCAGCCAGTTCCTTCTCGCCGAGTACGGGCAACTGCTCCTCCTGCTCGCGCTGCTGGCGGCGGGGGCGTTTTTCAGCGGGGCCGAGACCGCCCTGTTCAGCCTCTCCAGGGGGCAGCTCTACCAGCTTGCCCACGCCGACCAGCGGCTCCAGCGGATGGCTGCGAGCCTGATGCGCCGCCCGGACAACGTCCTGACGACCGTACTGCTCGGGACCAACATCGTCCGCATTCTGTACTTCGTCTGGTCCTCGCTGCTGATCATCAGGCTGCGGGGGTCGGTGGCCCACGGGACGACCTGGGCGTCGGTCGCGGTGGTGGCTTCGCTGCTTGGCGTCATCATCTTCAGCGAAATCCTGCCCAAGACGATCTGCTTCCTGGCGGCGCGCGCGGTAGCGCCGCTGGCGGCGCCGGTGCTGGCGGCGATAGGCTGGGGCATCCGCCCGGTGAGAAGGCTCCTGATGGCGGTGCTGGTGGGCCCGCTGACGCGGCTGCTGGCTCCGGCTCGCGGGCGCCGGGGCGACCTCACCGCCGAGGAGATCGCCTCGCTGCTGGCCCTGTCCGAGCAGCGCGGGCTCATCGGGGCCGACCAGACCGAGCTGCTCAAGGAAGTGATCGACCTGAGCGGCCTGCGGGCCGCCGACATCATGGTCCCCCGGGTGGACGTCGTCGCCCACGAGGTGAACAGTCCCGTTGACGGGCTCATCGAGCGCATCCGCCACAAGCGCGTGACCAAGATACCGGTGTACGAGGGCGACCTGGACCACGTCGTGGGCGTGGTGTACGCCAAGCGTCTGCTGGCGGAGACGGGCAAGTCCCTGCGGGAGCTTCTCGAGCCCGCCCAGTTCGTCCCCGAGGCCGCCTCGCTGGAGCGGGTGCTGCTTCAGTTCCGCTCCACCCGCAACCCGCTGGCCGTGGTGGTGGACGAGTACGGGGGCACGGCGGGGATCGTCACGCTGGAGGACGTCCTGGAGGAGATCGTCGGCGAGATCGTGGAGGAGGGCGACGCGGAGCGCGCCCCGGCCGTGCAGCAGGTCGGCCCGGGGCAGTGGCTGGTGGCCGGCAACCTGCCCATACACGAATGGGCCGAGGACTTCGGTGTCGATCTGGCGGCCGTGAGGTTCTCGACCGTCGGCGGCTTCGTCATCTCACTGCTGGGGGACATCCCCAGCGTCGGCGCCAAGGCGACCTACCGCAACGTCACCTTCACCGTCGAGGCCGTGAGGCGCAGGCGGATTTCCCTGCTCCGCGTACGCGTCGAGGAGGCGACGCCGTGATCGCCGCGACGACAAACGAGCTGGCCGGGTGGGCCTGCCTGCTGGCGGGCATGGGGCTGTCGTTCCTCTACAGCGGCGTGGAAACCGGCACCTACGTCGTCAACAAGATCCGCCTGGACCTCCGCGCCGAAGGCGGCAACCGCAGGGCCCGCCGACTCCGGGCGATGCTGCGCGACCCCGGGCGGCCGCTCGTCGTCGTGCTGATCGGCAACAACCTGGCCAACTACCTCGCCTCGGCCGGGATGGTGCTCGTCCTGACCGCCAGGGGTGTCGCCCACACGGACTGGTATTCGGTAGCTGTCCTGACGCCGCTGGTCTTCGTCTTCTGCGAGCTGCTGCCCAAGAATCTTTTCCACCGGCACGGCGAAACGCTTGCCTACGTCTTCAGCGGATTCCTCGACCTTTCGCGGCGGCTGTTCACGTGCGTCGGGCTCGTGTCCATGGTCCGCGGGGCGATCTGGCTGGTGTTTCGTCTCGGGGGGCGGCGGCTGACACACTCCGCGGCGCACCTGGCCGGTGGCGAGCGACACATCGAAGACATCCTCGCCGAAGGGCGGGCAAGCGGGGCACTCACCCATGCCCAGCAGGTCATCGCCGAGCGGGTGGTTAACATCAGGCGGGTTCACCTTCGCGACGTGATGGTCCCGCTTGAGCAGGCCGCCCTGGTGAGCGAATCCGTCACGGTCGAGGAGCTTCGCGAGCTGCTGGCCTCCAGCGACCACCCTCGCTTCGGCGTCCATTCCGGCAACCGGGAGAACGTCATCGGACTGCTGAACGCCTACGACGTTCTGCTGGACGAGACCGGCGCGCCCCCGAGCAGCCACATGACGCCCCCGGCGAGGTTGCCGGCCGACCTGAGCATCACCGAGGCCCTGGTCGCCCTTCAGCGCCGCCGGACGGTCGTGGGGTTCGTCTTCTCGCCCGACGGACGATGCCTGGGGCTGGTCAGCGTCAAGGACCTGACCGAGGAGATAGTCGGCGAGCTGGAGGAGTGGTAGCGGGTGCGGTGGTCGCCGGGGCGTCCAGGGCGCCGATCAGGGCCTGGCATATCGCCTCCTGGAGGCGGTGGGCGCTGTAACCCTTGCCGCGCGTCGATCCGTTCAGCAGGATACTGAACGCCATCGCCGCCTTGCCGCGCCGGTCGAGTATGTACCCGCTCAACGCGCTGACGCGGGCGATGTAGCCGGTCTTGGCCCTGATCCGCCCCCGGCAGACGGGCCCGCGGAGCCTGTTCCGCAGCGAGCCATCCTCACCGCTGACTGGCAGCGAGCGGAAGAAGTGCGGTTCGCCCGCGAGTGCCCGCAGCAGGGCCGTCAGCGCGGCGGGGCTAACGCGGTTGTTGCGGCTGTATCCCGAGCCGTCGGCCACGCTGAAGGAATCGCCGGCGAGCCCGTAGTCGCTGACCAACACTCGCCGCGCGGCCTCGGCCGCCTTCCGCCAGGTCGCGGGCTTGCCGTCGGCAACGGCGCTGCGGAGGAAGAGGCACTCGGCCATCATGTTGAGGCTCTGCTTGTTGGCCCGGTAGAGGACGGCGCCCAGCTCCATGGTCTCGACGGCGACGGGTTGGGCGTCCTTTTCGCCGCCGGCCGGCGGGTCGGTTGATACCACGATCGCGCCGTCCAGGGCGATGCCGGCCCGGGCGAGCACGTCGGCCAGCACGCACCCGAAGAGCATCGGAGGGCTAGGCGCCGCCACGGGCAGCGGCGAGGCCGTGGCGCGAGTGACCGTGCCGGAAAGCGTCAGCCGCCTGCCGACCTCGTCGAATCGCCCCGTCCAGAGGTGGCGCTTGCCGAGACGGACGTGGCTTTCCACTGCCAGGAATCGACTCCGCGGCGAGACGACGGCCCTTACCTCCTTGCCGCTGACGGTGAAGCCCACGTCGATGCAGTTGTCGGCGAAGTTCACGCCGGCCACGGGGGCTGAGTACCACCTGCCGCGCTGCCCTGCCGGCCAGTCCGGGTGGCAGTGGGGCGGCTGGAAGATGCCGGCACGGACGACCAGGTCGCCCGCGACCCGCGAGACGCCCTTCTTCTTCAGGGCCGCCGCCCAGCGATCGAAGGCGGCGTAGATCGTCTCCTCCCGGGCCGCGGCGAGGCGGGCGTCGCCCGTGGTCGGGTCGCCGTCGCCGACGACGACCAGGTCCTCTCCGATCATCACAAGTCTGGTGCGAAACCTGAAGTCCCGCCCGAGGCGCTTCAGCGCGACGGCAGAGGTGAGGATCTTCTGGTTGCTTGCGGGGATTAGCAGCTCGCCCGAGCGGATGTCGCAGAGAGCCTTCCCGTCGGTCATTCGCACCACGTGCACGGCGACGTCGGCCCCGCTGGCGGCACGGTACTCGTCAACCAGGCCTCCGACCGGGCCGGCGAGCGGAAGCGGGGGCGCGGTCTTCTCGCCGCCCGCCGCGACGGGCAGCAGGACCCAAAGCGTGCAGAATGCCGCTAGTCGCCGGCGCGGGGCCATGCCCGGTTCACCTCACTCGTCGCCGAAACAGGTGCCTATCGCCCGCGCCGCCACGATAAGCGGGTCGTCCGGAGCGACGGTGCGGATCTTGCCGGCGATGGACGCGATCGGCACGGAGCCGATCTCCCCGTCGTGGACCACCACCAGCCGGTTGAACTCCCCGGCCATGACCAGCTCGACCGCGCGGTGGGCCAGGGTCGTCCCCAGCACGCGGTCGCGGGCGCTGGGCGTGCCGCCGCGCTGCACGTGCCCCAGGACGATGGCGCGGCTCTCCAGGTGTGTGCGCTTCTCGACCTCCTGGGCGACGAACTTGGCGACGCCACCGAGGCGGATCGGGTCGGGCGAGGTTTCGTCAAGGCGGTCAACGATCATCTCTCCGCCGGCCGGGTAGGCGCCCTCGCCCGCCACGACGATCGTGAAGCGCTTGCCCACTCTCGAGCGCTCGAGGCACTTGTCGGCCACCACGTCCAGATTGAAGGGGATCTCGGGAATGAGTATCACGTCGGCGCCGCTGGCCATGCCCGCCCTCAGGGACAGCCAGCCGGCATATCGGCCCATCAGCTCCACCACCATCACCCGGTGGTGGCTCGAGGCAGTGGTGCGGATCTTGTCGATGGCCTCGGTGGCGGTGTTGACCGCGGTGTCGTGGCCGAAGGTGGCGTGCGTGCCGGCCAGGTCGTTGTCGATCGTCTTCGGCACCCCGACGATCTTGAGCCCGTGCCTGATGAGGTGCTCGGCCCCGGCCATGGTGCCGTCGCCGCCGATGACGATCAGGGCGTCGAGCTTCCAGTTGCGGCAGTTGGCGACCACCTCGTCGGTGACGTCGCGAACCGTGCGCTCCCCGTCCTTCCAGATGGCGTACCTGGTGGGGTCGGCCTTGTTGGACGCCCCCAGGATGGTCCCGCCGATGGTCAGGATGCCCGAGACCTCGCCCGGGTCCATCACGTGCATGCGGTTCTCGATCAGCCCGAGGTACCCGTCCTCGATGCCGACGCACTCGATCCCATAGCCCAGCGTGCCGGCCTTGACCACCCCCCGGATGACGGCGTTGAGCCCGGGGCAGTCGCCGCCGCCGGTCAGCACCCCGATGCGACGAATTTCCTGCTCAGCCATGTCCGTGTCCCTATTTCAGCAGGGCCTTCAAACTGCCGATATGCCCCCTGGCCCATGGTTTTTTCGACCAGGAGGCAGCATGCAGGCCACGCGAGAGAGAGAAGGGCCCTCTCGCGCAACAACCGACGCGTACGGCTGATACTTTCTAACCCATTGCGGGGCGGATTGCACGGGCCGGGACGCCTGATCGCAATTATTGGCGCGGCCGATGGCGGACCCCGGCGGGTTAGGGTAGAATGCACGGACGTGGTCGGTAGGGAGATCGAGGTTCACCATGGGTGAGCAACCACGTCAGGATCGGCGGAAACACGTGCGGTACCCCCTGGCGACGACAGTGGAATTCTATCACGGGCCGTCACGCAGGAGCTACCCGGCCCGCAGCGCGAACGTTTCCCAGGGGGGGATGCTGATGTTCCTTCCGGTCAGCGCGCCGGTAGCGCCTGGCGAGCCCATTCGGCTCACCGTCGGCGGGCACAACCGCCCCGAGTTCGGCGCCCTCAGCGAGCGCCCCCTCGACGCCACCATCGTGCGTGTGGACCGGCACAAGATGCTCAAGTCCAGCCATCTGCCGGTGGGGGTTCGCTTCTCCGAGCCCGTGGCCTAGCCTGCTTACTGCATGACCCCTTCCGGGTCTACGCAATAAGCACCTTTGCGAGAGACGGTTCTCTCGCAAAGGTTTCGACTCGGCGCT
>CBFCZU010000099.1:0-14553 GCA_965602635.1 uncultured Planctomycetales bacterium | reverse complement strand
GGCAGACGCCCTCGTAGTCGGCCCGGCAGAGAAAGCCCTCCAGCGGCGAGAAGCCGCCGCTGAGCAGCAGCTCGAGGTCGCAGAGCTGCCGGGGCGTCAGGTCCCACGATGGGAAGTCTCGCGACAGCGCCCGCAGCTCGGCGGCCCCGTCGGCATCGACGATCAGTTCGGTCAGCTTCCCGCCGTGAGGCGGCACTGATGATGGCATGCTTTCATTCGCTTGACGGCACGGGGTCCACTCAACGCGTCGCTGAAATCGGGGCGGCCGGATTCGAACCGGCGACTTCCTGCTCCCAAAGCAGGCACTCTAGCCAAGCTGAGCTACGCCCCGCTCATACCCGCTTCGCCTGCCATGCACCTCGGCTTCAGGGCAGGCGGGCGCATTAGAATCGATCCGCCGGCGCCAGGTCAACCTTTGCCCAGTCCCAGGACATCGGCGCCCGGCGGGAATGACAGCCACCGGCCGGTCGCGCGCCCACGACCAGCCGGTGGCGCGGGGGGCCCGGCGGCCCGAACTGGACAGTCCGGGCCTCCGGCGCACCGCCGTTGTGCCTGATGGCCCCGTTTGAGGGTCACGGCAAGACAAGCAGCAGGAACGCGAAGCCGAACAGACCCACCGTTTCGGCGATGCCCATGGCGATGATGATAAAGACGAGGCCCTTGCCCTCGCTCTCGGAGAGCGCCCGGCAGCCGGCGGCTCCGATCGCGCCCTGCATCCAGGCGCTGAAGAGTTCGGCCAGGCCGCCGGCGATGCCGATCGTCAGCAGCGCCCCGGCATTGGCAGCGACGATACCTGGATCGTAGACCTTGCCGCGCAGGGCCAACATCAGAATGAAACCGTAGATCGTCTGCGTCAGAGGCATGCCGACCAGGATGATGTAGGCGAAGCTCAGGGGCCTTCCAGCCTTGGCTTCTTTGGCCCAGGCCCCGGCGGCGGCCCGCCCGGCCGCTCCGATGCCCAGGGCGCTACCCAGAGCGCCCAGCCCCAACGCCAGGGTTAATCCGAGCTGTCCCAGGAACACATCCATGGTTTAAGTCTCCTTGAATGACTATTTCGCGAACGGTTTGTAGGCATATCCGGCCCAGCGCACTCCGGCATTGTTGGAGAACTCGAGCATGTTCAGTCGAACGCCGTGGGCGAAGACCGCGATGACAGCCAACCCGATGTTGAGGGCGTGCCCGAACAGGATGACCGGCACGCCGACCGCCCAGAGCACGGGTGTGCTTTGGGCCACCATTGCTCCCAGACCGTTGAAGGCGGAGGCTATGTAGTAGCTCGCCAGCCCCACCGCCATCAGTCGTATGTAGCTCACCATGTCGCCGAAGGTGCCGACCAGCGGCAGCAGCGAGGCTGCGATCCCGACGCCTATGCGTTTGCCCAAAGGGCGGTCCGGATAGCTGAAGAATACGGCCGTCACGTATCCGACGGCCAGGAGGCCCCCCGCCGCCGGCAGCAGCCAGGGAGGCATGGCGAACTCGAAGAGCTTCCAGACTACGCCCAGCATGCCGACGAGCACGGCGCACCATCCGATCTCGGACCAAGCCTTGGGGCTCGGCCAATACCCCACGGCCTGGCGAAGGTGGGCGAGGACCAAGTGCACACATCCAACGATGAAACTGACCTTGATGATGAGGAACCGCGCGGCTTCCTCGTCGGCGCGCCACAGGACGCCGACCCCGACCAGCGCGCGGCGCAAGGCCGACGTCTCGGAGAAAGCGGCGGGGGTGACGCCGAAGTAGTTGGCCGTCAGAACGCCCCAGAGAAGCGTCGCAGCCCCGACAACGATCAGCAGCGTGGTGCCGGGCTTGCCGGCCTTGGCGCAGAGCCTGCGGTAGAAGATCCCGCCGCCCAGCAGAAACAGCAGCCCATAGCCGGCGTCGCCGATGAGCATGCCGGCGAAGATCGGCAGGAAGACCATGAAGAACCCTGACAGGTCCACCTCCCGATAGCCGGGGTCAGTTTCGAGGACGTCGAAGAGCCCCTTGATGGGCTTGACCCAGCGGGGATAGCGGATGAGCGTGGGCGGCTCTTCGTCGGTGTCGGGGTCGCGGAGCTGAACGGCGGCGCCCAGGCCCGCGGCGGCCAGGTCGCCGGCCAGCGTCTCGGCGGCCTCGACCGGGGCCCAGCCCTGAAGTGCGTACAGGTCGCCGCCTTGTAGCCCTCCGGCCCGGGCGGCGGCGAACTCGCCCTCGGCCTCGAGCCGGCGCTGCTCGGCCGCCAGCTCGTCGCCCAGGCTGGCCAGGTCCGCCAGCCGCTCGGCGTCGGCAGCAAGGGCCGCGTCAAGCTCCTTGGCTTCGGCCCGGATCGTCGGCAGGTCGCGGTCTGGCGGCTGGACCGGCTCTGCCTCCTCCGGCAGTGACGGCTCGCCCTCGCGCTGGACAACCGCGGCCAGCACCTGCTTGCCCGGCATGTCGGCCAGGTTCGCGACGCACTCGGCCTCGACCTGGCTCATCAGCTTGGCCGGAACCATGTAGAACTTCACCGGCACCCCCGCCTCGGCGATTGCCTGGAGCTGCTCGAGGCGGAGGTCACCCCAGAGGCCGGCGCGGGCGGCCTCGCGGGCCAGGACCGACAGGCGGTTGCGGCCCTCCTCGCCGCGGCGAACGATGGAGAGGATCTCCTCGGCGGCGGCGTGGGCGTCGAGGTCCGGCTTTCGGCCGGAGGGCTCGACCGAGCCGATCGCCTGGCGGCTCCGCCGGACCAGCGCCAGCTCCGCCAGCAGCTTATCCGGCGCCGCCGCCATCGGGTCGGCCGGCTCCAGGTGCAAGACACCCAACTCGCGCAGGGCCAGCAGCAGCTCCTCGCGCGAGGCGCCCCGGCTGACCACGATGATCTTTTTCATCGGGGCAATCATTCCGGCGCCTCCCGGACGTGGGGCGACGCCACTTGAAGGACGCTTTGGCCCTGATCGGCCAGCTTGGCCTTGGCCAGCTTGGCCCGCCCGACGGCGGCCGTCTGCTCGTCACCCAGGCTGATGCGGATGAGGCGAATGGCCTCCCCTGCCTCGGGGATCAGCACCTTCTCGAAGAGGTTGACCCGTTGGATGATCTTCGTAAGGGCGGCGGCGAGGACATCGTACTGGCGGTCGAGGACCTCAACCCTTGTCCGCCGCTCGTTCAGGTCGCGCAGGTCGGCCAGGGCCCGGTCCACCCAGGGCGGCGTGCCGAAGAGGCTGTAATCGGCGTCGCCGAACGAAACCGAGTCGAAGACGGGCACGCGGACGCCGGCGATGTTCTGCTCGTGCGTGCGAACCTCCGCGGGGCGGGCGAGCCCTTCGACGTCCACCCCGGCCGGGTCACAAAGCACGCGGCGGTACGAGACCATCCGCTCCTCCGCCGCCCGGGCCTCGGCGCGGGCATCCTGCCGGCGCTGGGCGACCTCCCGCACCGTAAGCTGCAACTGCTGCTGCTTGAGCTTCAGCATCGGCAGGTAGCGCGAGTACCTCGTCAGGGCGTCCCGCTGGCGCCTAAGCTCCGGCCGCGTAAGATTTATCTTCCTTGCCATCTCTATATTTGGGACTGCGGATTTCGGATTGCGGATTTCTCCACCCGCGCCCGCTGTGTCCGGTGTTTGACCGTCTTAATAGAAGCTACGACGATGCGTACGATCTCGTCTGCCTCTCCCAGCAAGTCCTCGACGAGCTCCCGTCGTACAAGCTTTGACTGAACCAGCAGTTCCATCCAGTACATGGATTCGTCCGCTTCCTCCTCAGCCAGGCCCATTCGCGCCATGAAGTCTTTGTCTGACCTCGATCGGCAGGCGGACCTGTAGTTGGCGCCAACGCTCGTTCCGGACCGAAGAAGCTGGCGGCCCATAACCTCGGATGCGCGATCCCTTGGCAGCGAGCCGGCGAGCCGAATGACCCTGAGAGCGAACGCCTTGGTGCGCTCTTTCATCTCGTCGGACGTAGTTTTGCTTCTGCTTTTCAATCCACAATCCGAATTCCGCAGTCCGAAATCAGCTTGCCTTGGCAAGCTCTTTGGGCCAGTGCTTTTCGGTGATCGAGCGGCGGATGCCGACTTCCTCGGGCTCGAAGCACTCCGCGAGGATGTTCCAGCAGCGGTCGAGCGCCTCTTCCAGCGGGATGTTGACGGCCAGGTCCATGACCTGCTGCTCGAACAGCTCGCCGTACTTGAGCAGCTTGATGTCCCAGGCGGAGCTTTCGAACCCCATGGCCCGCTTTTCGCGGCTTTCGCGGGTGCCGGCGTAGAGCTGGATGCAGGCGTTCATGATCGCCCGGTGGTCGTCGCGCGTCTTGCCGTTGACGAGCTGCTTGAGTCGGGAGAGGCTGCCGAACGGCTCTATCCGCCCGTTCCTGAGGTAGAACTGGCCCTCAGTTATGTATCCGGTGTTGTCGGGGATCGGGTGGGTGTCGTCGTCGCCGGGCATGGTGGTGACTGCCAGGACGGTCATGGAGCCGGCCCCGTCGAGGTCCACGGCCTTTTCGTACCGGCGCGCGAGCTGGCTGTAGAGGTCGCCGGGATAGCCCCGGTTGGAGGGGATCTGCTCCATGATGATGGCGATCTCCTTCAGGGCGTCGGCGAAGGCTGTCATGTCCGTCAGCAGCGTGAGCACGTTCTTGCCCTGGAGGGCGAAGCTCTCACCGACGGCCATGCACAGGTCGGGCACCATCAGGCACTCGACCACGGGGTCGGCGGCGGTGTGGACGAACATGATGGTGCGGCTGGTGACGCCGCCGGCCTCGAAGGCGTTGCGGAAGGTCAGGTAGTCGTCGTGGCGGAGTCCCATGCCGCCGAGGATGATGACGTCGGCCTCTGCCTGGAGGCCCACACGGGCGAGCAGCGGGTTATACGGCTCGCCGGCGACGGAGAAGATGGGCAGCTTCTGGGAGCCCACCAGTGTGTTGAACACGTCGATCATGGGGATGCCGGTGCGGACCATCTTGCTGGGCAGCAGCCGCTTTGTGGGGTTGATGGCCGGGGAGCCGATGTCCACGGGCTCGGCGTCGAGCTCGGGCTTGTCGTCCCGGGGCCGGCCCGCGCCGTCGAATATCCGCCCCATCAGGTCGGGCGAGAACGGCACCTGCATCGGCCGGCCGAAGAAACGGACCCGATCGCCCGTCGATACGCCCTGCGTCCCGGCGAACACCTGAAGCGAGACCTGGTCGCTCTCCAGCCGGATCACCTGCGCCAGCGACGCGCCCAGGGAGGTGGTGATGGTGGCCATCTCCTCATACGCCACGCCGCTGGCCGTCACCTTCACCACGCTGCCGGCAATGCCCGTTATCTCATCGTAGTACCTTCTCATCGCTTCCCATCCGCGTTATGGGCCTCGGGCCGGACTGACCGGCGCGAGTCCTCGGAACCGTCACAACCACCGCTTGCCCGCCGCCGATCAGCCGTCGTCGCCGGCCACCGCCGCCTCTTGCGCCTCGGCCGGCGCTTTCCCGCCCGCCTGGGCGCCTCGGCCCTTGCTGGCGATGGCGGCGTCGATACTCGCCAGGATGCTGTTGAACTCTTCCGACTCACGGGCGGCATAGTTCCAGTTGCGGAACAAGTCGGCCACGTTGAACATCGCCGATCGCGCCTGCGGGCGCGACTCGAACTCGAAGTCCAGCCGCAGCACCTCCAGGCACTTGGCGAAGACGAACTTCTGCCTCTCGGCGTCGGTGGCGCCGTCCACGTCGTCGAAGGCGTTCTGCTGGAGGTACGTGCTGTCGAAGAAGTCCGCCTTCAGGTACAGGGTGAAGTCTTCGATGCTGGTGCCCTCCTCGCCGACAACGGTCATCATCTGGCGGACCTCGTTGCCGCGGCGGAGCAGCTCGCGCGCGTCGATCACGTCGGCGGCGTCTATGATGCCCGTGTACTTGCTCCAGGAGTCGAGCGGGTCGATGGCGGGGTAGCGCCTGGCGTCTGACCTGACCCGACTGAGGCCGTGGAAGGCCCCCACCACCTTCAGCGTGCCCTGGGTGACGGGCTCCTCGAAGTTCCCCCCGGCCGGGCTGATCGTCCCGCCGATCGTCACCGACCCGACCCGCCCGTCCTTGAGCTGGAGCAGCCCTGCCCGCTCGTAGAAGGCGGCGATGCGGCTCTCGAGGTAGGCGGGGAAGGCCTCCTCGCCGGGGATCTCCTCCAACCGCCCGGAGACCTCGCGCATCGCCTGCGCCCACCGGCTCGTGGAGTCGGCCAGCAGCAGCACGTGCAGGCCCATCTGGCGATAGTACTCGGCCAGGGTCACGCCCGTGTAAACCGACGCCTCGCGGGCGGCGACGGGCATGGCCGAGGTGTTGCAGATCAGGATGGTCCGCTCCATGAGCGACTTTCCGGTGCGGGGGTCGATGAGCTTGGGGAACTCGCGGAGCGTGTCCACGACCTCGCCGGCCCGCTCACCGCAGGCGGCCACGATCACGATGTCAACGTCCGCGTGCCGGCTGGTGATCTGCTGAAGCACCGTCTTGCCGGCGCCGAACGGGCCCGGGATGCAGTACGTCCCGCCGCGGACGACGGGAAAGAGCGAGTCGAGGATGCGTATCTTCGTCACCAGCGGCTCGGTCGGCAGGAGCCTTGCCGCGGCGCAGCTCAGGGGGATCTTCACCGGCCAGGTCTGCTGCATCGTGACCTGCACGGTCCGGCCGCCGGAGCTCAGGACGGCGATCTCGTCCTCGACCGTGTAGGCGCCGGCGGGGGCGAGCTTGTCGATCTTCCACTCCCCGGCCAGGGCGAAGGGGACCATGATGTGGTGGTCGAAAATGCCCTCCGGGACGGTCCCCAGGCTCTCGCCGGCCGTGACGGTCGAGCCCGCTTCCGCGGTCGGGGTGAAGTCCCACTTCGCCTCGGTGTCCAGGGCGTGGATGTACACGCCCGGGGTCAGGAAGTACCCGATCTGCTCGGCGATCTTGTGTAGAGGGTTCTGAAGACCGTCGTAAACCTGCCCCAGCAGCCCCGGGCCGAGGACCACCGAGAGCATCTCGTCGGTGAATTCCACCTGGTCGCCGACCTTCAGGCCGCGGGTCTCCTCGAAGACCTGCAAGTCGGCGAGCCGCCCGCGGATGCGGATCACCTCGCTGAGCAGACGCCGCCCGTCGCTACGGCAGCAGTAGGCCACGGCGTTCTGCTTCACGTCGTGCTCCAGCTCCGCCGTGACCATGTTTCCGAAAACGGCTAGGATTCTTGCGACAGCAGATTTCATGGCGCGTCCTGACTGACCTGTCTGCTTGCCCCCTCCCGCGCAAGCAGGTGCCACCTGGTTATCAGAATGAGCTTCCTGGCATAGGCCGCAAGCTCGTCAACGGCGAAGCTGTAATAGCGCGAGTGCTCCTCGGTCCACGTCCAGCGTCCCTCGTCGAGAACCTTCAGTGCCGAGAGCGGATCGGCGGCGGCAGCCCAGGCTCCGGCCAGTTCCTGCACCTCGACCTCGGCGGCGGGGTCGGCCAGGTCCGCAGCCACCAGGTAGGCGCCCGGGTCGAGCTGGAGCCTCTTTGCCCGCTGGGCGGCCAGGGCGTTCCGCAGGGCGACCTCGAAGCCCACCCAGGCCTCGACGAAGGGGCAGCCGCCGGCCCGCCCCCGGCCGATCGCGTGGCGGTAGTAGGCGTCCCACACCATGTCCGCCGGCAGGCGGGAGCGGCGCTCGCTGTCGGGCACGAGGTAGGCCGGCAGCGGCTCCTCGCCGGAGACCTGCTCGGCCGAGAGCACCACCGGCTCGGACCGGGCGCCCTCGCCCGCCATGGCCGACTCGCGGCTCAGGAGGTCTCCCTCCAGCAGCAGCGCGTCGATCACCTCGCCCACCGGCGGCTCACCGGCGATCAGCTGCCGGAACCCCGGCAGATCGATCGGCGACGGCTCGCCGAGCACCGGCAGAGCCGGCAGCGACGTCAGGAGGAAGTAGTACCGACCGGCCATGGCGTTGGCGAACCTACTGTTCCTCCGATCCCTGGCGGGCCTGGACGATCTCCCGCAGCCGCGGCGAGATCATCTCGCTGAGCACCGCCGAGACGGACTCGGGCGTTACCTCGATGGTGCCGTTGACCGCGGAGTACTCGAAGCCGGCGGTCTTGAGCCGGCCCTTCAGGTCGATGCGGGACCGCCAGTCGTCGCCGCCGTTACTGGTCATTTCCTCCATGGCCCAGCGTGTGGCGGCCTCGACCATGTCCTCGTCCACGCTGATGACCACGGGCGATTCGCCGATCGAGTCCTTCTCGGCATACTGAACGGCAACGTCGTGCAGCAGGCGAACGAAGAACTCCTCGTCCCTTAGCTTGTCCTGGGAGGAGGATTTCAGTACGGCCTCGAGCGTGCTCATGACCGTGGCCCGCAGCCGCAGCAGGACGTCCCTGCACGCCAGGGCCAGCTCGTCCCGGCCTCGCCTCAGGTCCGTCTCGGCCTGGGCCTTGGCGTCGGCGATGATTTCCTCGGCGCGCCGCTGGGCGTCGGCGACGATCCCCTCGGCCTTTGCGCCGGCCTCGTCCAGGAGCTTCTGGGCCTGCTCCCTGCCCGCGTCAACGCCCTCTTCCTGCAGCTTCTGCACAAATGATTCAATCGTTTCAGCCATGACCCGCTCCAATATCCGTCCCGCTGGCCCTCGACCCGCCCGGACCAAGCCTCGAATGAGGCCACACGCGCGAATTGCCCCTCGGAATTGACGGCCGCACCTGGTACGTCATCGACAAATCGGACAATCCGCTTGAGCGCCATCGCCCAGGCAAGGGCTTGAGCGTACGGGGCTAATGTAGGCCATCGAGGGCCGCTGCTCGTGCGGCGGCCACACTTTTGAGGTATCCTAGCGGATCGAACGGCCCGCGGAAAGACTTTGCCGCCCGCCGCGGGGCGAGGCGCATCTGGCAACGAGGCGCAGCAGCGGCTACGATAGCCGCAAAGGCTGTGACCATAAGGAGAAGCCCAAGTGTTCGCCGAGCACCGCAGCGACGACTGGGACCGGTACCGGATGGACTTTCACGACCCGCACCGCGTCCTCGAGCCGCTCGACGAGGAGATCGCCGTCTCGGGCGCCGCCCTTGACGCGCTGCACCGCGCGGGCATCCTGGCGCGAACGGACTACGACATGCCACGGCTGCTGGCGCACCGCCAGGCGGTCGCGGAGCTGTTCGACATGCCCTGGACGGCGATTAGCCCGCGGATGCAGCGGGTGCTGTATGCCATCAACGCCATCGCCCGCCCGGCGAACATGATCGCCGCGGGCGTGTTCTGCGGAAACACGTTCATCTCCAACGCGGGCGCCGCCGTCGGCCCGGGGGCGTGCTACGCCGCCAGGAACCTGATCGGCGTGGAGATCGACGCCTCCGAGGCCGCCCGGGCCGAGAAAAACGTGCGGGCGATCGACCCCACCGGCGTGGCGCGCGTCCTGGCCGCCGACGCGATCGACGTCGCCGCCGACTTCGACGAGCAGATCGACCTGCTCTACCTCGACGCCAACGGGTCGGGCGGGCGGGGAAAGGGCATCTACCTCGACATCCTCCAGGCCGCCTACGATCGGCTGGCGCCGGGGGCGCTGGTCCTGGCGCACAACAGCGTCAACGGAGGCGAAAACGTTCAGCCCTACCTGGACTTCGTCCGCGACGAGGGCAACTTCCGCGCCAGCGTCAACGTGATCATCGACCCGGAGGGGCTCGAGGTCTCGGCCCGGTAGCGGGCGGCTCAGATCTCCGTCACGTAAACGGCCGGGAAACCGTCACGGTCGCTGCTGAAGACCACCCGCCGGCTGTCCGGGCTGAAGCACGGGTGAGGGTGGACCTCCTGGGTGTTGGGGTGGCCCGTGCGGGGGTCGATGTACGGCTTCATGCTCGAACCGTGCCGGCACAGGGGCGACTCGCGCCGCCCGGCCACGTCCACCAGCCATATGGCGTCGGAGAGCCCCGCCTGCCCGTCGGCGACGATCAGGCTGTTGTCGGAGTTGGAGATGAAGTGGCTGTAGCTGGAGACCTCCATGAGCACCTCCTCGTCGAGGCTCTCGGGGTCCAGCAGGCGGACGGAGGCGTTGTGGCCGTACTTGCCGGGGAAGTAGATGTACGCGGCCCGGGACGAGTCGGCCAGCCAGTACTCGTGCCCCCAGAGCTCGCCGGTGCCCTCGCCGGGCGGATGGGCGGGGTCGCGCGTGCGGCCCTGGCGGAGGTTCGTCCCGTCCGGGTCGATGAACCACAGGCGCGAGTCAACCAGCTCCCAGGGCCCCTCGTGGCAGAACATGATCGTCCGGCCGTCGGGGCGGTAGTTGGGGTGGCCCAGCCAGCATCGGTCCTCGTGGATGACGGTCGCCCGGGCGGCCTGGACGTCCAGCTCCACCAGCCGGCAGCGGGGCCTGGCGGCGAACTGCCGGGGAAAGGCGTCCCAGCCCTCCTTGGCGGGGATGCGATCCTCGGCGTGCATCTCCACCATCACGACGCGGCTGTGGTCGGCCGTCGCTCCGTAATAGACGCCCCGCGCCGTCCAGGGCGGCTGCTGGGTGTACACCGTCCGCTCGGACATGTCGGCCAGGCAGCGGATACGCAGCTCCGGCCCGGCCACGTACATCAGGGCGGCCCCGTCGGGGGTGAACTCGCCGAAGCCCGACGAGAGGTCCTCGCAGTCGCTCAGGCACACGGCCTCGCCCGACTCGACGTCGACGAGGTAATGGCGGTAGATACCGTCCTCGCGACTCGACGAGACCAGCACCCGCTGCGAATCGGGCATCCACATGCGGAAGTAGAAGTACTGGTGGTGGGTCCGGTAGTCGGCGGCGCCGATTCGGCGGACCTCCCGGCCGGTGAGTTCGTCGGCGCAGGGTTCGATGGGGAAGCTGCATTCGGAGCCGATCTCCATGTCTGGTTCCTTTCGGTGACTGCTGATCCCTGCGGCGCCCTCAGATGGGCCTTTCCATCAGGTCCACCTCGCGGATGGACGCGACCTTTCGGCCTCGGGTCCGCAGCAGAAAACTCCTTATCTGGTACTTTCCGAAGCTGACCTTCCTCCGCCGCCCTGCCAGCGTCAGCGTCACGCGTCGCGCCCGCCCGCCGACCTCGCGAAACCGGGCGACGAATCCGGCCCCGTCCTCGCCGCGCTTGAGCGCATCGAGCACGACGGCCTTGTCGTCGCAGGCGGTCTTGGGAAATCGCAGCGCCGCCGCCGAGGGGCGCCCGCGGTGGGCAGGGAAGGCGAAGAACGCCGTCAGCGGCGAGTTGTGCAGGGCCGCCTCGGCCGCGATCCGCCGCCGCAGCTCGCCGCCCCGCCCGGTGAAGAACCGGAAAGAAGCCTCGTGCTCGCCCATGCCCATGAACGGCACGAGGCGAACCTTGTCGGTGTGGTGCCTGCCGCCGCGAACGTAGGGCAGCGTCCGTAGCATGTTCAGCCTCAGCTCGCCGGCGAGCATGTCGAAGCCGTACTGCCCGCGGTTGGAGACGGCCAGGGCCGCCCCGCCAGCCTCGGCCAGAAGCCACTTCTGGTGCACGCGCTCGGTGCCGTCGGCCTCGTTGGGAGCCGCCCCGCCGATCGTGTCGTTCAGCACCTCGTCGCAGTCGATGCCCGTCGCGGACACCAGCTTGAGCATCCGCCACTCGTCCTGGAAGTTGATCCGCAGGTCCAGGTCGATGAACCGGTCCTCGGCGCCGATCGTGACGGCGGCGTCGATGACCGACCTGCCGCCGGTGAGGCGCGCCTGCGCCCTAAGGCAGACCCGCCCTGACTCGACGAGCCGCCAGTCGTCGGCCCTGGCGGCCGGGGCGAAGGCCGTGCCCCGCCGCGGCACGCGGCAATCCACCACGGTCCAGACGCTGCCGCGGTCCTCGAAGGCCACCGGGCGGATGCCCGGAGAGCGGAGGAACTCGCGCCGCAGACGCCTGTCGTAGAGCGAGACGACCGCGCCGCGGCGCAGGCCCACGCGCAGGTGGCGGTTGGACAGGTAGAGCACGCCGCCGCGACGGGCGACCCGAAGCCCGCTGCCGCGCGGCGGGGGAGAAGGATCGACCCGGCGGCCGGCCTCGGAGCGCGTCACGGTGTAGCGCCGGATGGCCGTCGGCGCCACGTCGGCGTAGAAGCTCAGCCGGTAGCGCGTCAGCTCGCTGGAGTTGGTGTCGGTCTTGAGCTGCTGGCAGGGGACGACGCGCCCCCGCTCGTCGCGGATGGTCAGCCTCTGCGGCGTGCGGATCGGGCGGTGGCTGAAGTGGTATTCCACCTCCACCCGTCGGCGGGCGGCGGCCGCGTGCGGGTTCACGGCGTACAGCGGGAAGGTGCCGTCCCGGTAACGGTCGTCGCGGATCATCGCCCAGCGGGCGTCGAGGTGAATCATCCGCGCCGCCTGGCGTGCGGCGCCGATTATCTCCAGCGTGTCGAGCTCGGCAGCGCGGACGCACGAGCCGGGCAGGATGTCGTGGAACTCGGTCAGCAGCAGCGCCCGCCACGCCTTGGCCAGCTCGTCGGCGGGATATTCGGCCCGGCCGGCGAGGTGGGCAAGCGAGATGAGCTTCTCGGCCTCGACCAGCTCGTTCTCCAGTGCGCGGTGGGCGACCTTGACCGACGCCAGCGAGGTGTAGCAGCCGCAGGAGACGCGCTTCAACTCGCCGCTGACGGTCGGCAGGTCGCGGTGGCGCCGGGCGCGGCGCCAGAACTCGTGCAGCGTCGAGTAGTCGGCGCTGACGTCGCCGACGGCCTTGCCCAGGTGCCCGGCCAGTTGGCGCAGGTCGGCGCGGCTGGCGCCGCCGCCGTGGTTGCCCGTGCCCCAGAGCATGAGGACGTCCTGGTCGCCGGCGGCCGCCGCCTCGCGGCAGAGCCGCAACTTGTCAACCGCCCCGCCGTATTCGCTGACGTAGCTGCCGGGCGGGATGACGGCCGTGATGCCGCTGCCGTCAACTCCGCGCCAGCGATACAGCCCGGTCACTCCGTCGCCGACCGAGGGCGGGCGGGTGTGAACGTACAGCTCAAACCCTGCCCCGACAAGCAGTTGCGGCAGGCCGGCGCTGTGCCCGAAGGAGTCGTAGTTGTACGCCACCTTCACGTCCACACCCAGCGCGCGGCGGAAGTACGTCTTGCCGACGAGCATCTGCCGGACGATGCTCTCCGTGGCCGGCATGTTCGTGTCCGGCTGGACGTACCACCCGCCGGCGATCTCCCACCGCCCGGCCCGCACGTGCCGGCGGATCCGCGCGAAGAGCTCCGGGTCGGCGCGCTCGACGTGCTCGTACAGCAGCGACTCGTTGTGCGTGAAGGTGAAGCCGCCGAAGCGCTCGATCAGCTCGCACGCGCAGCGAAACGTCGAGATCGCCTCGGTCAGGCCCTCGTCCATCCGCCACATCCACATCGGGTCGATGTGCGCCTGGCAGATGAGGTGAATCCGTTTACTCATTGTTTCCCTCTGCTGGGTGGCGGCCTTCACTCGCGCCGTTCCGGGCCGCCCCCGATCCAACCGGCGATCGTCTCGGCCAGGGCGGCGCCGAGGCGGCGATAGTCGTCGATGGTGTAGTCCTTTTGCTCGTTGCCCTGGTACGAGAACTCCAGCGACACGGCGTCGACCTTCAGCACCGTGCCGGCCCAGCGGCTGGAGGGCATCCCCCGGTACCGGGTGTTGGTGCCGGGCCTCGGCGTGACGAAGGCGATGGGCGAGCGGATGTCCTCGGGCGTGGCGTCGCAGAATCGCTCGGCGAACTGGAAGGCGATCGGGTTGATCGGCGAGGCCGGCTCCCACCCGCGTGTGGGGACGTAGTTGGCCCGCTCGCCGTGGCCGGGGGCGTGCAGGTCGGCGAAGAACAGACGGGCGGCACTCGCCTTGAGCCGCCGCGCCTCGCCCTCGACGGCGCCGCCCTCGGGGCGGAACGGCCCGCTCGGCCCGTAGGCCCGGTTGCAGTCGTGCGGGAACGGGTCCTTGCCGTAGCTGCCGGCGATCACGTCGTCGAGGTCCACGAACGGGATGGCGTGCCAGGAGATCGCCCGCAGGGCGCTGGTCGCGGCGACGTGGCGCAGCAGCCCGTCGAGCACCCACGAGCCGGGCACCTCGCCGGCGTGGTGGCGGGCGGTCAGCAACACGGCCGGGCGGCTCGCGGCCGGCGGGCGGCTATACAGCCTCGTCATCGACCGGCCCGCCAGGGTCAGGCCGATGAACTCGCTCTTGAACGCCCCGCCCAGCTCGGCCAGCGTGGCCTCGAGGTCGGCCGGCTGGTAGGGGAAGCAGTGCGCCACCTCGATCGTCCCGCCGGCAACGTCGATGTCCCAGGCCCACTCGGTCCGCCCGCCGGGCGTGGCGAGCCGCTGGGGCCTGGCGGTGCGGAGCCAGGGGCCCTTGGGCGTGCGGAAGACCAGGCAGTTGCCCGACCAGTCCTCGCCGCCGAGGGTCTGGGCGGGGTTTGCCAGGACCACCCGCGCGCCCCTGCCGGCCAGGCCCGCGGCGCGGAAGTGGAACCACAGTGCCTGCGGGCAGTTTTTCGGCTCGGCGGCGAAGCGCAGCACAGGCCGGCGGGGCGATTCGTCCGCCGCCAGGAGCAGCCCGTTGCCGCCGGGAAAGTCCGTCCGCCAGGAAACCGCCACAGCACGCCTCCGATCGCCCGCGAGTCCGGGGAAGCGTCAGCCTGCTTATTGCATGAGCCCTGCCGGGTTCCTGCAATAAGCACCTTTGCGAGA
>CBFCZU010000098.1:0-14558 GCA_965602635.1 uncultured Planctomycetales bacterium | reverse complement strand
CTCGCTCAAGGCTGGCCCTGAGCAAGAGCGACGTAAGTCGCTCGCGTCGAAGCCCTAGCGCAGGCGTGCGAGCATATCGGAGACCCTCAGCAGGCGGCCCCGCCAGCGTCGGCCGAGCCCGTCGGTGCGCTCGCTAAGCACTGCCCCCCAGAACCACTCGGCCACGCGCGGGGGGAAGCCGCCCTCGGTGACGGGCTTTGCGGGGATCCACGTCACCAGCTCGGGATGGCGCAGGCCCCACTCGATGAACCGGCTGGTCTCGTCCAGCATCCGCTGGCGGCGCTGCTCCCAGGATTCTACGCGCATGGCGCTCATCGGCAGACCGTTATTGCCCATTGTATCGGACGATCGGCATTACGCGAACGTTGAATTGGCCCCCCGCCGGCCGGGACTACCGCAATTCATCCTTGACCGCTCGCCCGCGTTCTATAGACTACCGCTTTGACGGTTGTTTCCGCGACCGGCGCGCCGCTAGCTCAGTCTGGCAGAGCAGCTGACTCTTAATCAGCGGGTCCGGGGTTCGAATCCCTGGCGGCGCAGTGGGCAGGATGCGTCTCTGCCTTTCCCGATGATTCAGCGCCCGCGGTTCGTCACATTCCCCGCCAGCCGCCCGGCGAGAGCAATCGCGGCCTGGAACCTGTCCGCCGACTTGTCCGGCGTAGCCGCTCCGTCGCCATAGCTATGGAGCGCCTGCCTGACCGGCAGGTAGGTCGGCGACTTGGCGAAGCCGGAAGCCGCCCGCGAAGGCGGATGCCGGTGTTGCGGGTGCCGGGGCTTCCTCGTAGAATACACGCGTCGGGGGTGGGGCGGCAAACTCATCCCCCGGCGGGAGTTCGTCCACCAGTCTGTGTGTCCGCTGTTAGCGGAGATAGCGAGATGACAGCACAGAAAATCATCGCAGCCATGCTGTTCTCCATGAGTTTGGCTCTGTGGGCGGTGATGATATACTCGGTTTTCATCCTGCCACACCAAGTCGCAGTGTGGGCGGATACAGCCCAGGCCCTTCCTCCCGCCACGCTATTCCTCGTCAGTATTGGCGAACTGTGCCAGCGATTTGGACTGGTCCTTTTTCCGTCCTTGTTTCTAATGACGATCGGAGCGGCGGCTTGGTTTATCATGGTATCAATGACTAAAAGGAAGCGCTAGCAAAGCCATGCACACGGACGGGAATTCCGCTCACGCTCCATCCCCGCCGGTGATGGCCACGTTAGCCGTACTAAGGAAGGATCGACATGAAACGAAGCCTCCTGCTAGCAGCGCTGCTCCTCGCAGGCTGCGCCAACACACAACTGGCCCCGACGATCGAACCTGCGTTTGTGCAGATCCTCAAGCGCCATGGCCTGACGCCGGATAGCACCGACAAGATTGACCTCGTGGCATCTCAGGGCGGCTACGGCAGCGGTGTGCAGGTGACCATCACCGAGGAGTTTCTCATCCAAGAGATATGGGACACGATCTATCAGTCCCGGCCCTATCGGGTGTCGGCCGCCTCCGGGAATCGTAGGCTCCGGTTCTACACGTCAGCCGATTCGAGCAAGCCCGGTGTCGAGGTAAAGGTCAACGGCACCGATCGGTGTCATGTGAAGGGCGGTTTCGAGCAGGGCTATCGATGTCCGGGCATCAACAAGGTGCTTGAGCCTCTCTTGAAACGTGAGTACGAGAAGCAGAAGGGCGGGCTAGCCGGGCGCTAAAGCAGACCGGGCGGAGCGCGGCCGCTTAGCTGCTCGTTAGCAGGCGCTGGGAACGGCGCACGATCCTGGCGGAACTCCCCCTCCGAGGTCCACATACGTAACCATTTCGGCCCAGCGGCCGTGGTCCCCTTGCATCCAGGCGGGCCGCACTTCCGCCAGCGCCGACGGCAGCCTGCGCGGGCGGCCATCACTCAAGCCATTTGATTCCCTTCAGTGCGGCCGCGTGGCGGGCCATCTGCTCCTGCCAGTCGTCGTAGAACCGGTCGTAGCCCCAGTTGGCGGCCAGCCCCAGGTAGGGCTCGATGGGCCAGCGCTGCTTGTGATCGCCGTTGAAGACGGCGAAGACTCGGCGGAGGTACGTCTGGGCCTTCTGGCGGGCCGCCGGGTTGCCGCCCTCGGCCATGGCAAGGGTCAGCAGGCGGTGGCACTTCAGGTCGTTCATCGCCTCGCCCCAGGCGATCATGGAGATCGCCCGCCGCAGGCGCTTCTTCTTGCCGCCGTAGGCGACCTGGCTGTTGGCGTTCTGGAGGTGCCAGCTGTGCATGTACTGCGCGCCGCTGGTGATCATGAGCATCCCGCCCTGGTAGCGCGACCACTCGGCGCTGGCCGGCTGGCCGCAGTAGCCGAAGCCCTTGCAGCAAGTCTTGACCCAGCGGTACAGCTCCGGCCCGGCCCAGTCGGCGGGGTTGTCGAAGGCGGGCATGGTGTACCACTTGGCGCAGACCTCCAGCGGGTCGAACTGCACGTCCAGCGTCGTCAGGGCGCGGGGGGCTACCTCGTTGACCCACGCCATGGCCGGGTCGGGCTTGCCGTTAACGCCGCCGTGGAGGTCGGGCTCGTCAAAGTTCATGTAGATGAGCTCCGGCCACTCCGGGTGCTTCTTCCGCGCCGCCTCGATCCGCTTGATCTGCTCCTTGTAGGCGGACTCGGCGAGCTTGAGCCTCTGGCGCCACGACAGGGCGGGCTTGTTGGACTCCGCCGGGCGAACCCGACGCAGCATGTACCCGCCGTTCCACCTCGGGCCCACGTCGAAGTCGCTGAACAGGCAGACGCCCGACATGCCGTACTTCTTCAGCCACATCATCGTCTTGTCCAGCTTGTCCACGTCCACCTGCGACTTGCCGGCCTCGTCCTGCTTGTAGTTGAGGAAGCCCCCGAACCGCGTCACGCTGGTGAAGCCCGAGCGGCTGTAAACCTGCATGGCCTCGTCGTCGAACCTTGGGCTGCCGGCCTGGAAGATGATCCCCACGAACACGTCCTTGATCACCGGCTGGACCATGTCCTGCACCCGTAGCGTCAGCGGGATGGTGTGCTTCTTCACCACCCTCAGCTCCACCTCGCCCGTGTACTTTCCTGGCATGCTGTTCTTGTGGACGCCGCAGGTCAGGAAGAAGTAGCGTACGCCGCGCTCGCCCTTGGGTTTGACCGTCTCGGGGAGCCCGGGTGCCTTGCCGATGAGCATGTAGCGATTGCGGTCAGGCCCGGTGTATCCAGGGCAGTACTCGACCAGCTGCGCGCCGATCAGCGCGCCACGCGGGCCGCCGAGGACGCCTCGAAGCAGTCGGATCGTCGCCTTCCTGATCGGGCGCGTGTGGTACACGCCGATGCAATAGGTTACCCGCTGGCCCTTCAGGGCGAACTTGTCGAGCTTCTCCAGTTTCTCGTGGGCGTAAGGAAAGGCACACCACTCCTGCGGGTCGTTATGGTTGTTCTCATCCTTCAGGCGCCCCATGAACATCGAGGCCGGGCGCGTGAACACGAAGACGCCGTCCGTCATGAGCGGCTCGAGGGCCAGGTCGAACCTGACGTTCACCTCCGGCTGCTCCATGAACACGGCGTCGTCGAGCCACCAGGTGCCCTTCGTCTTGCCGGGTTGCATGTAGTAGTGCTTGCGCTGATCGAGGACGAACTCGACGGTCGTCTCGCCGGCGCGCATCGCCTTGGCGGCGAAGATGTCCATGCCCCAGTCGGTGTGCCCGCGGTACTCGAAGGTGGTCTTGAGCCAATCGCGCGTGCTGCACTGGGAGACGACCGAGCCATGCCGTGTCGTCCCGAGCTTCTTCGGGTCGGTCGGGGCGAAGCCGGGGATCTTGAAGTGGGCGGCCGGGCCAGCCTGGTAGCCGAACCGGCTGACGTTGTCGGTCTTGCTCCAGGCGCCGAAGTAGTACCACGAGTCCTTGTGCAGCGTGACGGGCTTGGCGTACTTGGTCGAGACTGCCTGCCCGTCGGCCGAGAGCATCAGCGACGACCGCCCGGAGTGACAGACCTTTCCGTCCAGCGCTGCCGGCGCGCTGAAACCCGCCGGGCGGGCGCCGTCGCCCTTCTCGAAGCCGCCGTTGGCGATCAGGTTGTGCGGGCTGTTGACCACGTCGATCTTCGCTCGCCTGGCCGACTTCGCCCGCGTGTTCGTGACGCGGTAGCTCAGCACCTCGTCGGGTCTGATCGTGGGTATGACGAAGACCAGCTCGTCGTTGCCCGGCTGATCGTACGGCGGGATCTTCTCTATGGCGTGGGGCACTTCCTTCCCGGCCGGATCGTACACGTGAAAGCCGTTGGGGTTGACCGAGCCCGCCGGGAGGTTCCGCCCCAGGACGGTGTACACGCGCAGGATCACCGGCCAGTCGGTCTTTGCCTCGCCGGATAGGTTCCTGAGGTCAACTCGGACATCGTAGTCCGCCCACGCCGCCGCTGAGCAGCCCAGGCACACGACAACAGCCGCCCATCGTATTCTCGACGTCATCATTGGTTCTCCTCCCGTCGGTGTGGCGGCCCCGTGCCGCCCCGCAGTCTCTGACCCGTTTGCCCCGTGGGCGTTTCCCTGCCGGTGAGGGCTTTTCCGTCGCGCCCCTCCCCGCAGCCGTCAGACGAGCGACCTGCTGACGGCCCGTCTGATGATCGCGCGGAGGTCCTTCTCTTCGTCCCGGCCGATACGCTGCTCGGGGACGAAACGCTTCTCGAACGCCGCCACCCATTCGCGCGCCCGGTCGGCGTCGGTCTGCCGGCCCGAGAGTTCCCACCCGCTGGTCGATCCCCGGGTCCACGTCCTCGGCTCCCAAAGCTCTTCTCGGAACCGCTCGACAGTCATGTCCGTCCCGAGGAAGTTGCCTCCGCAGCCAGCGGACAGGATATCCTCGAACGCGCAGGCCTCGTTGTCAACATTCGATTCGGCCAGGATGACTTGCAGGCTTCCGACCAGGTCGCCGTCGAGGACGAGCTGCACGGGCGAGCAGATCTCGTCCATGCCCAGCAGCCCGGCGGCCACCGAGCCGTGCCCGCAGGCCAGGGCCGTGATCAGCGCTCCCATGGCCTTCTGTGCCCCCGCCTCGACGGACGGCAGCCTGGCGTCGGTCAGTCCGGTGTGTCCGGCGCAGGAGCAGCCGTAGAAGCGTGCCAGGTCGGCGAGGGCGACGTTGAACCGCTGCATCTCAGGGCGGCCGTAGCAGGCGAGGCCCTTGCGCATGTCGATCGTGCCGGGCGTGCCGCCGACGCCGAAGGGTGCCTCCTCGCGGAACGCGCGCTGCACGAGGAACAGGAATATCTCCTCGGCCAGCGCCACGACCAGGGCGCCTGCGAAGGTGACCGGTGCGCTGCCGCCCTGCGACGGGAGATGCCCGAGGTACATGGGCAGCCCCCGCTGCTGGTAGAACATGAACTGCTCGCACTCTGACCGCGCCAGTCGAAGCGGCGAGAGCATGTACCCCACCGCCTTGAAGACGTCCTCGAACTCTCGCCCGGTCGCGGCCGCGTGGCATTCGTACAGCTCAACCATCGGCTCGCACAGCGCGGTGAAGATGATGCTGCCGTCCGGCGCCAGGCCGTGCTTCCAGGCGTAGAGCTTTTCCGCCAGCGGCTGATACGCCGGGGGGATGTCGGGCATATCGAACGGCACGCCGAGTATGCCGATCCGCTCGACGTAGCCCAGTTCGCGCGCCATGGCGGCGTACTTCGCCAGGCGCGCCTCGTCGAACTGGACGAGCCGGTCGTCATGAGGCTCCAGATATCGCGACTGGTACACGCCCACGCGGGCGCCCACGCGACCCGGGGCGTCGGCCGAGGGCGTCTTGGGCGCCGCGGCGATGTGACACTCCGCATCCGCGGCTGCGAACCGCACCACGTCGCCGCCGCCCTCCGCCCTGCCGCCGACAGAGGTCAGGTGCCGGCGCAGCTCCTGGTGCTCGACCTTCACGCCCACTTCCGCCAGCACGCGCAAGGCGTTGCGGTGGACCAGCTCGACCTGCTGTCGCGACAAGAACGCCGGCTGAAGCCTCATCGCCGATCCTCCGGGGCCCCGGATTCGCCCGGGCCGCATGGTATTACCGCCGAGGTGTGGAAACAATTCCAACATCCTCCGATATTTCGGCTGGCCAGCCGCGCGGCAGGCAGTAATCTACCGGCGTTGAAGACGGCCGCGGCTTGCGGGCGTAAAGGAGACTCCGAATGCGGGAGAAGGTCGTTCTCATCGGCGCGGGGAGCGCCATGTTCACGCGAGGGCTCATCGCCGACATGATCGGCCGGGGGTGGGAGTGCGACCTGGCATTGGTCGATACCAGCCCCGAGGCCCTCCAGGTCGCCGAGGGCCTGGCGCGGAAGATGATCGAAGCCCGGTCGGCACCGATCTCGCTGTCCGCCTCGACGGACCGGCGCGACGTGCTGGCCGG
Source organism: uncultured Planctomycetales bacterium (assembly GCA_965602635.1). Taxonomy (GTDB): domain Bacteria; phylum Planctomycetota; class Phycisphaerae; order SM23-33; family SM23-33; genus CBFCZU01. The sequence goes on along the minus strand of CBFCZU010000098.1, from coordinate 8,209 downwards.
CGCCACAAGCGTGATCTGCACGATCGGCGTCGGGGGGCGGCGGGCGTGGGAGCAGGACGTTTACATCCCGCGCAAGTACGGCATCTACCAGCCGGTGGGCGACAGCGTCATGCCCGGCGGCACCTCCCGGGCGCTGCGGATGATCCCGGCAATGGTGGACATCGCCCGCGACGTGATCGACCTCTGCGGCGAGGCGCTGTTCTTCAATTACGGCAACCCGCTGGCGTGCGTCTGCCGCGGCGTGCGCAAGGCCACCGGCGCGGAGGTCGTCGGCCTGTGCCACGGCGTCTTTCAGGTTGGCCACTACCTCGCCGACGCTCTCGGCGCCGACAGGGAGGCAATCGCATACACGGCCGTGGGCATGAACCACCTCACGTGGTTCATCGAGGTGCGCGTCAACGGGGCCGACGCGATGCCCCGCCTCCGCCAGATCGCCGCGGAAAGGCGCCGCCGACAGGAAGACGACCCGTTCTCCTGGCGGTTATTCGAGCTGTTCGGGGCGTTCCCCGCTGTTCTCGACCGCCACGTGATCGAGTTCTTTCCGCACCTGGCGCGAGACGGCGGCTACTTCGGCAAGATCCTCGGCGTGGACGTGTTCAGCGTCGAAGAGACCATCGCCCACGGCGACAGCATCTACGACGAGATGCACAGCCTGGCCCTTTCCGACAAACCGCTGCCGGCGGACTACTTCGACAGCATTTCCGGCGAGCACGAGCAGGTGGTGGAGATCATCGAGTGCGTGCGCAAGGGCGTCCCGCGCATCTATTCGGTCAACCTGCCCAACCGCGGGCAGGTGGTGCCGAACTTCCCGCCCGAGGCGGTCGTGGAATGCCCCGCATTGACCACCGCCGACGGCCTTGTGCCGCTGGCGCAGGAGCCTGTGCCGTCGGCCATCGCCGGGACGCTGGCGACGCGATTCAAGTGGGTCGAGACGGTGGTCGAGGCCGCCCTCGAAGGGAGCCGCGACAAGTTCATCGCCGCCCTGATTCTCGACGGCTCGGTGGAGTCCATCGAGACGGCGACCGCCTTAGCCGACGAAATGCTCGACGCCCAGGCCGAATACCTGCCGCAGTTCCAGAGGCCCTGACGTTGTGACAGGGACGAGCCCCCGCGGCACCGGGCCGACCCGCTGACCTGGAGACATTGCTAGCCCCATGACAGAGAAGAAAGAGAACATCGTCCCCGTGGCCATGCGGCGGGAAGACCTGGTCGAGTTTCCCCACTATGAGCTTCCCCCGGGATACGCGTTCCGGCGCTACCGGGGCGGCGACGAGGAGGTCTGGACGGATATCTGGAAGCGCTCCGACCGCTACGGCGTGATCGACCCGGCCGTGTTCAGGCGCGAGTTCGGCACCGACGAGGCCGTCCTGGCCGAGCGCCAGCACTTCATGCTGGCCCCCGACGGCGTCGAGATCGGCACGGTGACGGCCTGGCTGCCGGACGACACGCACGGCCCCAGCTCCGGCCGCGTGCACTGGGTGGCGATCGTGCCCGAGATGCAGGGCAAGGGGCTGGGCAAGCCGCTGATGACGACGGTGCTGACGCGGCTGCGGAAACTGGGCTACGCCCGCGCCAACCTCCACACCGAGTCGGTCCGGACCGTGGCGATCAGGCTCTACCTGAAGTTCGGCTTCCGCCCGGAGGTCAGGAGCGAGACGGAGCGCCAGGCGTGGCGCGACCTGCGGCAGCTCTTCGCGCCCAGCCTGCTCGATGATTTCGACCTCGGTCGAGGGTGAGGCCCGGCCTCACGAAGCGGCCTTGCGCACCTTCTCGGCCCATGCCTGGAGCCTGGCCAGGAGGTCCGGGTCGTCGGGCTTGGGCTTCTTGAAGTCGATGGTCTCCAGAAGCTGCCCGCCTAGCAACCGCTCCAGAGCGGCAAAGGTTCCCTTGCCTCCGCCGCCGTCGTGAGTGCAGAAGGCGCAGACCCGCTTGCCGGCCAGGTCCACCGCGTCGAGGTACGCCCGCACGGCCGGCGGTGGGCGGTTCGCCCATACCGGCATGCCGATGACGACTGTCTCAACGCCCTCGACGGAATGCTCGCTGGTGAGCACGGTCGGCTTGCCGAACAGGGCGTCCTTGCCGCCGCCGAGGAAGCCGCGGACGCCGGAGCGGTCCTTCTGCTCGCGGATCTCCTCGATTCGGCCTCCCAGGAGGGATGCGAGCTTCTCGGCGATCAGTCGGGTCTTGCCCGTTCGCGAGTAGTACACGATCGGTATTTCAGCCATGGCCACATTCCTCCGCCTGGTTCCGCAGAACGCCCTGCTCGGGCCTTCCGGCGGCATTGCACCATCGGCCGGCGCGGCCCCCCCCGCGGCGGGCGCGGGAGATCACTCCTTGTAGTCCGGGTTGCGGGCCAGCTCGGCGGGCACGCGCACACGGACGATCGTCTGCCCGGGGCGGGAATGGATGTCGAATTTCCCGCCGATCGCCTCGGCCCGCTCCTGCATGGTCGTCAGACCCAGCCCCTTGCCCATGGCGGCGCCCGGATCGAAACCGGATCCATTATCGGTGACGGTGAAGACGGCATAGCCCTCGGGGCAAGCCAGGCTCAGCTCCACCCGTTCGGCCTTCCCGTGCCGGACGGCGTTGGCGACGGCCTCCTGGCCGATGCGGAACAGCGCGATGTCCACATCCTCCCTCATGCTGCCGGGCTGGCAGTGCTTGCTCCAATGCACCACGACTTCCGTCTGGGGTTCGAAGTCCCTCCCAAGCTGGCGAAGCGCCGCCTCCAGCCCTATCGACTCCAGCGTGGCCGGGTAGAGCCCCCGCCCGATGGCGCGGACCTCCTGGACCAGGGCATCGCACTGCGCCCGGGTGCGCTCCGCCCCCTCGGCGATGGAGTTTTCGGACCGCCCGGCCAAGGCAGCCCCGAGGGTCAGTTGCATGGCGATCAGCCCTTGCCCGACGGAGTCGTGCAGCTCACTCGCCAGGCGCCTGCGCTCCTCTTCCCTGGCCGTCATGAGCTTCCTCTGTGCGGTGCGCATGGCCCGCTCGGCGCGCTTGCGCTCGCTGATGTCCAAGAAGGAGCCCATCCGGCAGATCGGCTGGCCCGCTTCGTCGGCAACCATGCTGGTCGAAACCTCCACGTCGAAGGTCGTGCCGTCCTTCCGCAGGGCCGTCAGCTCGCCCGTCCAGTTCCCCTCGGCTCGCAGCACCTCGACAACCTTTGCGGCCTCTTCCGGCGCGCGCCAGAAGGAAACCGACGGCCTGCCCAACACCTCATCTTCGCTGTCGTACCCCCACAGCCTGAGGAAGGAGGGATTCACGTAGGTGAGGCACCCGTCCAGGTCGCCAAGGGCGATGGCATTGATGGCGGAATGGATGGCGCTGTTCCTGACGAGCAGCTCCTCCTCGGCCTGCTGGCGGGAGCAGAGGTGGCCCAGGAGCGAGGCGTACAATCTCAGCAGTTCGCAGTCCGCCCGGGTCACTGGCTTGCCCTGAAGCCGATTGTCCATGCAGATGCATCCGATGACGCGTTCGCCGTCCCACAGCGAGGCCATGGCCAGCGTGCGGCGACCCACGACCTTCCCCTCCGCGTCGAGCAGTTCGCTGTCTTCGATCAGGCCGAACGGCACCTCCTCGGTGATCACCCGCCACATCAGCGTCCCTTCGGCCACCGGCCACACCTCAGAGCGATCGTCGCTTATCTGCCCGTGCTCGTCGGTGCCGAAGCCGCCCCTGACAGTATTGGGCGACTCGTCCAGGAACCACGTGCCCAGACGATCGAAGCCCAGCCTGCTGCGGCCCAGCTCCACAGCGCGGCGGCACAGTTCGTCGAAGCTTTCGGCCATAGAAAGCTCGACGGTCATCTCGTGCAGCGCCGTCAGCCGGGAACCGAAATTGCGCTCGGCTTCCTCGCTACGGCGGAGCTCCTCCTCGGCCTTCTGACGGGAGCAGAGGTGGCCCAGGAGCGAGGCGTACAATCTCAGCAGTTCCCCGTCCGCCCGGGTCACTGGCTTGCCCTGAAGCAGATTGTCCATGCAGATGCATCCGATAACCCTTTCGCCGTCCCACAGCGAGGCCATGGCCAGCGTGCCGCGCCCCACCACCTTCCCCTCCGCCTTGAGCAGCTCGGTGTCTTCAATCAGGCCGAACGGCAGCTCCTCGGTAATGGCCTGCCACATCAGCGTCCCTTCGGCCACCGGCCCGGTCACGGCGCGCTCGTCGCTTATCCGGCCGTGCTCGTCGGTGCCGAAACCGCCCCGGACGGTATTGGGCGGTTCCTCCAGGAACCACGTGCCCAGGCGGTCGAAGCCAAGCCTGCTGCGGCCCAGCTCCACGGCACGGCGGCACAGTTCATCGAAGCTTCCGGCCGCGGAAAGCTCGACAGTCACCTCGTGCAGCGCCGTCAGCCGGGAACGGAAATTGCGCTCGGCTTCCTCGCTGCGGCGGAGACCGTCCTCGGCGCGCTTCCGCGAGCAGAGATGCCCCAGGGCGGAGGCATACAGCCTCAGCAGCTCGCGCTGGTTGGGGGTGATCTCCTCCCTGCTGATGAGATTGTCCGTGCTGAGGTAGCCCAGCACGTCGTCCCCGTCCCACAGCGCCCCGACGACGCGCGTCGCCTTCCCGACAGGCCTCTCCTCGAAATCGTATATGACGGCATCCTCAACGACGGCCACTACTGTCTTCTTGCTGATGATCTCGTCGGCCAGGCGGTCGCCGGCGATGTTCACCCGGCTGCCGCGCTCGTCCCGGAGATTGCCGTGCTCATCGATGCCGAAGGAGCCGGCCAACACGCGGGGCTCATCCGTGGTGAACCACAATCCCAGGCGGTCGAAGCCCAGCTTGCTTCGGCCCAGCTCCACGGCGTGGCGGCACAGGTCGTCCAGCGAGTCGGTCATCGACAGCTCAATGGTCACTTCGTGCAGGGCGGTAAGCTGCGCGCGGAAGCGGCGTCCGGCCTCCTCGCTACGGCGCAGTTCCTCTTCGGCCCGGACGCGCTGAGTGACGTCCCGGGCGATCCCCTGGACGGCGACCAGCTTGCCTTCTTTCTCCACGCCCGTGGTGGTCAGTTCCAGGCGGACCCTGTGACCGTCCCGGTGGAGCATGTCAAAGTCGAACGGCTGAGGGAGCGGATCGCCACGGATCCTCCGGGCCATTCGCCGGAAGACCTCCACCAGGTACTCCGGCGCGACCAGATCCCGCATGTTCATGGTGAGCAGTATTTCCATCGGGTAGCCGGTGACCCTTTCGCCGGCCTTGTTCAAGAAGGTGTAATTGCCCTCCGGGTCGACCTCGAAAACGATGTCCCAGGTGTTGTCAATGATGTCCTGGAACCTCTGCTTCGACCTCCGCAGGGCCTGCACGGCTGCCTTGCGCTCGGTGATGTCCGTGAAGATGCCGAGAATGCCCATCACCTCCCCCGCGGCGTCACGCAGCGGCACCTTGCTGGCGAGCACGGTCCTGGCCGTCCCGTCAGGCGCACGCAGGGTCTCCTCCCTGCCGAGTATGGGCTTCTCGGTCTCTACAACCTGCCGATCGTCCCTGGCGTACTTCGCCGCGTGTTCGGCCCGGCCAGCCAGATCGGCGTCCGTCTTGCCGACAACGTCCTCGGGCGAGTTAAGCCGGGCGGCCTTGGCGAAGTTGTCGTTGCAGCCGAGGTAAACCGAGTGCCTGTCCTTCCAGAAGACGCCGTGGGGGATATGCCGCAGGATGTTGTTCAGCAACTGCCTCTGTTCTGCGAGCTGTTCATGTGCTCGCCTCTGCTCCGTGATGTCCCGAACAAAGGCAACCACTGCCGAGATCTGGCCCGATGCATCTTTCACGGGAGAAAGCAACGCCTCCTCCCACACCGGTCCGCTCGGAGCGTCAGCCGGACCCTCGAATCGCACCGGCGTGCCGGTCCGGAAGACACCCTCAATCGCCGCAATCCTTTTTTCGGCGTCTGGGGCCGGGAGCAGGTCCCTCAGTGATTTGCCCACGGCTTGTTCCGCGGTGAAGCCGAACCGCCGTTCCAGCTCTGGCGGCATCCCCACGAACAGCTGTTTGCACTCCCGGTCGAAGACGCCGATGATCGTCCCCTGCGCCGACGAAAGCACCGCGCGAAGGAGCGCTTCGCTCTGCTCGAGGGCTTGCTCGGCTTCCTTGTCCTCGGTGATGCCTCTGGTGATCACCGTCACGCCGACGACCTTTCCATCACGTTTGATGGGGCCGACGCAACTGCGATACCACGCAGTGGCGCCGTGAGGCCCGGCCCCGGCGAGCTCATAGGTGGCGCCCTCGCCGGTTCTGAAGACGCGCTCGAAACTCGTCTTGAGCGTGTCATGATGCTCGGGTGACACGTAGTCGTAAACGCTGGTTCCCACTACCTCCTCCGGTGTCAGGCCCGGGATGGTGTGATTGACGAACAGGATCGTGCCCTCACGGTCCGCGGTTATGACGATGTCGGGGGCATTCTCCGTCAGGGACCGCCAGTTCGCCTCGGAAGCCTGCAGGGCCTTGTTGGCGAGTTCCAGCCTCTCGCAGTCGGCCTCCAGGTCCGCGACGCGCCGGCGTAGATCCTGGCCCTCGGCTCGTTCGCCTCGGGCTGCCTTCTTGTCCTTCATGTCGTACCTCATCACCCGTCAGGGAAGACCATGGATGCGCGATCCCGCCGCAATGCCGGGCTGCCGCGGGGTATTCTAACACGCCCCGATGCCCAGAGGGCGATTTTCGGCGCCGCCCGGCCGGTGGAAACAGTCGCTCGTCCGGCCAGACGAGGCTTTTTCGCGGGGCCCCGGGGGAGATACAATACTTGCATGTCGCAGGCAGCGGCGAACAGCGCTGGCGCGCCCGCAAAGGCGGCTCACGTGGCCCTCGTGGCCGGGAGCCAGACGCGCGACGACCTTGGGGCGGTGTTGCGTCACCTGGTGGTCGGGCTTCTCGACGTGCCGATGCCGGTGAGCCTGATATGCCCGGCCGGGACGAACCTCCAGAAGCTGCCCGTCCCGCCGCTACGAGTCATCGAATACGGCCCGGCGCGCATGTCCTTCCTGCGGCGCCGAATGGTCGAGGCGCTGACAGGGCAGCTCGAGTCGGCCGGCGTGGGGCTGCTGCATGCCTTGGACGGCAGCGCCCTGCCATTGACCAGGCAACTGGCCGCCGAGGCGGACCTGGCATACGTCGCCGGCGCATGCTCGCTGAAGCACGACGTCCGGGCGGGCGATCACCGCTGCCGGTTCCTGCTGGCCGCCAGCGCGCCTATCGAGCGGATGCTCGTGGAATCGCACGCCGCGCCGGCGGAGATGATCCGCCGCCTGCGCCCGGGCGTTCATCAGGTCCGCTCGGCTACCTGTTTCATCAATCCGAACCACGCAACGGCGATAATCGCCTCCGGGCGGCTGGACCGCTTGGGGCCCTTCGCCGCCGTGCTGGAGGCATTCGACCAGTTAAGGCAGGCTCAGCGGGAGTGCGTCTTCTTCCTGATCGGCAGCGGGCGGGCCGAGGCGCGTCTGCGGCGCCTGGCCGAGAAGCTGCAACTCATGGAAGACCTGACCTTCGTGGACAGGCAGGAGCCGGCACAGCTCGCCGGGATACTCAGGGCGGCGGACATCTTCGTCTCGCCGGCCCACACCCAGCGGCTGGACGTGGAGCTGTTGACGGCCATGGCCGCCGGCGTGCCCGTGCTCACCGCCGAGGCGCCGGCCGCCGATTTCGTCATCGAGGACCGGACGGCGCTGGTATTCCCGGCCGGGGACTCGGCGGAAATGACGGTGAAGCTCTTCTCGCTCCTGGAGGACCGCGCCGCCGCACGCTCCCTGGCCGAGGCCGCCCTGGCACACCTGCGGGAGCACCACTCCCCCGCCAAGATGGCTAAGCAACTCGTGCAACTCTACCACGACGCGATGCGCGCACCCGTGGGCGCCGACTGAACGCTTGGATTACCCGGCAACGCGGACTGCTCTCAGGCGGGGCTCTTGCACATCTGGGCCAGATCTATCCCGGCCAGCTCAGGTGCCTTGAGCTTCTCGGCCAACCCCCGCATTACTGCCGCGTCGGCTCGCTCGGCAGCGAGGAACTCTACACCCAGGAGATTGCCCGCGGCATCGTAGTCCGCCATGATTGCATTGGGCTCGACCTCAACGGTCTCCTTTGCCTGGCCGGGTGCGATATCCGCCAGGTACACGTAGCCGAGGATGCCACCTTCCCTCGCCTCGAGTGTGATGCGGAGCGACTTTAGTTCGCCTTGGACCATAGGACCGTCTTGACCAGGACCATACTCTCCCTGCCG
>CBFCZU010000097.1:0-14612 GCA_965602635.1 uncultured Planctomycetales bacterium | reverse complement strand
GCCGCTGGACTCTTCCGTTGCGCTGCGGCAGTCGGCGTGCGCCGGCAGCCAGGGCATGAAATGGGAAGGAGCGGCCAAATGAAGGGCAAATGGATCGGTTTCGTAACGGTGGTGTGTGTGTCGATGTTCTCGGGCGCGTCGGCTGAGGATGTGAACTTTCCTGATGCGAACCTGGAGGCCGCGGTCAGGGACGAACTTGGCATACCGGCCCCCACCCCGATCACCGACACGGATATGGCGGGCCTGGGATCGCTCTCGGCAGGCTACAGCAGCATCTTCAACATCCAGGGACTGGAGTATGGCACCAATCTGACGGATCTGGAGCTGCACCACAACCAGATCAGCGGCATCTCCGCGGTTGCCGGCCTGACCAATCTGACCAATCTGAACCTGCGCAGCAACCAGATCAGCGACATCTCCGCGGTTGCCGGCCTGACGAATCTGACCTATCTGGACCTGCGGGAGAACCAGATCAGCGGCATCTCCCCGGTTGCCGGCCTGACGAATCTGACCTATCTGGACCTGCGGGAGAACCAGATCAGCGGCATCTCCCCGGTTGCCGGCCTGACGAATCTGACCTATCTGGACCTGCACGACAACCAGATCAGCGACATCTCCGCGGTTGCCGGGCTGGCGACGAATCTGACCGATCTGTACCTGGAGAGCAACCAGATCAGCAACATCTCCGCGGTCGCCGGCCTGACGAATCTGGCCGAGTTGCAGCTGGGCGGAAACCAGATCAGCGACATCTCCGCGGTTGCAGGGCTGACGAATCTGGCCGAGTTGCAGCTGGGCGGAAACCAGATCAGCGACATCTCGGCGGTTGCCGGCCTGACGAATCTGTGGTCGCTGAGCCTGAGCGGCAACGAGATCAGCGACATCTCCCCGGTTGCCGGCCTGACGAATCTGTACGAACTGAGGCTGAGCCGCAACGAGATCAGCGACATCTCCCCGGTTGCCGGGCTGACGAATCTGGTCGGGCTGAGCCTGATCGGCAACCAGATCAGCGACGTTTCCGCGGTGGCCGGCCTGACGAATCTGGGCTGGCTGCAGTTGGAAGGCAACCAGATTGAGACAATGGATCTCAGCAGTGCAGAGCTGCCCTCTCTGACATACTTCTCCATTGCGTCCAACTGGGGAACCGCTCCGTCCAATCCCCTCACAACCGTCCTCCTGGTAGATGCAGCGCTCAGCCAGACGAGCTTCAACGCATTCATGGATGGTGGTTACGCGCCTAGCTGCGACTTCGGCATTGCTGGATTGCCCGGGGTCCTGACCCTTGACATGAGTGGTGTTGACTTCGCGGGGATTTCGGACCTGTCGGCGATGTATTACGACCACGGGATGGACGACCTCGAGAAGCTGTTGCTGGCGGGGGCAACCAATCTTGATGGCGGCCAGGTAGTGTCGCTGACCGGCGAACTCGATTCGATGAACTGGCTCGATGTAAGGGGGCTGTGGGACAGCTTCGACGTGGCTGAGCAAGGCTCCCTGAACGCATGGGACGCCGTCCCGGGCAACACCCTTATCGTTCCCGAGCCCGCCTGCGCACTGCTTCTGGCGCTCGGTTTTCTTGCTCTGCGGAGGCGCTCTGGAGCCTGATCGGTCCTGACAAGCGGCGCTTCGGAGAACTCGTGCTGCGTAGCGGTGCTACTTCGCAGAGCAGGACAAGCCCGCCACGCTGGCCTTGCTGGCCCTCGGGGCGCTGGCCCTCCTCTGCCGCAAGCGCGGCCACGGAGGGTGAACGCTGCTTCGACGGCGCTCAGCACAGGTGCTTCGACGGCGTCGGCGCAACTGAGCCGCCGGCCGGGCCGGGCGCCGAAAATCTCATTTTCCCCCGATTTCGCCGGGAGGGGGGGGGTAGCGTCTGCGCGCGCAAACGTGTTGCCAAAACAGCTTAGCAGGGATCCAGGGGATGACTGCTTGAGGGAGCCAAAACAGCTCAGCAGGATTCGACACAGAGGCGCAGAGCAGCAGAGAAGATAGAGCTGGGGTGCCGTGGCCGCGGCGTTTGCGGCCACGTCTTCCTCAGAGCGGCGTTTCTGTCATTTGGGCGTTTGGGATTTGAGATTTGTTTCGGATTTCGGGTTTCGTGCTTCGTGCTTTTGCGGCTTTCCGGTTGCGGCCCACCCCCCGCCAGGGCATGATGGTGTTGACGGTATTGCGGGGCGGGGACTTCATTTCCGGTCCCGGCGCGGGCGCTTGCGTGCCTTCTTCCGCTTGGTGGTGGCCAGTTTCCGGGCGATCTGTGCGGCGCCGGCGGTGATGAGCGTCCGGGAGGTGAACCTCGGCAGCCAGCGCTGCTCGGCGCGGATCATCTCGTCCACCATCTTGCGGATCTGCGGCAGCGTGAGCATCCCGGCCGTCAGGGGGTCCATGGCCACGGCCGCGTAAAGCAGGTCGCGGTCGCCGGTCAGCGCCGCCTCGACGGCCAGTTGGATCTGGTTGACGGCGAGGCGGTTGACGGCCGCACACGCCGGGGGCAGCTCGCCGATGATCTGAGGCCGGAGGCCGTGGCGATCCACGAACACCGGCACCTCCACGGAGCAGTCGAACGACAGGTTCGTGATGATGCCGTCGTTGGGCACCGACGCGTGCACCAGCCGGACATCCCCGGTCACCACCGAGTCGATGATCCCCGAGCCGTACTCCTCGCTGGCGGTCATGCCGCTGCGCTTGACCTCCTTGAGGAAGTCGGCCACCCGCCGCTTGGGGTCGGCGTGGGCCGAGCAAAGTTGGTAGTAGTCCCACCGCCGCGGCTGGTACTCCAGCACCATCTGCGGGTCCTTGCGGAAGTAGCCGAGGTACTCGCTGGCGTGGGCGGAGCTTTCGGTCTGGAAGTATCCGGTGAGCTGCATGATCTCGGTGCGGACGCGCTCCCTCCCGCCGGCGTGCAGCTCGTCGCTGGCGAGGCCGCGGGAGGCGCGGGCGAGGTGCTGCTCGAGCATGGTCTTGCGGAGCAGTGGCATGACGTCGATGCCGTCGCATCGGAACTCGATGAACCACGCCTGGTGGTTGAGCCCGGCCGAGACGAAGCTGCACCTCTCGTGGGGCAAGCCCATCTCGGCGGCGAGCATCCGGCTGGTGCCCTGGACGGAGTGGCACAGCCCGGCGTTGACGATTCCCAGCAGGCTCATCGCCCAGGAGTTGATGGCCATGGGGTTGGCGTACTGGAGGAAGAGCGCGTCGGGGCAGAGGCGGTGCATGTCTTGGGCGATCTGCCGCAGGGCGCGGATGGATCGCATGCCGCGGAAGATGCCGCCGGGCCCGAAGGTGTCGCCCACGCACTGGTCGATGCCGTACTTGCGGGGGATGTTGACGTCATGCCCGTAGGCCTCTATGCCGCCGACCTGGAAGGTGCAGACGCAGAAGTCGGCCCCGGCCAGGGCCTTCTTGCGGTCGGTGGTGGCCTGGCAGCGGGCGGGCAGGCGGGCCTGCCTGATCATCCGCCGCACGCCGGCGGCGTTGACGTTGTTGCGCCCGGCGTGGATGTCGTACAGGCAGATGGTGGAGTCGCGCAGCGCCTCCCGGGCCAGGATGTCGCGCGACATCACCAGCGGGAACACATGCGCCCCGCCTCCGATGATGGTGATCTTGGGCATCGGAACTCTCCTTCCGCGGCAAGTCTCTATCGCGTCGAGGCAGCCAGCCTGCTTATTGCATGAGCCCTTCCGGGTTCCTGCAATAAGCACCTTTGCGAGAGACGGTTCTCTCGCAAAGGTTTCGACTCGGCGCTTCGCGCCTCGCTCAAGGCTGGCCCTGAGCAAGAGCGACGTAAGTCGCTCGCGTCGAAGCCCGCAGGGCGGATGTTGCACGCCCGTCGTGCAACATCCGGGCCAACGGGCAAGTGTAGCGGGGGGCGGGCGCCAAGCAACAGCAAAGGGCGAAATCATGCCCCGGACGCGGGCGGCGCAAAAAGGTGCCGCCAGGGGCCGGAGGAGCCGGGCCACCTGGCGGCGATTCACCTTGCGTCCCCGGCCGCGAGGCCGGAGAGAACAGTCAGTTACCGTCGTTTCCGACGACGAACCACCAGCACCATACCGCCCAGAACCAGCAGCGTCGCGCTTAGCGGCTCGGGGACCATATGCACCAGGGCGATGTAGAACCGCCCCTCGGGATACAGGAACTGCCCGGTGCCCGGGTCGTACAGGTCGAGCACGATCGGGACCGGGTTGAGCTGATCCGAGAAGTCCCAGATCACGATCTTGGTGATGTTACCCGCGGCGAAGGTATCGGGCGAGAAGTCCACCCGGATGACCTGCTGATCGCCCCAGGTGTTGATGCCCTGGTTGGGGTCGAAGACGTAGTCCTCCTGACCGGCCAGCCCGGCGATGACGCCGCCGTCGGTGGCGCCGTCGTGATAGGCCGACCGCTCCAGGTAAGAGTCCAGGTACATGTAGGGGTCAATGCCCGTGTGGTCTGTGAGCGTGGCCGCAATGGCGTTGGGGTGCTGGTTGTCCACGATCACTTCGGGGTTGCCCAATGCGGTCGGGTCGTACTCCCCAACCTCCATGGAGTTGATGATGGTCGCCAGGTCTGCGGGGGTCAGCCCGTTGGCGGTCATCCGCAGGGAGTTGGCGCCCCAGGAGTAGGTCTGGGTGCCCTCGTCGAACTGCGGCGGGTGGTAGCCGCCGGTCGAGCCGACGTAGTCCCTGGCCAGGCTGGAGATGTCGTTGCTCATGGATATCTGCGGGTTGGAGAAGCTGAGTCCCCAGCCCGGCACGTTCACGACGGTGCTGTCGTCGAGCCCGCGCCCGTGGTGGACGAAAATATCCATCTCCACGAAGCCCGCTGGGGTCTGCGGATTGGAGTTGTTGGGCTCCTTCTCATGGGTGACCCAGCCCAGCGCGTAGCCGTTGCGGAAGGCGTGCCGGTCGCTGACGACGCCGAGCGTGTTGCCGCCCAGACCGTCAGTATAACCGCCCACCCAGTCCTGGTTGTCGTACTGGGCGTAGGTCATGTAGAAGTGAACGGCGTTCTTCTCTTTCGGCAGCCAGAGGTTGTCGGCCGGGTTCGTCGTCGAGGCCGCGCTCATCGGCGACGAGCCTATGTCGTCGTCGGGGTGGTAGAACTGCCCGCCGCCGTGGTCGAGGCTGATGTTGTGCTGCGAGTGGCTCGACACCGGCGTCCACCAGTTCTCGAACGTGTCAATCAGCACGTCTCCAGGGTTGAGAATGCCGTCCGGGTTGGCCGGATTTTCCTGATAGATGTACCAGGTCTTCACGGTCTCGGGCCGGAGGGCCCTGCCCCCGTCAGGCGTGGGCAGGATTGCCCCGTAAGCGCAGGCCGACAAGGCCAGGATCAGGGCAATGACGATAGACGGGATCCCTTTGAGCTGAAAGTTCTTCACTTGAGCATCCTCCTCTTTTCTCACAAGGCGAACCTGTATGCTTCAGGCTAGCTGAGCGTTATCCGATCCGTCGCGAGCCTTCGCCCATCCGTGGAAACGAGCCGTCGAGAAGCTTTGAGCCGAGGCCCTACAAGGATCCCACGAATGCCGGATCCGTAAAATCGAGCCTTTCCTCAACGGACGCTAATGAGCAGTGAGCAATCAGTCGAGCATGCGTACTTCGAGCACTCGCCATTGTAGGCCAAGTGCCTGATTTCGTCAATCGCTAAAACTGCGAATATGGAGGGGAACCGCGAGTTAATGTCTTCGGTTTTCGCGGCTTAGAGGGCGGAAATTAGTCCTCCTCCCCCACCACGGCCCTGAGCCCGTCATGGGCAACCGTCACCCCCTCGGGCAGGGATCGGCAGGTCTGTTCGTGGCCAAGACGGTGTGTGACGTGGGTCAGCAGGGCCCGGCGCGGGCCCAGGCGGGCGATCACCTCCAGGGCCTGGGAAAGGCTGAAGTGAGTGGGGTGCGGCTCGGGTCTAAGTGCGTCCAGGACAAGCAGTTCCAGGCCTTCGAGCAGGCGCATGGACGGCTGGGGGATCTCCGAGCAGTCGGTGCAGTAGGCGAAATCGCCTATGCGGAAGCCCAGGACCGGCTCGCTGCCGTGCAGCAGCGGGATGGGGATGATTTCCAGCCCGCAGATGCTCAGGGTCGAGTCGATCCGCTGGAAATGCAGGCTGGGGCGGTTGGTGGGGGCACTCTCGAAGGGCACCTCGGCGTATCCGAAGACCGTCCGCAGCCGCCCTAGCGTCCCGGCCGAGGCGTAGCAGGGGATCGTCCGCCCGGAAATGTCGTTGAACCGCCGGACGTCGTCGAGGCCCATAATGTGGTCGGCGTGGGCGTGGGTGAAGAGGATGGCGTCCACTCGCCCCAGCCCCCAGGCCACCGCCGCCACGCGCAGCTCCGGGGGCGTGTCGATGAGGATGACCTCCCCCCCGCCGGCCCTGACGGCCAGGGAGCAGCGGTTCCGCCGGTCGCGCGGGTCGCCGCTGCGGCAGACGGGGCAGTCGCAGCCGATCATGGGCACGCCGTGAGAGGTGCCCGTGCCAAGGAAGATGATTTCCAGCGCGACGGCGCTCATTTCCCGACCAGTGCCCCGCGGGCTTCCCATGACATTCCTACGCGAGATACTCAGCCGCCCTCCGGAAGACGATCAGCCCGTCGGCGCGGTCCACGCCGCCACGGGTCCAGGTGGGGTGCTGGGTGACGTCCACGAACCGCTCGGGGTGTGGCATGAGGGCGAAGATCCGCCCGGTGGGGTCGCAGATGCCGGCGATGTCGTCGATGCTGCCGTTGGGGTTGTCGCCGTCGTACCGCACCGCCACCTGCCCGCCGGAGCGGATCTTCTCGAGGGCGGCCTGGTCGCGGGTAACGAACTTGCCCTCACCGTGGGCGATGGGCAGCATCAGCCGCTCGCCCGGCGGCAGGAAGATACACTTGCTGTCCTCCGCCCGAAGCGGCACCCAGCGGTCAACGAAGCTGCCGCAGTCGTTCCACGCCAGCGTCGCGTCCTGGTTGGCCGCCGCGGCGTCGGCGCGGCCCCACGGCAGCAGGCCGCTCTTGAGCAGAACCTGGAAGCCGTTGCACACGCCCAGGATGAGCTTGCCGTCAGCGACGAACTTGTTCAGCGCCTCGGCCAGGTGGTGGAGGATCTGGTTGGCGAAGATCTTCCCCGCCGCCACGTCGTCGCCGTAGCTGAAGCCCCCCGGGATCATCAGCAGTTGCACCTCGTCCAGCAGCCCCGGCCGCTCCATCACGCGGAACAGGTGGACCCGCTCGGCCGAGAAGCCCGCCAGCTCCAGGGCGTGCTGCGACTCCTTGTCGCAGTTCGTCCCCGCCGCCCGAAGAACCATTGCCCTTGGCTTCGCCATCGTCTGCCTTTCCCTACCACAGAGGCCACAGAGGGAACAGAGAGTTCAAACAAAGAGAATTTCGCTCAGAGGACGAACCTACGCACGCCGTCCACCAGGCGCGGGGCATTGAAGTTTATCAGCAAGCCCAGCCGCAAGCCGGCCGCCTTCAGGTAACTCAGCAATTGGGCTTCATGAATGGGCGCCAGCGACTCCACGGACTTCAGCTCGACCACCACCTTCCCTTCAACAAGCATGTCCAGCCGCTGCCCACCGATCTGGATGTCCTTGTACCGGACAGCGATCGGCATTTGGCGATCGACCGCGAGGCCCTGAAGCCGAAGTTCATGCTCGAGAGCCACCTCGTAAACTGTCTCGACCAGACCCGGTCCAAGGTGACGATGGACCTCTATCGCCGCGCCGAGAATTCGCCCGCTCAAGTCGTTGAGTTCCCGCGGGAAATCTGCAGGCGGCTTCACATCAGGCCTTTGTCTCGATGGCGCTGTCTCGCGTTCCCTGGTCATATCCAGATTCTTCTATTCTTTCCCTTGTGACCTCTGTGTCCTCTGTGGCAAAAAGAGGCTCTGTGGTGAAAAGAGGCTACCAATCGAACGTTCCCTGCCAGGCGGCCTTGGCGCGGGCGATCTCGACGTCGATCACGACGCGCGTCGAGTCCGCTATGACGACCCGGCCGGTGTCGGTGACCCGCCCCAGCTTCCCGCAGGGCACGTCGCCTATCGTTTCGAGGAAGGCATCGTAGTCGTCGGGCGAGACCTCGACGAGGAACCGCCCGGCGTTCTCGGCGAAGAGCCTCGCGGGCGGGGGCACGTCGGCCTCGGCCGGCACTGCCGAGAGGTCCAGCTCGACCCCCAGCCCGCCGGAGAAGGCCATTTCCGCGGCCGCGACCGCCAGCCCGCCCTCGGACAGGTCGTGGCAGGCGCGGACCTGCCCAGCGGTGATTGCACGCTGCACCGCCTCCATGACCTTCCTGGACTCGGCCGGTGCTACCGGCGGGACGTCCGTGCCGCTCTCCAGCCCCTCGACCAGCAGCAGGTGGCTGCCGCCCAGGTGCCCGGTCGTGCGCCCCAGCAGCAGCACGTGGTTGCCCGCGCCCTTGGCGTCGGCGGTGACGCACAAGGCGGCGTCGGCGATCACGCTGACGGCCGAGATGAGCAGCGTCGGCGGGATGGCGATCGTCTCGCCCGTGTCCGTCTGGAACTCGTTGTTGAGCGAGTCCTTGCCCGAGACGAACGGCGTGCCGTAGGCCAGTGCCCCGGCGTGGCAGGCCTTGGCCGCCTGGACGAGTGCCCCGAGCCGGTCGGGCTTGTTGCAGTTGCCCCAGGAGAAGTTGTCGAGGATGGCCGTCCGCGACAGGTCGCCCCCCACCGCGACGCAGTTCCGCAGCGCCTCGTCGATGGCGTGCAGGGCCGAGTGGTAAGGGTCGAGCTCGCCCAGGCGCGGGTTCATCCCGCAGGAGATCACCAGCGCCCGCTGCGAGTCGAGCAGCGGGCGAATCACGGCCGCGTCGCCGGGGCCGTCGTGCGCCACCCCCACCAGCGGCTTGATCACACTGCCGCCCTGAACCTCGTGATCGTACTGGCGGACGACCCACTCCTTGGAGGCGACGTTCGGGGCGGCGAGGATCTTCAGCAGCGTCGCGGCGTGGTCGTCGCGCGCCGGCGGGGCCGGGCTGGGGCGATCGGCCTGCTCCCAGACGGCGTCCTTCATCGGGCGCGGCAGGCCCTCGTGGAGGAACTCCATGTCAAGCTCGCCGACGAGCTGCCCGTCGTAGTAGAGCCGAAGCTGCCTGTCAGGCGTGCCGAAGGTGCCGATGACCGTCGCCTCGACCTCCTCGGCGGCGAAGATGGCCAGGATCCGCTCGACGTTCTCGCCCGGCACGGCCAGGGTCATCCGCTCCTGGGCCTCCGACTCCCATATCTCCCAGTAGCTCAGCCCGGCGTACTTGAGCGGGACACGGTCCAGGTGGACCTCGGCGCCGACCTTCTGGCCCATCTCGCCGACGGAGCTGGCCAGCCCGCCGGCGCCGCAGTCGGTGATGGCGCTGTAGAGCCCCTCGCGGCGGGCCTGCATGATGGTGTCGAGCATCTTCTTCTCGGTGATGGCGTTGCCGATCTGGACGGCCCCGGAGAAGGTCGTCTCGTGCTCGTGTGTCAGCTCGCCGGAGGAGAATGTCGCCCCGTGGATGCCGTCGCGCCCGGTCCGCCCGCCGACGCAGATGATGGCGTCGCCGTCCCTGGGCCACTGCCTGGTGCACCGCTCCCTGGGCAGCATGCCGACAGTGCCGCAGTACACCAGCGGGTTGCCGAGGTACTTCTCGTCGAAGTACACCGCCCCGTTGACGGTGGGGATTCCCATGCGGTTGCCGTAGTCGCGGACGCCCGCCACGACGCCGCGCATGATCCGCCGCGGGTGCAGCACGCCCTTGGGCACCTCCGAGATAGGCATGTCCGGCGGGCCGAAGCAGAAGACGTCGGTGTTGGCCACCGGGAACGCGCCCAGCCCCGTGCCCATCGGGTCGCGGATGACCCCGCCGATGCCCGTGCCCGCCCCGCCGTAGGGGTCCAGCGCCGAGGGGTGGTTGTGCGTCTCGACCTTGAAGCACGCCGCCCAGTGCTCGTCGAACTCGATCACCCCGGCGTTGTCGTCGAAGACGCTGATGCACCAGGGGCGGTCGAGCTCACGGGTGACGGCGAAGATGGTGCTCTTAATGAGGTTCGGGATGTTCTCGACCTCCCGCCCGGCGGTGTCGGTCAGGCGGATGTCCGACCGGAAGGTCTTGTGCACGCAGTGCTCCGACCAGGTCTGGGCGATGGTCTCGATCTCGACGTCCCGCGGCTCGCGGCCGAGCTTGCGGTAGTGGGCCTGGATGGCCTGCATCTCGGTGAGGTTGAGGAACAGGTCGCGCTGCTTGCTGACGGCCTCCAGGGCGGCGGCGTCAAGCTCGCGGATGGGAATCTCGTTGACCGTCAGCTCGTAGGCGCGGCTGTGGCGCTCGGGCGGGGTGTATGCGGCGAAGTGGACGTCCTCGATGACGTCGTTGGCCAGCAGGCGGCGGGCGATGGCCACCCGCTCGCGCTTGCCCATTCGCCCGGCGAGCTCGTAGCGCCGCGCCGTGCGGACCGACTCGATCTCCACCCCCATGTCGCGGATGGCCTTCTCGGCCGTAGCCGCCACCGGGTCCATCACCCCGGCCTTGAGGTGGACCTCGATCACCGTCGCCCCGTCGGCGGCCCGCGCCTCGCCCAGGCGGCACTGCTCGATGACGGGGTCGGCCAGAAGCTCGGCCCCTATCCGCCCGGCCTGCTGCTCGTCCAGATCGCCGGCCAGGAAGAACAGCCTGCGCGAGCGAACCGAGCTGACCGAGTCGATCCCCAGCTCCCTGATCTGGGCCAGAACGCCCTCGGCGTGGGGGTCGCCGAACTGCTCCTTCAAGGTCACTTCCACCCGATGGATCATTTCCGCCGCATCCTCCGCGATTCAAGCCCGCAGGTGTGAGAGTGAGATTCTAGCGGCCGGGCGGGCGGGCGACAAATGGGAAACGCGAGGCAATGACCAATGACGAAAATGCGGCGAGCGGCCGGCGGAGCATCCGTCACTGGTCATCAGACATTCTGACCGGCACGTCCTTCACCCACTGTCCGACGGCGCGGAACCTCTCGGCCGGGCAGCCCGGCGGGGCCACGCCGGCGGTGGTGAGCACGATCCGCCGCTGGTCGGGGCAGGCGGCCAGTTCGTCCAGGACGTACTGCTCGATCCGCTCGGCCTCGGTCAGCCAGACCATCACGTTGGTCCCGCCGACGAGCGTCTTGGACGGCGCCCTGGCCCGCCCGTCGGCCAGGCGGGTGTTGCCCAGCGTCGGCGAGGTGTATGCCTCGATGCTCTCGGCCGGAATGGTCTCGATCAGCTCCAGCAGGACCAGCGTCATGCCGCACATGTGCAGCTCGTGCATCTTGCCGGCGGCCCGGATGGCCCGGCCGTAGTCGCACAGGTGGCGGTAGCAGTACTTCTCGAACTGCCCGGGGCTGATGAGCGTGGTGGAAGTGTTCTCCACCGACACAACCAGGTCGGCCGGGGTGTGCTCGGCCACGGCCTTGACCTGCTCGGCGCGGTCCGACTGCATCAGGGCGATAAGCTCGTACATCTCGGCCGGGTGGTCGGCCAGCATCAGGTGCGTCTTCACCGGCCCCATGACGTGCTGGATCAGGTGCATCAGCGGGCTGGTGGCGCCGCCGGTCTTTGTGACGCCGCGCTGGCCGATCTGCCGGCAGCGGTCGGCCGCCGTGGCGACTGCCTGCTCGTCCACCTCGTAGCTGACGTCCTCGAACGCCCAGCGATACCGCCGCACGTCCTCCAGCGTCTTGACCGGCAGCTCGGTCGGGTGCCAGCTCTGGGTGTAGGGGTCGAGCGTCCACTCCTCGGCCAGGTCGCCGTCGGGGGTGCGGGTGAGGCGTCTCTCCACATTGGCGTCGCGCTTGGTCTCAACCGGCGCGTGGGGGGCCGTCCGGCCGATGCCGCCCCCGCAGCCGAAGATGCCGTCGGCGTGGATGTAATCGTGCAGCTCCAGGTCGGTGAGCTTGCGGATTTCCTCCGGCTGGCTTGTCCGCCATGTGGGGTTGGCGACCTTGGCCCAGTAAGGCAGGCGGTCGGTCTCTTCGCCGCGGTAGGCGGCCAGCAGCCGCTGGCGGGAGGTCATCGCGTCGGTGGCGTGGACCTTTCCGTACATGGCGATCGCGTCCCGGCCGGCTACTTCTTCGGCGCCTCCTTCAGGGGCGGGAAGCTCACCCTGGCGTACCACGGCGGCGCGACGTAGGCCGGCAGCGTCAGGCGCAGGGCGGCAGGACGGCCGCTGCCGTCCTTGGCGATCTGTGGCGGCAGCGGTATCGGCGGCAGCCCCACCGCCGCCGCCGACGGGCCGGCGCCGCCCTTGGGGCTGACGCTCCAATGCGGGGCCGCCACTCGTATCGCCGGGAAGCCCACCACGCGGGCGCCGCGCCCGGGCACCAGGGCCGCCCAGGGCGCCAGGCGGACGGCGATGGGCATGGGCACGGGCCTCCTGCCGGCGACCGACATGAGATGCTGGCGTATCTTCGCCAGGTCCTGCTGCACCCTGGCGGCGGCCGCTCGGGCCGAGCCGGTGGCCGAGCCGCCCTGCCAGGTGCGGATGAAATCCTCGACCGCGCCCAGGTGACAGTGAACGAAGCGGGCGGTAAGGGCGCCGGCCCGGACGGCGGCGATCGCCACCTCCCCCGCCGAGGCCGTGCTCAGTATCTCGCGGCACAGCTTTACCGCGTCATCAGGCCGGCCGCGAAGGAGGCTCAGCTTGGCGTAGGCCACGATGGCGTTGGCGCGGCGGGGCGCCGGCTGGGCGGAATCCAGCGAGATGCCCCTCACCGCGGTCATGGCCTGGTCCCACTCGGCCGGCGTGACCTTCACAGGCGGCTTCTGGGCGGCGCCCGGGCCAACGGCGCAGACGACCACTGCCGCCGCCCACAGCGCCCGGCGGGCCCGCAGCCCCAGCCGCTCGACGGCGGCTTCAACCATGTCCGGCGAACGATCCACTTACAGCCCCTGGAACGGGTCGAGGATGTTCTGCTTGCCGTCCTTGCCCTTGGGCCCGTAGCTGATGTACTCGAATACGCGGTCCAGCCCCGCGAAGGAGGCCCGGTAGGCCTTCAACCCCACCAGCACCAGCTCGTGGGCGGCCTGGGGGACGAGGGAGTCGGCGCTGATCTGGAACGCCAGCCTGAACTGCTGGGCCGCCTCCTTCGGCTTGCCCCAATACACGTACAGGTAGGCCCTTGTGCGGTAGCCCCGGTAGGTCTTGGGCTGGGCGTTGACGGCGGCGGTGAAGCGCTGGTTCCTGGCCGGCGTGCTCGCCGGATACCTCACCGCGGGGAGGTGATTGACCTTCTGATCGTCGGGCGTGTTGGGCTTGCCGTCTTTGCCCAGCGGGCCGAACCGCTGGTAGGCGAGGAAGACGTTGGCCCGGGCGAGGTTGCCGTCAACCGACCGGAAGCCGCGGGCAACCACGTGGGCGGCGGCGCGGATGTTCCTCTCGCTGCCGGCGGCGTCGTACAGCGTCCGGGCCGACCCCAGGCACTCGGCGAACTTGCTCTCCGCCCGGTAGGCATCGACCACCCGCGTCTGGGCGGCCTGGCAGGTCTCGAGCTCCAGCGGGTACTCGCAGATAATCCGGTCCGCCTCGCCGCGCACGCCGGGGTAGTTCTTCATCTCCACCAGCACACCCAACTGCGCCAGTGCCATCGGCGTGCGGTAACGGACCTCCTGCAGGGCCTTCTCGCCCTTCTTCAGGGCGGCCAGGGCCTCGGGCAGCTTCTTGGCCCCGCGCAGGCACGCGACCTGCCTTGTGTAGTGCCCCGCCAGGATGTTCTGGGGATGCAGCGCGGCGTAGGTGGAGGTGAGCTTCGCGTAGGCGGCCGCCGCCTTGAGAAGGTCCTTGGTCTGCGTCTCGTTGATCGTGGCGATCTTGAGTACCGCGGCGCTGCAGCGGCGGGGGAGCGTGGGGAATTGCTTCTCCACGGCGGCGTACGACGCCAGGGCCTCGGGGTACTTCTTCAGGTCGGTGCCGAGCACGTCGCCGGCGCGGACCAGGGCGTCGGCGGCGCGGTCCGGCTGAGCGGCGAAGTCCTTGGCGACCTTCTGGTAGGTGGCGACGGCCTCGGGAAAACGCTTCAGCCCCCGCAGCGAGGCGGCGCTGAGCAGCAGCGACTGGGCCTGGAGGGTCTTGTCCTCCTTGAAGGCGTCGCGCAGGCTGGCCAGCTCCTTCAGCGCCTCGGCGTGCTTGCCCGTTTCGCCGAGCTTCTCGGCCTTGAGCAGGCGAAGCTCCTGGGCCTGCGCGGGCGCCTTGTACTTCTTGAGCATCTGGTCCAGCATGACGAACGCCTGCGCGTGTCTGCGCCGCTGGAACTCCGCGGTCAGGCGGCGATACTCCTGGGAGTAGGTGACCTTCGGCCGCGGCGCCGCCAGGCAGACGGGCCCGGCCAGCAGGCCCGCCAGGAGCAGTGCGGTCCAGGCTCTCGCGTACTTCATGGTTCCACCTCTGAGCTGTTGGCTTGTCCGTTCACGGCGGCTCATGGTGCCGCGCGGGCGCGCGGGCGTCAAGGGCGCCCCTGCCGCCGGGCCCGGGCCAGGAGGCACAGAGGTATAACGGCAGGCGAAAAGGAAGGTTTCGGTGCGCGGTGGCCGAGCAGCCCCGGCCGGGCGCAACAAGGCCCGGCCGGAGCTGTGTGCTTCATGCCGGCAACTGGCAATGCCCCGCCAATTGCTGCAACTAGCCTGCTTATTGCATGACCCCTTCCGGGTCCATGCAATAAGCACCTTTGCGA
>CBFCZU010000096.1:0-14707 GCA_965602635.1 uncultured Planctomycetales bacterium | reverse complement strand
TCATCGAGAACGTGGACGCCATGGGCGTGCACACCGGCGATTCCTACTGCACCGCGCCGATGCTCACGATCTCCCAGGAGCTTCAGCAGCGCCTCCAGAAGCACTCCTACGACATCGTCGAGGCCATTCAGGTCATCGGCGGGACGAACGTCCAATTCGCCCACGACCCCAAGACCGGCCGCGTGGTGGTGATCGAGATCAACCCGCGGACATCGCGCAGCTCGGCCCTGGCGTCGAAGGCGACTGGCTTCCCGATCGCGTTGATCTCGTCGAAGCTGGCCGGCGGGCTGACCATGGACGAGATTCCGTACTGGCGCGACGGCACGCTCGAGAAGTACACCCCGTCGGGCGACTACGTGGTCGTCAAGTTCGCCCGCTGGGCCTTCGAGAAGTTCAAGAACGCCGAGGACAAGCTGGGCACGCAGATGCGGGCCGTCGGCGAGGTGATGTCCATCGGCAAGACCTACAAGGAGGCACTCCAGAAGGCCATCCGGTCGCTGGAGAGCGGCCGGCACGGGCTCGGCCACGCGAGGAACTTTGACGAGCTGCCGCTGGAGGAGCTTATGGAGATGCTCCGCGAGCCCACCAGCGAGCGCCAGTTCATCATGTACGAGGCCCTGCGGAAGGGCGCCACGGTGGAGCAACTCCACGAGCTGACCTACATAAAGGGCTGGTTCATCGAGCAGATGAAGGAGCTGGTGGAGCTGGAGGAGGAGGTCCTCGCCCACAAGGGCAAGAAGCTGCCTGGCGAGTTGCTCACCCGGGCCAAGAAGGACGGTTTCTCCGACAAGTACCTCTCGCAGGTGCTGGGCGTGGGCGAGGGGGACATCCGCCGGCAGCGGACGGCGCTGGGAGTGGTGGAGGGCTGGCACGCGGTGCCGGTCAGCGGCGTGGAGGACGCGGCGTATTACTACTCCACCTACAACGCCCCCGACTCCGTGCCCACCAGCGACCGCAGAAAGGTGATGGTCCTGGGCGGCGGGCCGAACCGGATCGGCCAGGGCATCGAGTTCGACTACTGCTGCGTGCACGCCGCCTTCGCCCTCCGCGACATGGGCTTCGAGACCATCATGGTCAACTGCAACCCGGAGACCGTCTCGACGGACTACGACACCTCCGACAAGCTCTACTTCGAGCCGCTGACGGTCGAGGACGTCCTGCAGATCTACAACAAGGAGAAGCCCGAGGGCGTGATCGTCCAGTTCGGCGGGCAGACGCCGCTCAACATCGCCCGCGAGCTGGAGGCCGAGGGCGTGAAGATCCTCGGCACCAGCCCCGACACCATCGACCTGGCCGAGGACCGCGACCGCTTCCGGCAGATGATGGCGCGGCTGGGCATCCCCATGGCCGAGAGCGGCATGGCCAGCAACGTGGACGAGGCCCTGGAGATCGCCGGTCGGATCGGCTACCCGCTGATGGTCCGCCCGTCGTACGTGCTGGGCGGGCGCGGCATGGAGGTCGTGTACGACGAGGAGATGCTCCGGCAGTACGTGGCGGCGGCCGTCGGGGTCACGCCCGAGCGCCCCATACTGATCGACAAGTTCCTGGCGAACGCCGTCGAGGCCGAGGCCGACGCCATCGCCGACGGCGCCGACGCCTTCGTCCCGGCCGTCATGGAGCACATCGAGCTGGCCGGCATACACTCCGGCGACTCGGCCTGCGTCATCCCGCCGATCGGCATCAAGCCCGAGCACATAGAGACCATCTACGAGTACACCCGCAAGATCGCCCGGGAGCTGAACGTCGTGGGGCTCATGAACATGCAGTACGCCATAGCCGCCGACACGGTTTACGTCCTGGAGGCCAACCCCCGCGCCTCCCGAACCGTGCCGCTGGTCTCGAAGGTCTGCAACGTCTCCATGGCACGGATCGCGACGGAGCTGATGGTGGGCAAGAAGCTCTCCGAGCTGAACCTCAAGGGCAAGCATATCCCGCATTACGGCGTGAAGGAGGCCGTGTTCCCCTTCCCGATGTTCCCGGAGGTGGACCCCGTCCTAGGGCCGGAGATGCGCTCCACCGGCGAGGTGCTGGGTCTGGCCGATTCCTTCGGGCTGGCGTTCTACAAGGCCCAGGAGGGCGCCGTCCCGGGCACGTCGGTCCTGCCCACCGAGGGAACGGTTCTGATATCTGTCCCGCAGCGCGACCGCCCGGCCGTGCTGGAAACGGCCAAGCGGTTCCACGACCTCGGGCTCAAGATCAGGGCCACCGAGGGCACGCAGGCGTTCCTGGCCGCCAACGGCATCGACGCCGAGCCGATCAAGAAGCTTCACGAGGGCCGCCCGAACATCGTCGATGCCATCAAGAACGGTGAGATTCAACTCGTGGTCAACACGCCCGTCGGCAAGCTAAGCCAGCACGACGATTCCTACATCCGCAAGTCGGCGATCCGCTACAAGATCCCGTACATCACCACGCTGAGTGCCGCCAACGCCGCGGCCGAGGGGATCGCCGCCTGCCGCGCCGGGCGGAGCGAGGCAAAGTCGCTCCAGGAATACCACGCGGACATCAAGTAGCCCTCCCCTCCGCCGCCGGGGCCAACAGGGGGCTTGCCTGCCGCCGCAGGATCGGTAGAATGTCGGGCACTATGGCACTGGAAAAGAAAATCACGATAGCGACGCTTAACAAGCACAAGGCCGCCGGCGAGAAGTTCTCCATGCTGACCTGCTACGACGCGACGATGGCGTCGATTCAGGAAGCGGCCGGGGTGGAAGTCATCCTGGTGGGCGACAGCCTCGCCGGACCCGTCCTGGGCCTGCCCGACACGACGGGCGTGGGGCTGGAGGTCTCGGTGACGCTGACGGCCGCCGTCCGCCGCGGGGCGCCGCTGGCCTACCTGGTGGCGGACATGCCCTACCTGACGTACACCTCGCCCGCCCAGGCAGTGGCCAACGGTGGGCGGTACGTCGTCGAGGCCCGCGCCGACTGCGTGAAGCTCGAGTGCGACCGCCGGTTCGTCGATACGGTGGCGGCAATGGCCACCGCGGGCATCTCGGTCATGCCGCACCTGGGGCTCACACCGCAGCGGGCGGGGCAGGTCGGCGGGTATAAGGTCGCCGGCAAGACCGCCGCCGGTGCGATACAGATCATCGAGACGGCCGAGATGATGGTCGAGGCCGGCGCCTCGGCCCTGCTGCTCGAGGCCGTGCCCCCCGACCCGGCCCGGATGCTCACCGAACGTGTCTCCGTACCGGTCATCGGCTGCGGCGCGGGCGCCGGATGCGACGGGCACGTCGTCGTCACGCACGACATGATCGGCTTGGTCCCCGGGCGGGTGCCGAAGTTCGTCAAGAAGTACACCGACCTGGCAACGCCCATGCAGAAGGCCTTCGAGACCTACGTGGCGGAGTGCCGCGACGGAACATACCCCGCCCCCGAGCACGGCTACCCAATGAGCGACGAGGAGCTCGAAGCCCTGCGACAATGGGCCAAGGAAAGCTGATCTCGGAGCCGCCCACGCCCATCGGCGGCCTGCGATTTCGCGCGATGCCTCGCAGGTTCCTCATCTGCGGCGCGCTGCTGCTGCTTCCCATGGCGATGCTGCACCCGCTGTGGTCGTGCCCGACCTCGGCCGGCGAAGACGACGTGGTGTACTACTACCCGCTGCGGTCCATGGTGGCCGAGCAGGTCGGCGCGGGGCAGTGGCCGGCGTGGAACGATCGCGAAGCCGCCGGCGTGGGGCTCTTCGCCGACCCGCAGAGCGGGCTGTTCCACCCCGCGAACCTCCTGTTCCTCTTCCTGCCGGGAAAGCTGGCCTACAGCCTGTCGGTGTTCCTGGCCTTCGCCGTCGCGGGCGGCGGGGCGTGGCTGTACCTGCGGCGGCTGGGGCTGGCCGGCCCGGCGGCGGCCTTCGGCTCGGCGGCGTTCATGTTCAGCGGGTTCATGGTCGGCCACCGGGTCCACCTGTCGGTCATCCAGGCGGCGGCGCTGCTGCCGTGGGGGATGTGGAGCATCGAGCTGACCCGCCGCAGCGCGCGGTCGGCCTTCGCGGCCATGACCCTCATCTTCGCCCTGACGCTGGCGGCGGGGCATTGGGCGACGGCCGTTCACATGATGTTGGCCTGGACGGCGTACCTGCTGCTTCGCGGCCGGCCGGTGGGGCGGGCGGTGCTGGCCGCCGGCGCCGCCGCCGTGATGGGCACGGCGCTCATGGCACCGCAAATCGCCGCCACCGCGGGCGCTCTGAGCGGCACCATCCGCTCGGCCGTGCCGTACGTCGTCGCCGGAGAGAACTCGTTCTTCCCGCTCTGCGGGGTGCTCGCCTTCTTCCCCTTCATCATGGGCTCCCGCACGCCCAACTTCTTCGCGCAGGACTGGTGGGGGCCATGGCACCTGTGCGAAATGCTCGGCTACGTCGGGCTGATCACGCTGCCGCTGGCCTTCGCCGCCATGTGGCGACTGTGCCGCAAAGGCAAGACGCAGCCGGCCGATGCCGACCCGGCCGCAGCCCAGCGGCGGAGCCTGGTCCGGGCCTGGACCGTCATCCTCATCGCCGCGGCAGTCTGGGCGCTGGGCTACTACCTGCCGACGTACAGGCTCGTTCACATGCTGCCGGTGCTGTCGGTGATCCGCTGTCCGGCGAGGATGCTGCTGGTGATCGACCTGGCCCTGGCGACGCTGGCCGCGGTGTCGATCCACGCCCTGCTGACCAAGCCGCCGGCGGCGCTGCGGACGACCGTTCGGCGGGCGACCACGGCGTACCTGCCGCTGTGCATGATTGTGTCGCTGGCGCTGCTGGCGGCGCTGGCGAGACTGGAGGGCAAGTGGTGGTCGCTTGCCCCGCTGCTCAGCAACGCCGGCGCCGAGGGCCTGCGCGAGGCCATAGACTTTCATTCGCCGGCCGTCTGGGTGCCGATCCTCCTGGCGGCGGCGACGGGCCTGGCAGTGTGGTGGTTCCTCCGCTCGCCGCGGCGCCGGGCGTGGACGCTGACGGGGCTGCTGCTGGTTGACCTGTTCTTCATCACCCGCTTCGTTGACGTTCCCGCCTCGGGCGATCCGATGCCTCAGCCGCACAATTCGCCCGCGGCCGCCTGGCTCAGGGCCAACGCGCCGCCCGACGAGCCATACCGCATCTGGGGCCTGTCGCGGAGCTACCACCGTCGCCCGGCCGAGCTGCTCCTGCCGAAGGCCTGCGCCACGCTTGGCATCCAGACGATCTCCTACTACGGCCCGTTCCAGCCGGCTGAGCATCCGCTGCTGCTGGGCTTTCGATCATGGGGCGAGAACTACGAGTGGGCCTGGCTGATCCGGCGAAACCACCTGCTGAGCCTCTTCAACGTCCGTTACATACTCGCGGCCGATCCCGAACGCCGGGCGGTCATCGAGTCGGTCCGCATCCCAGCCGGGCCGCCGGCCCAGAGCGGCCCGGAACTGCTGGCCGGCGACTGGCAGCTCACGCACGCCGAGCTGGAGGGCAACCGCCTGCGGCTGCGCCGGGGCCTGTTCTCCTGGGGCGCCCAGGCCACCCAACCGGTGACACTGGCCGGCGGGCGGGTGTATCGCATCTCGCTCGACGCCCGCGCGCCCGAGGGGGCGGGCAATTACCTCGGCGCCGAGTACGTTCCCGACAGCGACGACCCGGCCTCGTGGTGGGCCAATCCAGGCACGATGCGAATCGACTACGAGCGCCTCGGGCCCGGGTGGCGGCATTTCGAGTGGACCTTCCAGGCGCCCGTGAGCGTGGGGGACAGGGGCTCGTTCCGCGTGTTCACCGCCAGCGAGAAGGCCGTGGAGGTTCGCCGCGTTTCGCTCCGCCGGGCCGATTGGGAGGCGCCGATCAACCTCGGCAGCCGGCTCGAGCCGGGCCAGCCCGTTTACGTGGACCGGACTCCCGATGGGCTCGCGCCGCTGCGGCCCGGCGACCCGCCCGTGCACATCTACGAGAACCGCCTCTGCCTGCCCAGGTCGTTCCCCGTCGAGGAGGTGCTCGCGTTCGACGACGTGGGTTCGGTGGTCGAGGCCCTGAGGTGGCGGGCAGGGCAGTTCGACCTGACCCGGCAGGCCCTCGCCGTTGGCTCGGGGCGGCGGGCTGAAGAGGCCCGGTTCGTCAGCGTCAGCCCCGACGCCCCGAGGCTGCGAGGCGCCCAACGGGCCGGCGCCAACGGCATGGGCACGGTGGTCTTCGGCCGCGACGGGGAACCATCGCCCGCCGCCGGCTGGCCGCGGGGAACATCAGCTCAGATTTCCGCCCTGGTTGTCTATCTGCTCATGCTGGCCGCACTCGCCTGGCGAAGTTTGAAGAACCGCCCGAGCCAGTGCGACGTATAGCATTACGGTAGACGGGATTTTCCCGGCCTCATACTGCAATCGCGGACTCCGCGGATGGATGGGTCTCAAGACTGCACGAGTTTGCAAGGAGAGCACCAGCCATGAAACGCAGCGTGAAACGCAAAAGGTACCTGTTGGTTGCCGCAGGGATCGTGGCGCTGGCGATAGCGATATCTCTGGCGCCGTCGGTAGTTGAGCATTGGGCCTACGCAGCCGCCAGAGGCACCAACCAGGCCGACCGTGAGCTGCTGGTCAAGCTCAGCGAGAAGGAGCAGTTGAGCACGCTGTTCCGGACGGTGGCCAAGACAGTCAAGCCGGCGGTGGTGGTGATCCGCGTCAAGAAACGCGTTCTCCTGCCCGAGAGCCGTTTGGACCCCGACGAGTTCATGCGCCGATTCTTCGGCGAGGGCGACGGCCGCGGGTTGCGCCGGCGGATGCCGCGCCCGCCCAGAGAGCGGATGCGGATACGCCGCGGGTTGGGAAGCGGCGTCATAGTCGATGCCAAGAACGGATACCTGCTGACGAACGACCACGTGGCCGGCGACGCCGACGAGGTGGAGGTCATCCTGGCGGACGGGCGGAAGTTTCAGGCCGATTGGGTCCGCTCCGATTCCCACACCGACCTGGCGGTGGTGAAGATCAAGCCCGACCGGCTCGTCGACGCGGCGCTGGGCGACAGCGACAAGGCCCAGGTCGGCGACCTGGTGCTCGCCATCGGGGCGCCCGAGCGCCTGCCGCAGACGGTCACGGCCGGAATCATCTCCGCCAAGGAGCGGAGGACCGGCTCGCGGCTTTACGAGAACTTCATTCAGACCGACGCCGCCATCAACCACGGCAACAGCGGCGGCCCGCTGGTGAACATGCGCGGCGAGATTATCGGCATCAACGCCGCCATCATTTCCCGCACCGGCGTCAACGAGGGCATCGGCTTCGCCATACCTTCGAACATGGCCCGCAACGTCATGCGGCAGCTCGTGGATAGCGGCAAGGTGGTTCGCGGCTTCCTGGGCGTGACCATCCAGGACGTCAATGAGAAGCTCGCGGAGAGCTTCGGCCTGCCCCACAGCAGGGGCGCTCTGGTCATCGAGCCGGCCAAGGGCGGCCCGGCCGAGGAAGCGGGTATCAAGGCGGAGGACTTTATCGTCGCCATCGACGGAGAGCCCGTGGACAACGTCAACGAGCTGCTCCACCTCGTGGCCAGCCTCGTCCCCGGTAGCAAGGCAAAGATCACTGTCTATCGGGCCGACAAGGAGCGGACGGTTACCCTGAAGGTGGCCTCCCGCCCGGAGAACGAGGCCGAGGCTCGCCGCCCGGGGCCGGAAAGGACGGAGACCGGCAAGGACGGGTTGAGGGTCCGGACGCTCACCGCGGAGCTGGCGCGAATGAGCGGCTTCGAGCAGGACGCCTCCGGCGTGCTCATCGTCAACGTGGACGCCGACAGCGACGCCGCCGAGCAGGGCCTCCGCCCCGGCATGCTCATCGAACGTGTCAACGGCCGGAAGATCGCCAGCACCAAGGACTTCGGCGAGGCGGTGGCGGCGGCAAAGGGCAAGGGCCTCCGGCTGCGGGTCGTCATAGCCGGCATGGGACGGCGCTACTTCGTCGTCTCCCCCAAGTGACACCCGCCGCCCCGGGCCGAGCGCATCCAAAGCGCCGAAGCATTCGTTTCGGCGCTTTATTTTTGCGCCCCGAAGGCTACAATGGGTCCAACGGCTTGGGCTCAAGGGTCAACGGTCGCATGCTGGATGACGGGAAGACAGCCATGGACGTTCCACTTCAACTGGCCGGAGGGGGTTTTTCGTTCGTCACCGATCAAATGAGGCGGTGGGTTGACGAGGTGCTAGGCCCCGAATACCGCCAATACCGCACCAAGCAGACGTGGAGTCCGTCCATCAATCTCTATGAGAGCCCCACGTGCTTTTGCCTGGTTGCCGACCTGGCTGGCGTGGAGGTCGAGAGCATTGAGCTGCAGGTGGAGAAGAGCTACCTCCTCCTGAGCGGGGAGCGGTCAACGCCGCGCCCCCCGAACCCGGAGGAGCGCGACCCGGCGAAACTCGAGCCCCAGAAGCTGCACCTGATGGAGATCGACCACGGGCCGTTCCTGCGAAGGTTGAAACTGCCCGAGTCGGTGGACGGCGACCAGATCCAGGCCCGCTACGGGAATGGATTACTTTGGGTGAACATGCCCAAGAAGTCGTGACGGCAGCCGCGGATCGGCTGCCCGAGCGGCCCGAGGCCAACCGGCAGGCTCCTGCCTTTTGTTCAGGACACTGCCCCACGGATGAGGGCATCCTCACGAGCAACAAAGGGCCATGAGCAAAGACAAACCCAGCAAGCCCAAGATCATCGCGCCGGAAGAGCCGGAATCCGTCATCCACCCGGGGCGGGACATCGCCCTGGGCGGCGAGCAGAAGGAGCCCCTGGCCGTTCCGGACGTCGCTGCCGTCATGGTCATCCGCAACACCGTGGTCTTTCCCGGAGCGGTCCTGCCGCTGACGGTCGGGCGGGAGAAGTCCAGCCGGCTCATAGACACCGTCCTGCCGGATGAGAAGATCATCGTGCTGCTCACCCAACGGCACGAGCGGGTGGAGGACCCCTCTCCCAAGGAACTCTACGAGGTGGGCGTCGCGGCTGTCGTCCTCAGGCTGCTGCGGACCGATGAAGGGCATCAAAGGCTGATCGTCCACGGGCTGGTCCGGGTGCACGTCGACGAGTTCGTCCAGACCGAGCCGTTCTTCCGTGCCAAGGTCACGCCCATGAGCGACCACGTGACCGACAGCACCGAGCTCGAGGCCCGCCTGGTGGACGTTCGCCAGAAGGCCCAGACGGTGGTCCAGTTGTCCCCCAACGTGCCCGACGAGGCGCAGGCGATCATCACCAGCATCGATCAGCCGGGGGCGCTGGCGGATTTCCTGTCGGCCAACATGCCCTTGGACGTGGCCGCCAAGCAGCAACTCCTGGCCGAGACCGACGTGCTCGGGCGGCTCAAGGAGCTCCAGGGGCAGCTTCACCACCAGGTGGAGGTCCTCAAGCTCAGCGGGCAGCTCCAGGAGCAGGTCCGGGCCAGCATCAACAAGGATCAGCGGGAGTACTTCCTGCGCGAACAGCTAAAGGCGATCCGCAAGGAGCTCGGGCAGGAGGACGAGCAGGCGGCCGAGATCCTCGAGCTGGACGCGAAGATCAAGGAAGCCGACATGGGCGAGGCGGTCAAGGACGAGTGCCACCGCCAGGTCCGCCGGCTGGAGCGTATCCCCGCCGCCAGCCCGGAGTACGCCGTCATCCGCACTTACCTGGACGTGATGACGGAGTTGCCCTGGTCCAAGCTGACCAAGGACAAGCTCAACATCCGCCGGGCCAGGCGCATCCTGGAGGAGGACCACTACGACCTGGAGAAGGTCAAGAAGCGCATGCTGGAGTACCTGGCGGTGCGCAAGCTGGCGCCCGATTCTCGCGGCCCGATCCTCTGCTTCGTCGGGCCGCCCGGGGTGGGAAAGACCTCACTGGGACAGTCCATCGCAAGGGCGCTGGGGCGGAAGTTCATTCGGATGAGCCTCGGGGGGCTCCGCGATGAGGCCGAGCTCCGCGGGCACCGGCGCACTTACATCGGCGCTATGCCCGGACGGATAATCCAGGAGATCCGTAAGGCCGGTTCCCGCAACCCGGTGTTCATGCTCGACGAGCTGGACAAGGTCGGCTCCGATTTCCGCGGCGATCCGACATCGGCACTGCTGGAGATCCTGGACCCGGAACAGAACTTCAGCTTCCAGGACCGCTACCTCAACGTGCCCTTCGACCTGTCGCAGGTGATGTTCATCGGCACCGCCAACGTGATGGCCACCGTCCCGCCGGCGCTGCGCGACCGGATGGAGGTAATTGGCCTTCCCGGCTACGCCCTTGCCGAGAAGCTTAGCATCGCCGAGCGGTACCTCGTGCCTCGGCAGTTGAAGGAGAACGGCCTGACGAGCCGGGAGATCAAGTTCCAGAAGTCGGCCCTCAAGCAGATCGTCCTGTATTACACGCGCGAGGCGGGGGTGCGGCAGTTGGAGCGGCAGATCGGCGCGATTTGCCGCAGCGTGGCTGCGCGCGTCGCCGCCGGCACGGCCAAGGCCAGGAGCGTCACCGCCAAGCACGTCGCCGCCTTCCTCGGCCCGCGCGAGTACGAAGGCGAGCTCGCTCGCAGGACCGCCGTGCCGGGCGTGGCCACCGGCCTGGCATACACCGCCTACGGCGGCGAGATCATCTTCATCGAGGCCACCGCCTTCCCCGGCAAGGGCAACCTGATCCTCACCGGGCACATCGGCACGGTGATGAAGGAATCGGTCCAGGCCGCCCTGAGCCTGATCCGGAGCCGCAGCGAGGACCTGGGCATCGACCCCAGGCAGTTCGGCAAGCTGGACATCCACGTTCACGTACCGGCCGGGGCCGTGCCCAAGGACGGACCCAGCGCAGGCGTGGCGATGGCCACAGCGCTGGCATCGCTGATGCTGAGCCGACCCGTGCGGGCGGAGGTGGCAATGACCGGGGAGGTCACCCTTCGCGGGCTGGTCCTGCCGGTGGGGGGCGTCAAGGAGAAGGTGCTGGCCGCCCGCCAGGCCGGGATCAAGACGGTCATACTGCCCGAGCGCAACCGCAGGCACGTGGCGGACGTGCCCGCGGACGCCCGGAGGCAGTTGCGTTTCGTCTTCGCCGGGACGGTGGACGACGTTCTCAAGGCCGCCCTCGGCCCCGCCCGTCAGCAAGCCGCTCGCAAGTCGTCCACGCGCAAGAGCCCCCGGAGAAAGCGCTGATTGCGGCAGCGGAGGAGCCTTCGGTACAATGCCAATGGCTGTATTGCGCCGCGCCGGTGCGGAGGCATGTGAGAGGTTGACATCCGTGCAGATACATATAAATGGCCAGACGCGGGAGCTGCCCGAAAGCATGAGCGTGCTGGAGCTGCTCGAACAACTCAACCTCAAGCCCCGCCGCGTGGCGGTGGAGCGAAACAAGAGGATCGTCCGGCGCGCCAGCTTCGCAGAGGCCCTGCTGGGCGAGGGCGACCGGGTCGAGATCGTCACACTCGTCGGCGGCGGATGAGAGGGCGGCATTCGCCGACGGCAAGCTGTGCGCAAGGTGCAGAGGCATGACAGACACACCTGACGTCCTGAGGATCGGCGACTTCGAAATCTCCTCGCGACTGTTCGTGGGGACGGGC
Source organism: uncultured Planctomycetales bacterium (assembly GCA_965602635.1). Classification (GTDB taxonomy): domain Bacteria; phylum Planctomycetota; class Phycisphaerae; order SM23-33; family SM23-33; genus CBFCZU01. Next base: position 3,252 of record CBFCZU010000096.1, on the reverse strand, counting down.
AAGTACGCCACGTACGAACTCATGCGCGACGCCCTGGGCGAGAGCGGCTGCCAGGTCGTCACCGTCGCCGTCCGCAGGGAGCGCATGTCCGACGAGAGCGGGCGGAGCATCCTGGACTTCCTCGACCTCGACCGGTACACGCTGCTGCCGAACACGGCCGGCTGCTTCAACGCCGAAGACGCCGTCCGCACCGCGCTGCTCGGGCGGGAGCTGCTGGAAGGGATCGAGAACCCCGGCGCCGCCTGGGTCAAGCTCGAGGTGCTCGGCGACAAGAAGACGCTCCTGCCCGACCCCGTCGGCACGCTGGAGGCGCTCAAGGAGCTCAAGGGCGAGGACCTGACGGTGCTGTGCTACACCAGCGATGACCCGATCATGGCCAGGCGGCTCAAGGACGCCGGGGCCGACTCGGTCATGCCCGCCGGCAGCCCCATCGGCTCGGGGCAGGGCGTCCTGAACCCCTCCAACATCCGCCTGATACTCGACGACCTCAAGGACGGCGACCCGGACTACCCGGTCATCGTTGACGCCGGCGTGGGCACGGCCTCGGACGTGGCCATCGCCATGGAGCTGGGCTCCGACGGCGTGCTGCTCAACACGGGCATCGCCGCCGCGAAAGACCCGATCGCCATGGCCCGCGCCATGCGGCTGGCCGTCGAGGCCGGGAGGCTCGCGCGCGGCGCGGGCAGGATTCCCAGGAAACTCTACGCCACCGCCTCCTCGCCCCTCGAGGGCGTCATAGGCGACAGCGGCTAGCAAGGGGCACGCGCCTTGACCGACGAGCAAGCCAGCCTACCCGATGAATCAGAGGTCCTGCACATGAACCGGCGGACGAAGGTCTGCATCTGGGTCATCATCCTCGGCCTGGCGAACTTCCTGGCCTACACCGTGGTGTACGACTTCATCGGCGGGGAGGCGGTCAACGGCGACGTCCGCGCCGAGGCCGTTGCCGGCGGGCCCGCGGCCCTGCACTACTACCTCGTCGACAGCGGGCGGAAAACCCCGGTGGGGCGAGGCGTCTGGATGTACTCGGCCGTGCACAGCATCAGCATCTGGATCACCATGGGGGCCGTCCTGCTGGCAATGCTCACGCTGGCAAAGGACCGGATCGTCTCGTCCATGCGCAGCAGCATCGTCCGCGGGCGGACGTTCATCACCATCCTGGCAACCATAGTGACGCTGATTTCCGTGTTGCTGACGGTGCGTTTCGCGCTGCGGACGATCGAGAAACTGCTGGACGCCCAAGCGGCTCTTGGCAGCGCGCCGGGGGCGCTATGACGCTGCGGGCGGCCGATATCCTCCGCCCCGGGGGCCCGGTGGCGGCGGCGCTGGACGGCTACGAGCAGCGCAACGAGCAGGTGGCCATGGCCGGGGCGGTCGAGTCGGCCTTCGCCGACAACGAGCACCTGCTGGTCGAGGCCGGCACCGGCGTCGGAAAGAGCTTCGCCTACCTCGTCCCAGCGATCACGGCCATTCAGGGCCAGCAGCGGGTGGTCGTCTCGACCTACACCATCGCCCTCCAGGAGCAGCTCGTCGGCAAGGACCTCCCGTTCCTGCGCCGGCACCTCGATGCGGACTTCCACGCTGTCTTGGCCAAGGGGCGGAGCAACTACCTCTGCGCCCGCCGCCTCGACGTCGCCTCGCGCCGCGCCGACAGGATCTTCTCCTCGCGCAAGGAGCTCGACCAGCTCCAGCGGCTCATCCACTGGGCGTCGGCGACCCGGGCCGGCTCGCGACAGGACATCACCTTCGCCCTGTCCGATTCGGTGTGGAACCGCGTCCGCGCGGAGTCCGGCTCGTGCGCCGGGCGCCAATGCCGCTGGTACGACAACTGCCATTTCCAGCACGCACGCGCCGAGATGCGCAAGGCGAACCTGCTGGTGGTCAACCACGCAATGCTATTCTCCGACCTCGCGCTTCGCCGCGGCAAAGACGGCGAGAAGGGCGGCCAGCGCGAGCTGCTGGGTGCCTACGACGTGCTCGTCCTGGACGAGGCGCACACGGCCGAGGCCGTCGCGTCCGACCACTTCGGCGTGTCGGTCAGCTCCGGCGCCGTGCAGGCGCTGCTCCGGGAGCTCTACAACGCGCGGAACGACCGCGGGCTGCTGGCCCTCACCGACGACGCCGACGCAATCTCCGCCGCCCGGTCGGCCGGGAGCGCCACCGAGGCGTTCTTCGCCACCCTCGCCGCGGCCAGGCCGCCCGGCGTCGCACCCAACGGGCGGATCGCCGACCCCAACGTCGTGACCAACAGCCTCTCGCCCGCGCTGCTCGATGTCGCCGGCCAACTCGGCCGCATCCGCAAGGCCACGAAGGACGTCGCCGCCCGGCTGGAGATGCAGAGCTACCAGCGGCGGGCGGAGGACATGGCCGGGATGGTCGAGGACCTCGTCGCCCAGGGCCGCGACGGCTGCGCATACTGGCGGGCCGTCAGGACGCTGCGCAGGGCGCGGTTCGTGTCGCTGCACTGCGCGCCGATCAGCGTGGCGCCGATCCTCCGCGAGTCGTTGTTCACCGCCGTCAACTCGGCCGTGTTGACCTCGGCGACGCTCACCGCGGCCCGGCCGGGGGTGGGGGGGTTCGACTACATCCGCTCGCGCCTGGGGCTCGAGGAAGCGCGAGAGCTCCGCCTCGACAGCCCGTTCGACTTCCGCCGCCAGGCCAGGCTGTACATCGAGACCGGCCTGGGCGACCCGAACAACGTCGAGGGCTTCCTGTCGCGGGCCGTCCCCGCCATCGAGCACTACATCGCCAAGAGCCAGGGGCGCTGCTTCGTGCTCTTCACGTCGTACCGGATGCTGGAGGCGGCCGGCGAAATGCTCCAGGACTTCGCCGACCGTGACGGCTACACGCTCCTGGCCCAGGGCGGGCCGCTGCCCCGCTCGGCCATGCTGAAGGAGTTCCGCCGCGGCGGGCGACGAGTGCTGCTGGGCACGGCCAGCTTCTGGCAGGGCGTGGACGTCGCCGGCGAGGCGCTGTCCAACGTGATCATCGTCAAGCTGCCGTTCGCGGTGCCCGACTCGCCCATCGTCGAGGCCCGGATCGAGGCCATCCGCGCCGCCGGGGGCAACCCCTTCATCGAGTACCAGCTCCCCTGGGCCGTCATCGGCTTCAAGCAGGGCTTCGGGCGGCTGATCCGCTCGACCACCGACACCGGCTTCGTGGTCGTGCTCGACCACCGGATCGTCACCCGCCACTACGGGCGGCAGTTCCTGAACGCCCTGCCTGACATCGAGATCGTCCGCGACGAGGCCG
>CBFCZU010000095.1:0-14812 GCA_965602635.1 uncultured Planctomycetales bacterium | reverse complement strand
AGAGCGACGTAAGTCGCACGCGTCGAAGCCCCCGCGGCGGATGTTGCACGCCCGTCGTGCAACATCCGGCCTTAGCCTCGTCGCCCCGCGGGTTCGGGGCGCTCTTTTCCGGGCGGAAAGGGGCGGCGCGCGCCGATGAATTTTCTAGGTTTTTGGTTGACGGTGTAACGGGCAAGCGATAGGTTCTGCGACGCTGGTCCCGGTTGATCATTGTCGTCTCATAGGCGAGGAAGCACTGGCGAAACTGCGGCTTTTTTCGAGCGAGGTGGCACGTGAAGCTAGCGACTAGGACATCCAACGTGTTAGTGGGCGCTGCGGTCTTGGGCCTGATGTTGGCCGGCTGCGGCTCGAACTGGCAGAACTACGACGAGGCCCTGGTGAAGACGTCGGAGGACGGGCTCTTCGGCCCGCAGGCCCCGGCCTGGGTGAAGGGCTCGGACGTGCGGATACCTGGCGACGACGAAAGCCGCATCTATTTCGTCGGGCGTGGCGTGGGCTACAACACCTTCGACGAGCGGGCGGCCTATGACGCGGCGCGGGACCACGTGCTCCAGCAGGCTGGCAAGCAGATTGCCACCTGGGTGCGAGCCCGGGTGATGGAGAGCGACTCCCGCAACTTCAAGGGACGGGAAAAGCCCTTCTGTGTCTTGCTGCCGTTCGCCCGGTCCGGTGAGGGCCCGAGGTTCCTGCCCGGCGAAAGGGCCGAGCAAATGCTCGCCGTGAAGGTCAAGCTCACCACCGAGGCCCTGGCGGGCGACCTGGTTGACGAGGGCGTCTACTGGGAGCAGTGGTCCATCAGCGAGATGCCGCTTGACCGCACCCTGCTGTCGAACACCCCCACTCGCACCATGAAGCGCTACAAGTGCTGGGTGCGGATGTCGGTCGACAAGCAGCAGATGGAGAGCCGCATCCAGGCGACGCTCGAAGCGCTGGCGATCGCCAGCGACGCCCGTCGCCCGGGCAAGGCTTTCGCCGTGGTGGCGGGCCACACCGACAGGCCCGACGGCGGGGACCTCCGGCTGAACGCCAAGGGCGCCGAGTTCCTCTATAGCAAGGCCAAGCGTCATCGCGGCCGGAAGTGACAGTAACCCAGCAAGCGCGGGGCGAAGGCCCCTCGGCCAGGAAGACCGACAGCGCCGTCGCCCGGCACAGCCGCAAGATCAGGTAAGTTACCGCTGGCACAGGAAAGTGAGCAGCCGGCGTCGCGGACGATCAGGATCGCCTTGGTCTTCATCAATACTTGATCGCGGCGTTTGAGGGCTTGACAGAACCCAGGCGGCTCCAGAGAGGAAAGTTTAATGTCCAAGCATCTCATTGTGGGAATGGTGGCCCTGGCGATCGGGACGTCGGGCCTGGTGGGCGGCTGCCGGCAGGTGAAGATCCGCACGAAGGACTCCGTCAACGTCGTCGAGGAGAACTACGACGCGGTTGACGTGATGCTGAAAGCCGCCCGGGAGGACCTGCCCAAGGGCTGCAAGATCCTGACCGCCACGTTCGTGGACCTGGACGACGTGACCAACGCCTCGCCTCTGGGTCGCCTGCTTGGAGAGACGGCGTCGGCCCGGCTGACGCAGCGCGGCCACACGGTCGTGAACATGAAGATTCGCCGCGACTCGGTGGCGATCAACGCCGACGGCGAGTTCCTGCTCAGCCGCGACGCCCGGCAGCTCAGCGCCGACTACGACGCCAAGGCGGTGCTGGTGGGGACCTACACCCGGACCAACGTTGGCACCCGCATCCGGTCGCTGTCCAAGGAGCTTGAGGACCTCGACGCCTACTCGGAGGAGGCCCTTCGCAACAAGCGGATCTTCGAGGTGGTGGAGGACTACGTGTACGTCTCGCTGAGGCTGGTGAGGGTGGAGGACAACAGCGTCGTCGGCGCGTATGACTACAGGATGAAGTGCGACGAGGGCGTGATGTCGCTGCTGTCGGGCTACCGCCCGTAGCCCCCGCCGGCCACCGGCCGGGCGAAGGAAACAGACATTCGGCGGCGCGGGCCCTCAACGGTCCGTGCCGCTGCTGTTTTGGCGGGCAAGGGCGGACAAATCGGTTGCAACCCCCCCCGAGGCTCGTTAGAGTACTGACGCCGGTTGTGGCCGATGCGCCAGCAGCAGCGGCAGGTCTGCCGGAGATGTTGGCACGCCCTCGGCGTGCGTAGCGTTCCCAACCATCGGCCCGCCGTGCCATTATCATCTGCTTCATGCGGCGAGGAGAGCGAAGCGGAACGAGTGTTTCAGCCGCGCGGGCGGAGCAGCGGGCCCGATGGCCCGAGGCCCGCAAAGGAGTAAGTCGATGCCAAGCTTTAGGTCCCGCCTTGTGATTCTGGCAGCCTGTGTCTGTCTGGTCTGCGGTTGCGGCCCGGACAGGAAGTTCAACTTGTCCGCGAAGGAGCGCCTCTTCGCAGTCGCGCCCCCCTCGGCCAAGGACCTGGCGAAGATGAAGCTGCAATACTACTGGACGGGGAGCGTAGAGCTGGCCGTTGGCGAGTCGCTGCGGAGGATGTGGCGACTGGACGAGAAGCTCTACCTGCTGACCTCCAACAACCGGCTGGTGGCGCTGGACGCCGCCACCGGGGCGTTCGCATGGAGCTGCCAGGTCGCCGACGGCAAGAAGGACGTCTTCGCCCCCTGCCACGCCGACGGCGCGGCCATCCCAACGGTCAGCGGCATGAAGGCGCTGCGCGAGTCCCCCCTCCCCGAGGAGACGAAATCCATCGACGCGGTGATCGTCAACACACTCGCCTACGCCCTGGTGATCGACCGCAAGACGGGCAAGGTCAAGCGCAAGCTGGAGTTCGAGTTTGTCGCCAACTCCGCCGGCTGCTGCGACGGGACCCACTTCTACGTCGGCTCGGTCAAGGGCTGGTTCTACGCCGTCAGGCTAAGCGAGGGGCTTGTGACGTGGGCCATGACCACGGAGGACATGATCACCACCGCCCCGAAGTACGCCGGGGGCGTGCTGTACGTGGCCAGCAACGACGGCAACTTCTACGCCGTCCGTCCCGACCTGGGTCGCGAGCGCCGTCGCTTCTGGCGGCAGGTCACCGACGGGCCCCTGACGGCGGGCTTCGCCGTCGCCCAGATCGAGCCGGGCCAGGGCGCCTGCTTCGTCCCCAGCGAGGACTACCGCCTGTACGCATACAACTCCGTCACCGGCAAGACGCTCTGGATCCTCAGGGCGCAGGGCCCGCTGCTCAAGCCGGTGCAGGTCGGCGTCAAGAGCGTCTTCCAGTACGCCCACCGGGACCGGTTCTACGCCCTCGACCTGGCCACCGGGCGGAAGCGCTGGCAGATGCCTCAGGGGCGGCTGGTGCTGGGGGCGGCCGGGGCCTACGTGTTCGTCCTCTCCGACAAGCGCGAAATGCTGGCGGTGCACGAGGTGCTAGGCGACGTGGAGCACTCCGTGTTCATGTCGGGGCTGGACCTGTTTGTGCCCAACGCCGCCGAGTCGGTCCTGTACGCCGCATCCCGCAGCGGCGGGGTCGCCTGCATCAGGCCGATCGGGGCCGGGCATCTCACTGCGGCAAAGCTCAAGGCCCGGGAGGACCAGGACAAGACCGGCGCCGGGCCGTAAGAATTACCTCCTCGATCCAAGCGAAAGGACCCAAGGCCGTGGAAGGAAAGATTCAGCGCGCACTCATCAGCGTGTTCGACAAGACGGGAGTGGCCCAGTTCGCCGAGGCCCTGGCGGGCATGGGGGTGGAGATCGTCTCGTCCGGCGGGACGGCCAAGGCCATTGAGGCCGCCGGGGTGAAGGTCCGCTACGTGCAGGAATGGACGGGGTTTCCGGAGATGCTAGGCCACCGGGTGGTGACGCTGCACCCGAAGGTCCACGGCGGGATCCTCGCCCTGCGCGACGACCCGGACCACCAGGCGGACATGGCCAAGTACGACATCGAGCCGGTGGATCTGGTGTGCGTGGGGCTCTATCCCTTCGAGCAGGCCATCGCCAAGGAGGGCTGCACCCTGGCCGAGGCGGTGGAGATGATCGACATCGGCGGCCCGACGATGGTCCGCGCCGCCGCCAAGAACCACAAGTTCGTCACCGTCGTTACCTGCGCCGACCAGTACGAGCAGGTGCTGTCCGAGATGCGGGCCAACGACGGGGCCGTCACGGAGGAACTGCGTTCGGCCCTGGCGCGTGCGGCGTTCGCCCTGACGGCCCACTACGACAGCGTCATCAGCCGCTACCTCTGCGATCAGGCGGGCGAGACGCTCCCCGAGCAGGTGACGTTCAGCTACCGCAAGGCCGCCGGCGAGCTGCGCTACGGCGAGAACCCCCACCAGAAGGCGGCCTTCTACGTCGGCGCGGACAAGGCCGAGGCCTGCATCGGCACGGCGAAATTCCTCGGCGGAAAGCCCATCTCCTACAACAACTACTACGACGCCAACGGCGCCCTGGAGCTGGTCAAGGAGTTCGCGGACCCGGCCGTCGCCATCATCAAGCACGCCAACCCTGCCGGATGCGCAATCGACGATGACCTGGTCGAGGCATACCGCAAGGCCTACTTCGGCGACGTCAACGCCGCCATGGGCGGGATCGTCGCCGTCAACCGCCCCGTCACCAAGGACCTCGCCGCCGCTATCGTGGAAACCTACCAGCGCTGGGGCAAGGACCGCGGCGCCGGCGGCTTCTACGCCGAGATCGTCATCGCGCCGGGCTTCGAGGACGGGGCGATCGATGTCATCCGCGCCCGAAAGGGCTGGGGGCCGGAGGTCAGGCTGCTCGAGACCGGACCCCTGACCGCAACGCGCAACTCGGAAATGCTCCTCAAGTACGTCGTCGGCGGGCTGCTCGTCCAGGACCGCGACCTGCTGGGGCTCAACGAGGACGACTGGAAGGTGGTCACCAAGCGAAAGCCGTCCGAGGGCGAGCTGGCCGACCTGCGCTTCGCCTGGCTTGTGGCCAAGAACACCAAGTCCAACGCCATCGTCCTGGCCAAGGACCGGGCGCTGCTCGGGGCCGGGGCCGGACAGATGAGCCGGGTCAACTCCGCCCGCCTTGCGGGGCAGATCGCCCGCGCCTACGGCGGCGGCAAGGACGTGGACCCGGCCGGGTGCGCGCTCGCCTCCGACGCCTTCTTCCCATTCCCCGACAGCCTCGACTGGGCAGTCGAGATCGGCGCCACCGCCGTCATCGAGCCGGGCGGGTCCAAGAAGGACGACGACGTCATCGCCCGCGCCGACGAGCTGGACCTGGCCATGATCTTCACCGGCGCCAGGCACTTTAACCACTGACCCCGCCGCCAGCGCCGGCGAATGGCCCTTGCCAAATTCCCCCGGCCGCGTAAAATGCCCCGCCCATGAGTGACGAGGCGATGTACGAGCGGCGATCGGGCCAGTGCATCCTCCGGATCGGGCGGGAGGGGGTCTTTTCCTACCTCTCGGCCGACGGGCGGACCGGCTGGCGGGGCCTGGGCTTCTCGGCGGTGGTCAACGGCAAGGAACTCCGCCCCGAACTTAAGGACGTGCCGCAAGACGCCGGCGATGGGCAGGTGGTCCTGTCGCTGGCGTATCCGCTCGCCGCCCTGGGCGAGCGGGTGACGCTACGCCTGCGTGACTGCCCGGCGGCGCTCACCGTCGAGCGGGCGCTGGTCAACGCCGGCCCGGAGGCCGTCGAGATTCAGCAGGTCACGACCGGCCTTCTCGGCCCCCGGGCGGGCGTGCTCTTCGCCGACGCCGGCTCCGCCGACCTGCGCTGCGTACACGTCAGCAACCTCCGCGAGACGCACTGCCTCAAGACCCGGCGGATCGGGCCATACGTCAGCCCCATGCCCCAGCAGCCGCGGCTGATCGGCGACTCCGAGTCGTATCCCTTCCCCGCCCTGGCCATCGCCCGGGCCGACCTGCGCGACTTCCTGCTCGAGGGGGCCGTCCAGCAGGACGTCTTCACGCAGATGTGGCGGATCGCCGCCGCCGATGAAACCCCGGACTCGGCCTCCGTGCTCGGCGACTACGCCGCCATCGCCCGCGACGGGCGCTGCCAGCCGATCACCCTCGCCGCCGGCGAGCAGAGGCGTCTGGCCGGGCTGTTCTATCAGATCATCGCCGGCCGGGACCTCCAGGACATCTACGACGACTACCTCGCCGAGCTCGCCCGCCGATACGACCTGAAGGGCAGGACATCGCCCCTGCTGCAAGAGGCCATCTACTGCACCTGGAACTACACCTTCTTCGCCGACATCAGCGAGGAGATCATCGCCCGCCAGGCCGCGTTCATATCGAAGCGCCTCAAGGGCGTTCGCCACTTGCTCATCGACGACGGCTACCAGCTCTCTGAGAACACGCCCACCTACGACGTGGGCAAGTTCTACCCCGACCCTGACGCGAACATCGACCCGGTTCGCTTCCCCAACGGGATGGCGGCGGTGGCGGAGACGATTCGGTCTTCCGGGCTCAGGCCGGCGCTGTGGTGGACCCCTGCCCTGGGGCGGCGCAACCGCCTGGTGGCAGAGCACCCCGAGTGGCTCTGCCTGAACGATGCGGGCCAGTCATGGTCGATGGACTCGGGCCCCGCCCGCAAGGCGGCGATCGACTTCTCGGTCAGGGAGGCGCGCGAGTTCGTCGAGTTCATGCTCGAGACGATCTTCGGCAAGTGGGGCTTCGAGGGGATGAAGCTCGACTTCTGCACCTACCCGTTCGACCTGAAGGACATCCGCCTCCGCCACGGCGAGGGCGTCCGCTGGTGGTACTGGTTCCTGGAGGCCATCGAGAGGTCCATCCCGCCGGGGGGGTTCTTCCAGCTCTGCGGCGGCGCGCCCTACGGCAGCCCGTTCCTGGGCCGGTTCTGCGACAACCACCGCGTCGGCGGCGACATCGGCAAGGGCCCGTGGGCCGCCCACCGCGCCGTCAGCGGCGCGCCCCTGCCGCTACTTGGCGTCGCCGGACGGACGAGCCTGCTGATGGACGTGGACAGCGCCGGCATCTGCCCCGATAGCAGCGACGACGAGGACATCTCCCGCCTGACCTTCTGCTTCATCACCCAGGGGATGATGGGCATCGGCGGCGACCTGACCGCGCTTTCCGAGGCCCAGCTCGAGTGGCTCGACCGCATCAGCGAGGCGCCCGACCGCGGGCACAAGGTCCGCTGCCCCGACCGGCGGGCGTTCACCGGCGAGCCCCTGCCCGATGCCCTGTACGTGGACTACCCGCCCGACAGCCGCACCGCCCGCGCCGGCGTCGTCAAGCACGTGGCCTTGTTCAACTGGGACGACCGGCCGCGGCCGATCGACTATCCGCTGGCGAGCCTGGGGATCGAAGCCGGCGAGAGCATCAGCGACTTCTGGAGCGGCGGGCAGGTCGCCCCCGCGCAAAGCCGGCTGGTAGTGGAACTTGCGCCGCACGCGTCGAGGCTGCTGGCGGTGAGCCGCCCCTGATCGGCCGGGGGCTCAGGGCTTCCAGATAGCGTCCTCCAGCCCGGCGTCGCGGTTCGCCAGCCGGGCAATGGCGAACAGGAAGTCCGACAGCCGGTTGAGGTATCTGGCGACCACGGCTGCGGGGGAGTCTTTCCTGCCGGCCCGGCCTGCAAGGTTCATCATGGTGACAACGGTCCGCTCGGCCCGGCGGGCGACGGCCCGCGCCAAGTGCAGCCTGGCCGCCAGCTCGCAGCCGCCAGGCAGGACGAACTGCTTCAGCTCGGGCAGCTCGCCACAGATGGCGTCCATCTGCTTCTCCAGCCGCGCCACGGAGCTTTGCCTCAGGCGAACTTCGGATCTCCGCCCGCCTATGACCGCGGCCAGTACCGCGCCCACCCGCAGCAGCTCCTTCTGAACGGTCGTGAGGGCCTTGCGGATGACGGCGTGCTCGGCGCGCACAGCCTCGCCCACACACAAGCCGATTACGGCGTTGAGTTCGTCCACCTCCCCCAGGGCGATCAGGCGGGCGTCGTCCTTCCGCACCCGCAGGGGCCCCGCGCCGTCGGGGCCCGGCAGCAGCGTGAAGCCCTTGTCGCCTGTCCTTGTGTACAAGGCCATATGCTCGACCCCTCTGTTCATGCGCCGAGAAATGGCAAGCGTCGCCGTCGGCGCCTCGGGCATTGTAACGGATGTCGGCGGCGGACGCCAGCGGGGCTTGGGCGATCTGCCGCGGGCCGCATTCTGGCTCATGGCGGAGGGGCGTTCCGTCCGATAATCACACCCAACAGGCACCGAACTCAGGGCCGAAACGCCCTCGCCGCCCGAGTACCGGCCGCCGCGGCGATCGGGCCTGTCCGCTGGCTGCCGCGGCAGCGGCAAAGGACTTGGATGAAAGCAGTTACGGGATCCAAAAACCTCCAGAAAATGACCCTTTCCACTGGCCTTGAGAGGGCGTATTTGCGAGAATGGGTGTTGTAGCCCAGGGGGACCGAGTGCCGATTCGCCGCGGCTTGCGGGCGGGAGTGCATGTTGAAGGGAGACGCGATGGTGGCCAAGGACAAGGCCAAGACCAAGGCCAAGAAGACCTCCAAGAAGGGCGTCTACGACGAGAGCAAGATCAAGGTCCTGGAGGGCCTCGAAGCCGTCCGCAAACGTCCCGGCATGTACATCGGTGACACTACTCCGCGCGGCCTGCACCACCTGGTGTGGGAACTGGCGGACAACGCCATAGACGAAGCCATGGCCGGGCGGTGCGAGAACATGACCGTCCGGATAAACGCCGACGGTTCCTGCACGGTCAGCGACGACGGGGACGGCATCCCGGTCGGGCCCCACCCCGTGCTGAAGATCTCCACGCTCGAGGTGGTGCTCTGCCGCCTGCACGCCGGGGGCAAGTTCGACCACGACAGCTACAAGGTCTCCGGCGGACTGCACGGGGTCGGGGCGTCGGTCGTCAACGCCCTGAGCGAGTGGCTCGAGGCCGAGGTCTGCCGCGAGGGGAACGTCTATTACATGGCGTTCGAGCGCGGCAAGAAGAAGGGCAAGCTCAAGAAGATAGGCCAGCGCAAGAAATCCGGCACGAAGATCACCTTCATGCCCGACCCGGACATCTTCCCCGACCGGACGTTCCGCTACGAGACGCTCTCGACGCGGCTGCGCGAACTGGCCTACCTCAACGAGGGGCTGCGCATCAGGCTCATCGACGAGTTCGCCGACAAGGAAGAGGTCTTCCAGTTCAACAAGGGTCTGGTCGCCTTCGTGCAGCATCTCAACGACGGCAAGTCGCCGCTGCACCGGCCGGCGCTGATGCACAAGGACGACACGCAGGCCAACCTGGTGCTCGATCTGGCGTTCCAGTACCACGACGGCTACAACGAGACGATCTTCACCTTCGCTAACAACGTCCACACGGTCGAGGGGGGCACGCACCTTTCGGGCTTCCGCTCGGCGCTGACGCGGTCGCTGAACTACTACGCCCGCAACAGCAAGCTGCTGAAGGAGAAGGACCCCCCCGGCGGCGAGGACTGGCGCGAGGGCCTCACGGCGGTGGTTTCCGTGAAGGTCGGCGAGCCCCAGTTCGAGGGCCAGACCAAGACCAAGCTGGGCAACAGCGAGGTGGAGTCGTTCGTCACGCAGGCGGTCAACGAGCAACTCGGCACCTGGCTGGAGGAGCACCCCACGGAGGCCCGGCGGATCATCAACAAGGGCGTCCAGGCCCAGCGGGCGCGGTCGGCGGCGCGGAAGGCACGCGACCTGACGCGGCGGAAGGGCGCCCTTTCCAGCGGCTCGCTGCCGGGCAAGCTGGCCGACTGCCGCAGCAAGGACGTCGCATCCACGGAGCTGTTCCTGGTGGAGGGCGACTCGGCGGGCGGCCCGGCCAAGCAGGGGCGCGATTCGGCCACCCAGGCCATTCTGCCCCTCCGCGGCAAGGTCATCAACGTCGAGAAGGCCCGCCTGGACAAGATACTCAACTTCGCCGAGATCCAGAACATCGTCTCGGCCCTGGGCTGCGGGATCGGGGAGGACGAGTTCAACATCGGCCAGTGCCGCTACGGCAAGGTCGTCATCATGACCGACGCGGACGTTGACGGATCGCACATCCGCACGCTGCTGCTGACGTTCTTCTACCGCCACATGAAGCCGCTGATCCTGGGGGGGCGCGTCTTCATCGCCCAGCCGCCGCTGTATCTGGTGACGCGCAAGAAGCACAGGGAGTACGTCCTCGACGAGTACGCCATGCGGCACACGCTGCTGAGCCTGGGGCTGGAGAACACCCGCCTGCTGATCCGCGACGTCTCGCGCAAAAAGCCCAAGGTCGCCGCCGAGCTGAAGGGCGCGCAACTGCGCGAGCTGGTGAACATGCTCGAGGAGCTGGCGGGTAAGGTCCGGATCGTGGAGCGGCGTGGCCTGAGCTTCGCCAAGCTCATGGCCAACCGCAGCGGTAAGGGCGAGCTGCCGACGCACTGGGTCGTGCTGGACGGCAAGGATATCTTCTGCTACACCGAGAAGCGCTTCGAGGCCATTCTGGCCGAGCACGAGGACGCCCTGGTGCCCGACGAAGCCGGGGCCAACGCCAACGGTAACGGTAAAGGCAACGGCCGCAAGGCGCCCAAAGGCAGGAAGGGCGCGGCAGCCAGGCGATCCGCCAACGGCAACGGTAACGGCAACGGGCGGCAGCGGCTGGAGCGCAAGGCCGACCTGCGCGAGGTCAGGGACATCGTCAAGATCATCGCCAAGCTCAAGGCCCGCGGGCTGAGCATCGAGGACTACTTCCTCGTTCGCGAGGAGTCAGTCACGGGCGAGAAGGAGCCCGCCAGGTACGTCCTCGTCAACGAGGACACCGAGCTGGGGGTGGACAACATCGCGGGGATCACCACCGGCATCCGCGAGCTTGGCAGCCGGGGAATGGAAATCAAGCGCTTCAAGGGCCTCGGCGAGATGAACGCCGATCAGCTCTGGGAGACCACCATGGATCCCGCTCGGCGGGTGCTGTTGCGCGTCTGCGCCGAAGATGGCGAGGAGGCGGAAAGGATGTTCTCCGTGCTCATGGGCGACGACGTGAGCAGGCGGCGGGAGTTCATCGAGGAGCACGCCCTCGAGGTGAAGTTCCTGGACGTATAGGCGGCTCCGGCCGGTCAGGCGGTGATCGCCTTCCAGCTCACGTTCAGCTCTTCCAGCAGCGAAATAACCTCCTCGATCCGCTGGGGGTCGCGGTTGAGGTTGGCCTCCTGGAGCTGTCTGGCCATGAAGTGATAAAGCCCGCGCAGGTTCTGTGCCACTTCGCCTCCCCCGTCCACGTCCAGGCAGGCGTTCAGTTCGTTGACTATGTCAATGGCCTTGGTGATGTACTCGCCCTTCTTGGCGAAGTTCTCCTTCTCCAGCTCCGCGATCGCCTGGCGGAGGAACTTGATCGCCCCCTCGTACAGCAGCACGATCAAGCGGCCTCGGGACTGGGTCGAAATTGTGTTCTCGTGATATGCCTCTATTCCTTGCATGGCCTCACCTCTAGCTGTTCGATTACGTGGCAATGGAGCCCATTGACTGCAACAGCCCGTAAACGGCCGCCTGCTGGGCGTCGATCCGCGCCAGCGTCGCCTCCAGGCGGGCGTACCGGGCAATGAGGAGCTTCTGCTTGGTCTCCAGCCGCGACTGCTGAAACTCGATGTTCCGGTCAATGGCCTCTATCTGGTCGGCGAAACGGTCCTTCCGGGCGTCGATGACACCCGTGACGGCGTCGAGCACGTCATCCAGGATGTCGTGCAGGCCGTCGGCGAAGCCGTGGCGGACGCTGATCTCGGCCGTCTGGGGGTCGCCCAGCGTGACGCCGTCCCAGATGGCGGTGATCTCCAGCCCCTGCTCGGGGTAGCCGACCCTTCCGCTGATTGCGTTGCCGTCGATGTTGACGTCGGAGTTCCACCCCGCCTCGCCCTTGGGGCGGATGCCGGCGCTGAGGATGTCGCCCTGGTCGTTGAAGAAGACCTGCACTTCGTAAATGCCGGCGGTGGTGCTGTCGGTGGCGCTGATGAACTGGATGTAGTCGCCGGCGTCGTCCGAGCTGCCCTCGCCCTGGGCGCCTATGAGCGACAGCACGGCCTCGTAGTCCTCGGCCAGGGCGTCCGCGAAGACGTCGGGGTCGAGGCTGAGATGGGCCAGCACCGAGAGGTCGAGGCTGACATGCCCGTCTTGCTCCTCAATGGCGTTAACGCCCCCGATGCCGATATTGGCCGGAAGCGTGTACGCGTCCTGCTCCTCCTGGAAGCCCGGGACGGCCTGCGTCAGCACCAGGCGAAGCCGCGAGACGATGTCATTGAGCCCGGCGTCGCCCTGGAGCAGGCCCCTGGCCTTGGTCTCCGTGTCGTAATTGGTGAACTCGGCTACCGTGTCCACCAGTGCGTTGAAGATGGCTACCAGGTTCTCCAGGTGGACCCGGAGTTGGCCGGTGCTGCGCGTCAGGGAGACGTTCACGGCTTGGGCGCTGGTTGACTTGAGTGTCAGCGTCACGCCGGGCAGGACGTCGGTGATGGTGTTGGAGCTTCGCGTTATCCAGTCGGCGGCGGGGAAGCCGTCCACGCGGATCTGCGCGTCGGCGGCGTCCTGCGACTCGGTGAAGTCGGCCGTGTCATAGCCCACCAGCGTCGTCTGAACGTCGTCGACGGTGATGTCGTAGTCGTCGCCCGTGTCGTCCCCGGCCAGGACCAGATGGTACGCCGAATCGTACTCCAGAATGCTGGCGGTCACGCCCGGGTTGCTGGAGTCGTTGTTGATGAGGTTCACCAGGTCTTCCAGGGTGGTCTCGTCGGTCACCTGGACGGTCCTGGTGGTGCCGTCGTAGGTGTAAACGAAGGCCGCGTCGGAGGCGCTGATGGGATCCTCCAGCCCGGCCTCGCCGGCGGTGTGAACCATCCGCTCGCCCACGGCGAGCTGGTTGACGATGATCGTGTGGTTGCCTTCTCCGGCGGAGCCCTCGGCCGAGGCCGTCAGGATGTCGGTGTCGGTGGAGCTGGCCGCGACCGATCGCAGGTCGGCGCTGTCCCGAATCGTGTCCACCAGGCCGTCGAGCTGGCCGAGGATCGTCTCGATCTCGGTGACCGCGCTTTCCCGGTACTGGTTCAGCTGCTTGCGGGCCTCAAGCCTGTACAGAGGCCGGCTCTCGATCGCCATGAGCTGTGCGATGATCGAGTTGCTGTCGATGCCGGAGTACACGCCTGAGAGTGTCACGCCCATCTGCGGCTCCAGTTCTCTTGAGGATGAGGCTCCGACCGGCTGGCGGCGAGGCCCCTCCAGAGTTCATTATCGGGGCGGGTCAGCAGAACTTGAGTGTTTTGAGGGATTTGCGCCGCGGCGAGGCCGCCTGTAACTCACAGCAGCATAAGGACCTGCAGCCCCTGCCCGCCGACGGCGGGCTCAGCGAATGACCCCCAGACAGGCGAACCAGCGATTGATCAGGTGCACGGCCTTGAACTGGACGTAGCCGCGATATCGCTGCACCACCTGTCCGCCGGCGGGAAAGAACCGGACGTGGGCCGGGTCGTCGTAGGTCGGCAGCGAGAAGATGAACACCGTGCCCTTCCGGAGGCTCTTGATGATGGCGTAGTCGTCCGCGACGTGCTCCAGGACCTCCGTGGCGACGGCCACGTTGTAGTCGAACTGGTATGGGGCCTCCTCGAAGGCGTCGCCGATGGCGAACGACTGATCCACGGCCTGCTTTGCGATCTCAACGGCCTTGGGGCTGAAGTCGAAGCCGTAATAGTCGCCGAACCCCTCGTCGTACAGGTAATGCGCCAATTGGCCTGTCCCGCAGCCGATCTCGAGTATCTTCGGCGCCTCGAGCTGCCGCAGCCAGAGCAGAATCTGGCTCCACAGGACGAAGTAAGGCGAGTGCTTGTAGTGGATCTGGTAGGCCTGGCTCTCGGAGAAGACCTGGTCGTAGTACTCGGGGCCCTTTGGGATTCTCATTTCCATTTGGCGAGTGCCTTTCGGCCGCTGTAAGCCTGGGCGCGGCGCGGACTATACCGACTGGCGGTCAATCCTACCTTGCGGGGGAAAGGCCTGCAAGAGGCGCCGATTGCAGGCCGGCCCGGGCTGGGGCACAGGCGGCCTGCCAAAAAGAGCCCCGTGAGTCTCCGTTGGGCGGGAGACTCACGGGTTACGCATCCTCAAGTCCGGGAAGACGCCCCTGCCTGGGTCGGGGCATGGGTGCGGTCGTCGTTAATTCAGGCGAGGCCGCTTCCCGTTCCAGTTATGAGCTTCTTTGTTACCGCAGCAGCTGCAGGGCCATCTGCGGCATGCTGTTCGCCTGCGCCAGCATGGCGATACCTGCCTGCGAGAGCACCTGGTTCCGGGTCATGGCCGCCATCTCTGTGGCGACATCGACGTCGGAAATACGGCTCTCGGCGGCCATCAGGTTCTCGGCCTGAATGTTCAGGATGCTCACGGCCGCCTCGAGGCGGTTCATGAGGTAACCGAGCTCGGCACGGTAGGAGTCCTTGGTCTCGATGGCCGAAGTCAGCTTGTCCAGCGCCGACTGGGCACCCCCGGTGGTCGTCAGGTCCATGGCCGTGCCTTCGGCACCGATGGCCGCCTGGGTGAAGTCGTCGGCGCTGCTGAAGATGCCGATCGCACTGACGGCGCTCAAGGCGAACGTCGCCACCTCTGCATCCGGGTTCTCCAGCTTCAGGCGGTACTGCTGCGAGTCGCTGTCGTAGTAGGCGAAGGCCACGTACTCGCCCGAGGCGATGCTCGCCCGCCACTCGGTGTTGATCTCGTTGACCAACTGGTTCAGCGTTATGCCTGTGGCGTCGTAGGCGCTCAGGTCCACCCGGGCCCAGGCGCTGCCATCGGCGGCGGAGAACCGGAAGTCGATGACGTTCAGGTTGCCGTCCGCCGAGATCTCAGCCTCAGGAACGTAGATGTCGCCCGCCTCGGCGACGCCGCGCAGGTTGATCTGCGATTCCTGCA
>CBFCZU010000094.1:0-14837 GCA_965602635.1 uncultured Planctomycetales bacterium | reverse complement strand
GGCGCCGGCCACGTCGACGAGCACGATGTCGAGCAGCGCGCCCAGCTCGCCGCGGGCCGCCCGGACCCGCTCGAGGTCCAGGCGGTCGCGGGCCTCGAACGCCGTCGCGCGCAAGTCGGTGAGCACGACGATCTGCGAGCGCGCCTCGCGGCGGCGGCGGGCCATGTCGCAGCACCGGGCCACGGCCTCGATCAGGCCGCGGCCGCCGCCGTCCGTCGTGCGGACCGCCTCGAGCGCGGCGAGGGCCGGCGCCGCCGTCGGTCCGAGCGGGGCCAGCACCGCCACCTCGTGCCCCGCGGCCACCAGCGCGCACTGGCTCGGGGGCCGCAGCTCGCCCAGCAGCGTCGCGGCCCGCTCGCGGGCCAGCTCGATGAGGGGCGTCGAGCCGCCGCGGCCGGCCCGCGGCACCCGCAGGCGCATGCTCACCGAGCAGTCCACCACCACCAGCAGGTTGCGCGGAGCCGAGCCGGGCAGACATCCCGCGAACAGCCGCGACATGGCGAGCGCCAGCAGCAGCAGCACGAGCAGCCGCAGCAGAAGCTGCCCCATGTCGACCAGCCGCGGCGCGAACACGTTCGACCGCACGTCGGGCCGCAGCAGGCGGATCGTCGGGAAGTCGCGCACCTGGTAGCGCTGCCGCGCGATCAGGTGGAACAGCACCGGCAGCGCCAACGCGCCGAGGCCCGCGAGCATGGCTGGGTAGAGGAACGTCATCGGGCCCTCTGCCGCCGGTACAGAAGGTAGTCTCGCAGAACCAGCTCCAGCGGCTCCGCCGTGTCCACGAACCGGTAGTCGGCGCCGCACGCGGCCACGCCCGACTCCACGGCGCCGCAGAACTCCCTGAAGCGCTCGCGATAGGCTGCGCGCTGGCGCAGCGGGTCGCTCATCAACTGGGCGCGCGACTCCAGGTCCCGGAAGCTCATGAGCGCCTTGAACGGAAACGTCACCTCGTCGTGGTCCATGAGCTGGAACACCACCACGTCCTGCCCGCGCGCGGCCAGGTGGCGGACGCCGTCGACGATCTCGTGTGGCTCGCCGTAGCAGTCGCTGACCAGCGCCAGGATGCCGCGGCGGGCGAAGCGGTCGGCCACGACTCGCAGCACGTGGCCGAGGCTGGTGCGGCCGCGGGCCTCGAGGCCCTCGAGCCTGGCGAGGATGGTGTACAGGTGGCGCTGGCCCTGCTTGGGCGGCACGAAGTGGCGGATCGCCTCGTCGAACGTCACCAGGCCCGCCGAGTCCTGCTGCCGGTGCACCACGAAGCAGAGCGCCGCGGCCAGGTAGCAGCCGTACTCCAGCTTGGTCAGCCGCGCGGCGTCGGTCGGGCGGTAGCCCATCGAGCCGCTCACGTCGAGCAGCACGGCCACGTTCATGTTCGATTCCATCTCGAAGCGCTTCACGTAGTAGCGCTCGGTGCGCGCCAGCATCTTCCAGTCGATGATCCGCGGCTCGTCGCCCGGCGCGTACTCGCGGTGGTCCACGAACTCCACGCTGTAGCCGTAGTACGGGCTCCGGTGGCGCGACGCGTACAGCCCCTCGACCAGCAGCCGCGCCGCCAGCTCGAGGTTGTCCAGCGACCGCAGGATGGCGGGGTCGAGGAATCGCGTGGTCGGCGTGACGGGCATGGCGCGCTCCCGGAGTCGGCTACGGGGCCTCGGGCACCCGCTCGAGGAGCTGGGCGACCAGGTCGTCGGCCTCCACGCCCTCGGCCAGGGCCGTGTAGTTGGTCACCAGCCGGTGTCGGAACACGGCGTGGGCCACGGCGCGCACATCGTTGGCCGTGGCCTGGAGGTTGCCGCGCAGCAGCGCGCGGCTCTTGGCACCGAGCGACAGATACTGGCCGGCGCGCGGCCCGGCGCCCCAGGCGAGGTACTTGCGGCTCATCTCGGGCGCCCGCTCGTCCTTCGGGTGGGTCGCCTCGACCAGGCGGACGATGTAGTCGAGCACGTGGTCGCTGATGGGGATGAGCCGCACGGCGTCGCGCAGCTCGAGCACTTGCGCCGCGTCGAGCACGGGCTCGGGCTCGGCCAGTTGCCCGGCCGTGGTCACGCGGATGATCTCCTTGAGCTCGTCGGGCCGCGGGTAGTCCACCCACACCATGAACATGAAGCGGTCGAGCTGCGCCTCGGGCAGCGGGTACGTGCCCTCCTGCTCGATGGGGTTCTGGGTGGCCATCACCATGAAGGGCTCGTCGAGCGGGTAGGTCGTCCGCCCGACCGTCACGTGCTTCTCCTGCATCGCCTCCAGCAGCGCCGCCTGCGTCTTCGGCGGCGTGCGGTTGATCTCGTCCGCCAGGATCAGGTTGGCGAACACCGGGCCGCGCACGAACACGAACTCCTTGCCGCCCGTCGCGCGGTCCTCCTCGAGCACGTCCGTGCCCGTGATGTCCGACGGCATCATGTCCGGGGTGAACTGGATGCGCTTGAAGCCGACGCTGAGGGTCCGCGCCAGCGTGCTCACCAGCAGGGTCTTCGCCAGGCCCGGCACGCCCACCATCAGCACGTGGCCCCCGGCGAACAGCGCCGTGAGCACCTCCTCGACGAGCCCTTCCTGGCCGACGATCACCTTCCGCACCTCGGCCAGAATCCTGTCGCGGGCCTCGCGTGCCCGCTCGACCAGTTGCACGTCGGATGGCTCGGCCATGCTGGCTCCTCGCTGCACACGGAAGCGCGGTCGAAGCAGATCACGACACTACCATAGCCAATCCCTCGCACTGAGGCAACCGCACCACGTGTTCTCACGTGCCATGCGGCGTGCCGAGGCCTCGCTCTCGCCCTGCGCGCGGCCGCGAAGGCGCGAGGGGTTCCCTTGCCTGCGCTCCAGCGGACGCTGCGACGCCGTGATGCTCGGGGCCGCGCCCAGACTTGACGAGCGTTGAGCAGCGCGCGATGCACGGGGTCAACGAGCAGTCGCCGGGATAGGTGGCCTATGGCTACTTGCTGCTCTGTCGCCCTTGCGCCCCCGCGCCGACGCCGTCGAGTGGCCCGGACCGTGGGGATGCCGGCAGCCGGAGTCATGGCCGCGGCCTACGGCGCCGCCCGTTCGTCCGGCAGGCGCGGCAGGCCGAGCGGGCTCTGGGTCGTGTCGATTGCCTTCCGCGTCACGTGCAGATAGCGTGCCGTCGTGCGCCGTGCGCGGCCCGTAGCTCGGCCGAGGCCGTCCCGGAAACCAGTCGGGACTCCTCTGTGCCGCCGCGGCGAACGGCACGCTGTTGTGGGCCGCCCAGCACGCTTGGGGCACGGAGACGCGCCACTTTACAGAACGCGTACGAATACTCGGCCCCCACGCGTCTATGGGCCAGGCCGCGGGGGAGCAATCCCACGGGAAATCCGGCGAGGTTCTGCTACAATAGGGGCAATCGTGGAATCCGTGGCTCGCGACGAGGTCGGTGGCGATGGCCCTCACGCTCGATAGCCAGTATCTTCGCAAGCTGGAGCGGTTCGAGATCGTGCCGCTCGGCCTCTATCGCGCGGGCCAGATCGGTCATCGGCGCTCGCCCAGCCGCGGGACCGGCCTGGAGTTCGCCGACCACAAGGAATATGCCGCCGGCGACGATATCCGCTACCTCGACCCCTCAGGGAATTGTATTCCTGGCACGTTTGTGGCCACCGCAAGCAGCGAGGCGTGCTTGGCGTGTGCAATGGAAGTCCCGGGTGTCAGCTTGGCCTGGTTCTCGAGCGTTTTGGGGGTTCGGAGGTGTCACAAACGAAGTCGCCGCCACATTCTGGGCATAGCAGGATGGGGAACCCTCCGGGTTCCGCCGGGGGGAACGCGTCAACGCCTATGTCCTCGACCCAGTCCGCATGGTCACAAGAACGGCAGCGGTATCTGAACCATTCGCTCGGCCCCATCCAAGGGTCCTCGTCCGGGAAGTTCGCCTCGTTGTGTGGGTCGGTCATCGGAACATTCCGTAAAGAGGGACTCGAGGAAGTCTTTGATAATGCCGTATTGGGGATGTTCGATCAGTTCAAGCTCCATCGGTTCGCCGCATCGCGGACAGAGCATGGGATCGTGACCGAAGCTCTCGAAGAAGAGCTGTCGAAAGGGCTTGCGGGGGAGAACGCGGAAGCCCCGGGGATCCGGCGGCGTACGGGCGGGCAGCAATCCAGCGATGGCTTCGCGCACCTTTGCGTAGCGGACGTTGCCGTGAAGGCCGTAATAGCGAATACGGTGGAAGCCCTTGGGGAGGATGTGCTGGACCATTCGGCCGATGAAGCGAAGCACAGGGAGGGTGGCATGTTCGATCTTGCCGGTCTTATGGTCGCGGTACCAGTAGCTGACGCACCGGCCGTCGTAGCGTTCAATGCGGCGGACGGAGATGGGCGGGGAGACGACGTACTTGGCGAGGTAACGGGCCAGCCCCTGGCCCCCAGCGGGGACGTCTCCTTTCTCCACGTAGGCGACGAAGCCCTTGGGGTATTCCTTCCATGCGCGGTCGACGGCCTGTTCGATAGCCGGATCGGAGACCTTCTCGCGCAGCATGGTCAGCAGGTGGTACTGCCACTTGCGATGGACCATGTCAAAGGGGATGTAGGAGATCGGGGTCCAGCCGCCCTGGGGGTTGAGGCCGCCGCCGGTGACCAGGATGTGGAGGTGGGGGTTGTAGTTGCCGGGCCGCCCGGCGGTCTGGAGCACGACGATGCAGCCGATATCGAGTGGAACCCCGGCGCACCTGTCGAACACGTCGCGCACACACGCCTCTCCTGCCCGCATGAAGGGAGAGAGGAGATCGGGATTGCGGTAGAACCAAATCCGCAGAGAGTCCGGGACGGTCAGCACGATGTGGCGGTAGGTGACGCCGGGCAGCAAGCGCCGACCGATGAAGTCCACCCAGCGGTCGGTGTACCGCTTGGCGCACGAGAGGCAGAAACACGACTTGCAGGTGAAGGCGATGCGCCTTTTCTCCCCACAAGCGAGGCAGCGATACTGGACAAATCCCATCTTCTCCGGGTCGCCGCAGTCGAGCATCTTGTGGACAACGCTGTCGTGGTACCGGGTGTTGTAACGCGGGTTGGCGGCCTTGAAGGCGTCCCAGTGGTCACGGAAGATCCGCTTAAACGTTTCCTGGTCGATGTGTTCCACGCCTGTCCTCCACGGACAACCGTCATTGTACGAATCGCCTGGACGAAAGGCAACTCACCGTGCTCAGTTCAGGCGGAAAGAGTCCCCGGCGAAGCCGGGATAAGTTCCGCAGGTTCCGTCCTAGTTCTGTCACACACATGCACGGATCTGTGCGGTGCCCCGGAAAGGGTTCGCACCCCCCGCCTTCGGCTCCGCTGGCGGCGGCCTCAGGAACGCGCGGGACATTCATCTTTGTGCCGCACGGGGCGCAGGGACTGGGATGAGAATGCGGCGCAGGTGATCTCCGCCTGCGATGTACACCTCACCAGCGGCGAACGCGATCTGCGCCGGGCTCGTGCGGCCCACCGCCTCGACCCGCGCGTTCCTCGGGTCGATGCGCACGAGAATGTTCCCGAAGAAGGACCAGATGTGCCCCTGAGGACCCCGCCGAAAGCAGTATGCGTGTCGGCGAACGCTGGAGAACGCCGTGATCGGGTTCTCGGGAACCCTTTTCTGCCACAGGACCTCGCCCGTATCGGCGCGGAACCCGTACAGGACGCCCTTGCCGTGATGGCCGATCACCAACCCGCCGGGCAGGGCCTCTTCGATCGGCCCCGGCCTGTCCCCGCCGAGCACCGCCTTCTTGTAGATGAACTTGTGCTTCTGCGTGTCCCAGCAGGAAAGCTGACCCTCGCCGCCATGCTTGCTGGAGAGCAGGATGTAGCGGCCCTCGTTGGCGCTCGTCATCCAGAAGATGCGGTGGCCGTCGAAGGGCATTCCCCCGATCTCACGGTTCTGGGTGTCGTACCACCCGAAGCCGCCGCCTTCCCGCCGCCGGCCGTACGTCGTGCCGGCGCAGTACACCCGGCCGTCGGCGCCTCCCACCGTCCCGGCCAGCGGGCAATGGGTATCGTTCTTCCTCGCGATGTAGCCCAGGAACCTCGGGTTGGGCTTCGCCTGCCTGAGCCCGAGCTTGCGAGTGAAATCATACTCGTACATCTGGGAACTGGGATAGCCCGAGACATAGAGCCGGCCGCGCACGATGCCACACGAGTAAGGACTGAGGGTGCCGCCCACCCGCATGATCTGGTTTCCCTTCAGGCCATAGAACACGTGCTGGCCGTAGCCTTCGTCGGTGGCGAAGAGCACGTGGTCATTCACCTCCATCAGAAGCTGCACCTTGCCAGGGTACATCTTCACGTCGTACTCCAGCGTCCTCCACTCCTTCTGCCCTGGCAGGCGGTAGGGCAGCTCGACGTGCCCGTTGGCGTCCGGCCGCCCGGCGTCTTTCTTGAGCTCCGGGGGCTGCGTCTGGGGCACGAAGTCGCCCCACCGTTGGAATTCTCTCGCCCAGCGGTACGTCCCCGTGCGATCCCGTTCGGCCGGGGCGTCCGACCACGGCGGGATGTCGCTGTCCCGTCTGTAGACCTTGCCGTCATGGAGCCAGAATCTGAACTCCTTCCGGTCGAAGTCGTCGATGCCGTCGATCGAGGCGGGGTTGCGGATGTGGCCGCTGATCCCACCGTTCATCCTGGCCAGACCAATGCCATGTCCCCTCTCCGTGTCTATGCTGGTGGCCAGCAATCGCCCCTCCCCGGTCTTGACGTTGAAGGCTACCAGGTGCCAGGGCCGGTGACCGATCCCTGCGTAGAGCCAGTCGCCGAACATCTGGACCTGCCGGTAGAGCTCCGAGCGGTTCCCGTTCCGCGGGCCGAAGGTCTTGAAGCGCTTCGCCTCGTAGGTCTTGGGATCGAAGCGGTAGGCCACAAAGCCGCTCCTGTCCTTCGGCCAGCCCATGCCGTAGATCATCCCGTCCCTGCCCAGCACGCACCGACCGTTGACCACGTCGCCACCGAAGGGCTTCGCGCCGCGCACGAATCTGTCCACGGCGGGGTCGTAGACAACGAGCAGGACGGGGCCGTACATCTCGAACACGAGTTTGCCGTTCGTGTAGTAGCTCGGCTGCATGTGGAAGCCGATGGCCTCCCTGGTCAGGACCGAGTCCCCCTTCCGCGTGGACAGCGTCTGCCTCGAGGTCTTGCCGGTGCCGAAGTCGTGGATGACGACCTCCTGCTCTCCGCGATATCGGTTGTAGTAGGGGAAGACCATGTCCCAGCTCTTGCCATCTGGATTCGGCACCAGGTAGGGCTGATGCCCGACCCAACACCGCTCGGGCGGAGGAGCGACCTTCTCCAGCTTCAGCACCGGCGCTCGCCGTAGCTCCTCGGCCAGTTCCGGCTGTTCGATCGGCTTCCATTGCTCCGGCTCGGTCGCGTCTCCCAGCCAGCCCTTCTGTGGGGCTGGCTTGTCGATGGCGAACTGCCCGCCGGACCATGCGTGGTCGGCGCCGCGGGCCGTGCCCTTCCAGGGGCCGGGCGATGCTCCCAGGATCATCGCGACTGCGCCTATCGTGACCAGAACACGTCTCACGGCTAAGCTCCTTGATCATTGCTCCCCCTGTGCCAGAGATACCCCCGCCCGCGGCAGGTGTCAAGTGGCCCAATGATGGCGCGCTTGCTCCCGATTCTCGCCCGTGCGCCAGGGGCTCGATCCGCAGGGGTGCGCGGACGCGTCAGTCTCGTCCACGAACGCCCCCGTGGCCTTGACCCGGTGGAGGGGCAGGGTCGGCGGGAACGGCTTGATCGTCGTCTCGCAGGACCCATCGCGTCGGAAGACCAGGATCTTCGAGCCCCGCCAGTAGAGCCAGGCCACGCACCTGGCGAGCGCGTACAGCCGCCCGTCCGGTCCTGCGGCCAGCCCCATGATACCCTCGACGCGGTTCGGGCCGGTCTGCCCCGGTTCGGCGAAGGCCATGCCACCCCACGACGCCCTCAGGTTCCCAGGCAGCGGACGGCCTGGTGGTGAATGCGGCCCCTCCAGCGACGGCCCAAGAGGTCAACGCCACCACAAAGACAGCGGCTGCGGCTCTCACGACGGTCTCACCCTTCAGTTGGTTCACTTGACCTCGCAGGCCTCCTCGGCCGCGGCGCCCAGCTTGACGCGGACCACCCGCATGCCGACGGTGTCGTTGACGTACGCGTGGGTGTCGCTCGCCGCCACGTAGGTCGGCCAGGCCAAAGGGATGTCCGGCCTCTTGACCCTGGCGTCGGGGCCGCCGGAGTCCTGGTTGCCATACTTGCCGAAGGTGGTGATGGGGTTGTTGTTGCCGTCGATCACCTCCACCCGGAACTGGCAGAGGTTGGGGTGGAAGACCCGCCCGAAAGGGTCGACGTCGAAGCCCGTGCCCTCGCACATGCACACCGGCGTGCCCGCCCCGTAGGTCTCGGAGTAGGGCGAGTAGCCGAAGCGCACCCACTCGGCACCCTGGACTTCGCAGATCTTGTGCGGGTAGCGCCCGCGCTGGAAGTACTGGTACTTGACCTTGGGCTTGGCCGCCACGGCGGCGGGCAGGCCCGTCAGGTCGTTCTTCTCCCGGTCGGTCTCGATCCAGTGGAAGGCGCCGCCCTGCGGCGGGAACTTGACGATGCTGCCGTACATGTAGGTATACCAGTAGTGGCCCTCGCCGATGTTCCGGAAGTAGTCGGGGATCTTCGCAAGCTTGCCATCGAAGAACTCCGGGAAGTCGCGGTCAACCGGCCGGATCGGGACGGTGATGTAGATATTCCCTTTCGCGTCCACGCGGGGGCAACTGCCCCTGCGGACGTTCCAGACGGCCCGGCGTTTCTGCTTCAGGCCCATGTCGTACACGTCGAGGTGGTGGGGGCCCTTCACGGGCTTGATCAGGTAGATGTCGTCGCCGCGCAGGGTCATGTAGTTGAGCTGGAAGGTCATCATCCCGCCCCAGTCGGTCCTGTAGGTGTCTTGTCCTTCCCAGTTGAGGGGCTTGAGGTCGTGGGTCCAGCGCATCATGCCGCGCCCCTTGCCCCAGCAGTGGGTGAGGTAGTTCCCCGCGGTGTCCACGTCCAGGTTGGCGCCGTGGCACCCCATGTAGGGGCCGCCATCGTTCTTGGGGAACCTGACCAGGCGCTGGTACTTGCCGGTCTTCTCGTCGAACTGGTGCCACTGCTCGCCGTGGACCTTCACGTAGAGCTGGCCGCGCCGCCGGTCCACGAGCAGGTCGCGGGGCCCGTTGCCCCATGGCCCTGTGGTCTCCTTGAGCTCCACCGGCTCGAATCCCTTGCCGGTGTCGCGGTAGCAGGCGATGCGGCGGCCGGGCCTGGCATAGGGGAGCCCCGGAGCCCAGAGCAGCGGCGGCTCGGCCGTCGGATCCAGCGCGATCCGGTGCGTTCCCCCGTTCGGGCTCAGGCCGGTTCTGGGCAGGGCCATCTCGTAAACCGGCTTGGCGTCCTTGTAGCTGACCAACTTGAGTAGATTGGCGTGCTTGATCCGGCACTTGCCGTCCTTGCTGGGCTTCTCCTGGGGCACGTAGGAGCACACGTAGACCGCGCCGGTCCTGGGGTGGACCTGGACGATGTGCGGGAGCACGACCTTCACCTCGCCGACGAACGACCTGTCGGACTCCTTGAATACGGCGATGCGGCCGGCGTCGGGGTCGGCCACGTAGAGCAGCCCGCCCGCCACGGCCACGCCGCGCGGGCCGGCGAGCAGGCCCTTCTCGGCCCCAGGCTGGTCGGGCTTGCCCACGAAGACCTCGGCCTGGCGGGTCGCCACGTCGATGCGGAACACGCACGGCAGGGGAGCGTTGTTCTTGCCCCACCGATTCTCTGCCGTGCGGATGCCCGCAGCGTAGAGGTGCTTGCCGTCGGTGCTCACGGCCAGCGCAGGACGGCCGCCGGGGAAACTGACGCCCGGGAAGAGCGGCGGGCTGAGGAACGTGCCGTACGGGATGCCCCCATCCGCGTCGACCGCGCAGAGCCGGCCCCCCTCGATGATCCAGTACACCCGCCCGCTGGCGTCCACCGCCGGCTGGCTGAAGGGCGACATGCTCCGCCCGCGGGCGAGCACCGTATCCGGGTAGAAGCTCAGCGAGTGCCAGTTGTGGCAGTGGGGCACGAGCGCGCCGTCGGCGTCCTGGAAGGCGCCCGTGGGCTTCACCCGTTCATGGGGCAGGTCGGCGGGGAAGGGGACGATCTGGCGCACGTGCCTGCCCTGGCGGTCGAGGACCTTGACCTTGACGCCACCCTGATTGCCGTTCGCGGTGGGGTCGTGGTAGAAGGCATACACCTCCCCTTTCGGACCGATGGCCAGGCTGCGGATCTCCGGCGTCGCGTCGGGCTCGAAGAGCAGGAAGCCGTCGAGCTCGGCCGTCAGGCCGAGCCTCACCCTGACCCGGAACGGGCCGCCTGCGGCCGGCTTGCCGTCGTCGTCCTGGCCGTCCCACACCACCGACTGCTCCAGCGAGTTGGCCCTGAGCAGCTTGGGCGGATTCTCCCCGAGCACGCCGGCCGCCAGGTGGCGAACGATCTCCCCCTTGGCGTTCTCGATGGACACGGCCACGTCGGTCTCGCGGCTGACCACGAACTGGATCACCATCTTCCCGTTGGCCTTCCTCGCCACAGGCACCCTGGTGAACTTCACCGGCTCTGGCTCGCCGGCAGAGGCCGCCGAGAGACAGGCGGCCACTACCAGCGCGACTTGCCCGCACATTTCACGTCTCCGCATCTGGTCACCGATCACCGGCCACTGGTTACTGAATGGCGCAGCTAACCTCCGCCGCATAGTCCATCCGGATGCGGAGGAGCCGCTGATTGAGCGTGTCCGTGGCGTAGAGATGCCGCCCACAGACCGCCACGCCGTTCAGGAACGCAAAGGCGAATTCGGGTTCGGCGAACGGGCATTCGATGTCCTTCGCATCGGCGTCCTGCCGCGGCCGAAGCCGGCCGTCCCCGGGGTCGCGCACCCAACTGTATGGCCCGCGCTGATCCCTGTTGCCGTAGCTTCCGAAGCGCAGGATCTCGTTGCCGTTCGTGTCGAGTACGCCGATCTGGAACCGGAGCATGTCCGGGTAGAAGGTGCGCCCGAAGGGGTCGACGTCGAAGCTGTGCCCGTTGCAGTGGCACTGGACGGTGTTGTAGACCGAGAAGCCCGGGCGCCACCACAGCGCTCCCTCCAGGGTCTTCCCCGGTTCGGGACCGCGTCTGCCAGCAACGTGAACCGTTTCCTTGCTCATGCCAAGCTCAGGCCGGGCAAAGCCGAAATGCCCTGCGTACTGCGGGGCGGTCGTGGTCCAGAGCGCGCCGCCCTTGGGAGAGAACTTGACCAAGCTGGCGAAGAGATTCTGGTAGAGCCCCACCGACTTGTACACGTCCGGCACGTTGCCGTCCTTGCGGACAACGCCCATGACGCAGTACAGGTTTCCCTGCGCGTCCAGGCGAGGGCCATAGCCTCGGTCCCCCATCTCCCAGATGACCGTGCGCAGATAGTTGCCGTCCCTGTCATACACGTCGACCTTCATCGGGCCGTGATACCGGCAGCCGCGGTTCTTCACATAGATGTTGCCTTTGCGGTCGATGGTGAAGTCGCGCTCGTTGCCGGACGTGCCGGACGGTGCCGTGGGCAGCCCCTGGTTGGCGACCGGCCATTCGAGGGTCTTGAAGGTGACGCCCCACCCGGACAGTCTGCCCCGCAACTCCCTCACGATCGCCGGGCGGCCCTTTTCGTCGTGTTTCATCACCCAGGCGCCGGGCTTGACCGCCTTGAAGGGCACCGCCTTGCCGTCCATCGTGTAGCGCCTGATGTTGCCCTCGCTGCCCATGATGTAGATCAGGCCGTCCGGCCCCATCATGCACGTGCCCCGCGCCTTCCTGGGTCGCAGAACCTTGCCGGTGCGGTCATCGATCACCACCGTGCCGCCGGAGTTCAGCGTCACGTAGCGGTGGGTCGGGTCGCTGGTGACGCTCCACCACACAATCCCGCCGGGCCTGCCGAGGACCGGCTTGACCGCTGAGAAACGATCCACCAGGTCGTCACAGAAGCCCAGCAGTTCGGGGGTGGGCCTCTTCATCGCTTCCGAGTTGTAGAACTGCCCCATCCATATCCGAGGCACGTCGGAATGGGCGTCCATGCCCAGGACATAGCGCCCGCCCTTGTAGTACTTGGAGGGGAGCGTGATGCGGCGCTCGGCCTTCGAGCCGGGCCACGCGGAGAGCTTGACCAGCTCATCCTTTGCCGCCTGCTTCGGCTCCTGGCTCGCGCCCTGGTGGCTGTAGGCGTAGATCGCGCCGGACGCGCGATGCACGCCGACCCAGAGCGGGTTGTCGACGCGGAACGAGCCCGCCCAGTTCCCGTCCCTCTCGTTCAGCACGACTATGCGGCCGTTGCCGCTGTCCGCGACCAGCAGATGTCCTTTCCCGTCGCTGGCCAGTCCAGCGGGGCCGTTCAGATGCCTCTCGTCCGCGCCGGCCGTCAGGGGGTCGCCGAAGAGCGGCTCCATCTCTCCGTCACCCTCAAGAGCGACGCGGAACACGGCATGCAGCGTCGGACAGTCGTGGTGCTTCCGGTAGAACTCGAGGCCGGCGATGTACACCTGCCTCTCGTCCTGGGACAGCGTCAGGGCCGGCGTTCCGCCCCGCCAGAGACGATGGGCGCTCTTGAGCGTCAGGCGGACGAACGGCGTTCCCGGCGTGCCGCCTTCCGGCCGCAACTCCGTCAGGCCGATGACCGCGCCCCTTTCCCACGTGAACTGAACGACGCCGGCCATCAGCAGATTGCCGTTCTTCCGCACCACGCACGTCTGCGCCAGCGGATTAGCCGGCATGTAATCCAGCAGGGCGAAGTTGCGGGACCTGTAGATCATCAACGGGCGGCCCCGCTCATCGACGATGGGGGTGATTGCGCGCGCGTGCTTTCCCGCGATCTGACTCGAGAACGGCATCACGGTGCCCGCATACGCGCCGTCCCGCGTCAGGCGCTGGATGCCGTAGTAGCCCTTGTGGCGGATGAGCGACCGGTGGGTGATCGTGTACACGCTGCCGTCGGGGGACACGCCGATCCCGAGGACCACGCCCATCTGGAAATACGGTTCGCCCGGCTTCTCGAGCGGGAAGCCGCCGTTCCGAGGCGTCATCCCGGCGGCCACGCGCACCTTGAACAGCCCGTCCTTCGCCGGCTCGCCGAGATCGTCCCTGCCGTCCCACTCGATGCTCTGCGAGAGCGAGTTGGCCTTCAGCGGCTTGGGCGGGTTCTTCCCGAGCACGCCGGCCACCAGGTGGCGGACGATCTCGCCCTTGGCGTTCTCGATGGACACCGCCACGTCCGTCTCGCGGTCGACGGCGAAGTCGATCCTCACCCTGTCGCCGGCGCGGGTGGCCGAGGGTCTCCGGGTGAAGGCCGGCGGGGCCTCGCCGGCCGTCCCGGCGCCGATCAGGACCAAGAAGGCTGCGGCCAGCTCCCAACACGCCATCGATCTCACGTTCGACCTCCTTCGACCCACGGCTCACTTCAGCGGCGCCGCGTCCAGGCTGGCCGCGTCGACCCGGACCACCTGGAGGGCGCCTTCTCTCCGCAGGTTGCACAGCGTGGCCCACACGAGCTCGCGCTTGGGGTCGTAGGCCAGCCCCAGGTCCACGCTGGACCCCGCCTTGCCCCGGTTGATGAGCTCGGCGCCGGGCATCCGGCCGCCGAGCCATCGGTTGCCCGCGCAGTCGTAGAACGGCACGACGAGCTTGCCGCCCTTCTCGAGCAGGTAGCCGACCATCACCCTGTCGGCCTTGGGCAGATAGACGGCCTCGCGGGCGAAGCGCTTCACCTTGATAGCCTCGCGGCCCTGAGGATCGAGCTTGCGGACCTCGCCGGTCGCCAAGTCGCACGACCACACCTGCCCCATGGGCTCGCCGCTCTTGCGCGGCGTGGTGGTCATGAGCAGCCGGTTCCGCTTGCTGTCGTAGCTGAGCGTCGAGCCGTCGCACACGGTCATGGGCAGCGGCTCGCCCGAGGTCTTCACCTCGTGCCAGGCCTTGCCGTTCGCCAATCGCCAAATCCCAGCCTTGGACTGGCTCTTCCTCGTCCGCGTCCAGCACACGATGCCCTGCGGCGTGGGGCACAGGGTGTTGATGTACTTGCTGGGGAAGAAGGGCAGGTCGCCGAACTTCTCGGCGTGCGGCCAAGTGCGCGTGGCGGGGTCGTAGAGGAGCGTCATGTGGCCCTTGATGTAGACGAGCCGCCGGATGGTCGCGTCGTAGTCGTAGGCCTGGTAGTTGTGGTTGCCCCAGGGCGCGCCGTTGAAGGCCCAGAGGCCGGGGCCGCTGAGGTCGTAGTTGTACTCAAGCGCGAACTGCGGCCGGCAGGCGATGCACCAGCGGCCGGTCCGGACGTCGTAGTGAGCCACGTCGTTGCCGAAGTAGCTGCTGTGCCCGCCGCCCATGTGCAGGATCTGACCGCGATCGGTGTCGAGGGCCACGGTGCTCCAGCCGCCGCCCTGTCGGTTTGCTGGCCACTTGGGGCACTGGAGCGCCGTCCAGGCGTTCGGCGCCAGGCCCTTCAGGACGGCTTCCGTCGCGGCAGGGTCCGGCGGCGGCACGTCCTTGGTGTACCACTCCGGGTCGAAGGGGCCCGTGCGGCACTCGAGTGTCCCCGGCTGGACGCCGTGCGCGGCCGTGCCATCGTGGTCGGTCCTGGAGGCGTCGACGCGGCAGAGCCAACTGCTGTGCGCGCTGCCCTTCTGGGTCCCGGCGCCGACCCAAAGGACGAGGTCGTCGTCGCTCGCGGCAGCCACCGCGGC
Organism: uncultured Planctomycetales bacterium; assembly: GCA_965602635.1. GTDB lineage: Bacteria > Planctomycetota > Phycisphaerae > SM23-33 > SM23-33 > CBFCZU01. The sequence continues at coordinate 139 of CBFCZU010000094.1, read as the reverse complement.
GCTGTCGGCGCCGTTGCGGTGCCGATAGTCCGCCGGCCCGCTCTTGTCGAAGCGGCGGATCAGCTCCCACTTGTCCGCGGCGACTTCGTAGGACCACATCTCAAAGGGCCGCGGCTTGTAGAGCGTCGCGCAATACGAC
>CBFCZU010000093.1:0-15003 GCA_965602635.1 uncultured Planctomycetales bacterium | reverse complement strand
CAGGCCGACCCAGCCAGCCAGACGGCGGCGCCGGCAGCGCCGAGGATCGCGGCCGAGTGTCGCCCGAGGGGCAGCGGCAGGACCGACACGGCGACGACGGCGATGCCCCCCGCCGCGAGTGCCGGGCAGAGCAGGTGCCGGACCGCACCGGCGCCGGCGGAGCGGACGAACGCCCACTGGGCGGCAAGGACCATGCCCGTCAGGGCCAGCCCGCTGACCGCCACCGGGCAGTCCGGAACGTCCCACACCTGGAACTGCCAAACGGTCGCAACCAGCATCGCCGGCGGCAGCAGCACCCCGGCCAGCAGGCTCCTGCCGGGCCCGCGGAACACGACGGCCCCCGCCAGCACCGCCGCGGCTATGACGCTCAGGTCGATCAGCCGCCAGGTCGGCGCGGGCGCCTGCCCGGACCTGGCAAGCCAGCACAGACCGCCGAGCGCCGACAGCACGCCGGAGCCGACCATCGCGGCCGCCAGCGCCGATCGGCGAGAGAGTCCCGCCCGGTGGCTCAGGCGAATCAGGACAAGGGCGGTCAGCATGGTGGCGACGTACAACCCCGCGGTCAGGCGTGTGGGCCAGTTCGGCCCCGACCAGATGGCCAGGCCCTCCGGACTGACGTTCAATGCCTGCCCGCCGGTGAGGAGCCAGGCGACGCCGTAGCAGGCGAGGGCGCTCAGGGCGGTGGCGACCAGTGCCGGCACGCGGGCGAGCGTTACGGCGGCGGCGTTGAGCAGTCCCAGCGCCAATCCGGTGGCGACCACGGCCGCCAGAGCGGCGACGGGGTGCCCCCCGGCCCCCACGACCGCCGCACCCACCGCCGAGCCGAGGGCAAAGCCCATCCACACGCTCAGGTCCACGCTGCGGCAGCGAAGCACCAGGACCAGCCCCAGCGCCGGCAGCAGCCAGCGGCTGAGCATCAGGTCCACCAGGTCGAACACGTACGCGGCCTGCGAGCAGGTCCACCCGCCGAGAATGCCCGAGAGTGTCGACCCGACGATCAGCGGCGCCCCCACCACCGCCAGCAAGGCCGCCACGTACAATTCGACGTGGCGCCCGGGCTGAGGGGGGGAGATCGGTTCGGCTTGTCCGCCCGCTTCGCCTTGCATGGGCAGGAAAGTATATCGTCGGCGGGAGCGGAGGGGGGCAACTTTCCGAGCCGCCGCGGGGCCGCCGGACAGACACGACGGCGATTACTCGACGACCGGCATCGGGCCGGCCAGGGCCTCGAACTCCGTCATCGGTGAGCGCTCGCCCGAGAGGATGAACTCGCGGTGCATGCGCAGCTCCGGCAGCTTCGTCGCCAGCCAGCGGCGGGCGACGGCCTTCTTCGTGTCGTTGCCGGTGGCCTGGTCGAGGAACAGCGCGCCGACGATGAGGTGCATGGCCATGTCCACCAGCCGCCTGCCCATCAGGTCCGTGTACTCCGTGCCGGGCTGCTCCTTGACGAAGGCCACGCACTCGGCGAGCAGCTCGTTGGCCTGGGCAAGCTGCTCGGCCAGGGCGGCGAGTTCGTCGGGCCAGTCTCGGTCGAGCAACTCGGTTACGAGCCCGCCCGCCGTGCCGGATGAGACGCCGCGCACGGCCGCGGCTACCTGGAGCTGCGTCGTGCCCTCGTAGATGGTGGTGATCCGGCTGTCGCGGAGGTGCCGCTCGACCGGATAGTCCCTCATGTAGCCCGACCCGCCAAGAACCGACACCGCCCCGTTGGCAACGCGCATCGACATCTCCGAGGCGTAGTACTTGCTCATGGGCGTGAGCATGGCGTTGAGGCGCTTGTACCTGCGGGAATCGGTCTTGAGGCGCTTCTGCTCGTCCTTGTCGGAGACCTCGCCGAACGCCAGCTTGCGCAGGGCGCCGTACTCGACGTCCACGCAGAAGCCGGCGTGGTAGGTGATCGCCCGTGCCGCCTGGATGTCCACCTGCATGTCCGAGATCAGCTCGCGCAGTGCCGGGAAGTTCTCCACCGCGGTGCCGAACTGCCTGCGGTGGTGGGCGTAGTCGCGGGCGACGCGGAAGGCGGCCTCGGCTATGCCCAGCGACTGGGCGGCGATGCCCACCCGGGCGCCGTTCATCAGGCTCCAGACGTACGTCACCAGCCCGCGCTGGCGCTCGCCGATGAGCTTGGCCGGGGCGTCGTCGAAGAATATCTCGCAGGTGGGCGAGCCGTGGATGCCCAGCTTGTCCTCCAGGCGGCGGATCTTGACCCGCTTGCCGCGATCGACCAGCAGCAGGCTCAGGCCCCGGCCGTCGGAGATCTCCGGCTCGGTCCGCGCCAGCACCAGCAGCACGTCCCCGCAGCCGTTGGTGATGAACCGCTTGACGCCCTGCACGAACCAGTTGCCCTCGGCGTCCTCGTATCCGCGGACCTTGACGGCCTGAAGGTCGCTGCCGGCGTCCGGCTCGGTGAGCACCATCGCGCCGGTCTTCGCCCCGGAGGCCATGGCGGGCAGGTACTCGGACTTGATCTCCTCCGAGGCGAAGGCGCTGATCGTCTCGGCAATGCCCTGGAGCCCGTAGATGTTCATCAGCGCCGCGTCGGCCCGGCTGACGATCTCGTTGCTCATCGTATAGACGAGGTTGGGGCAGTTGAGCCCGCCGAAGCGATACGGCAGAGTGAAGCCCATCAGGTCGGCCTGACCCAGAATCCTGATGGCGTTGGCGATGCCGGGGGCGTATGTGACCGAGCCGTCGTCGTTGAGCGTGTTGCCCGCGAGGTCGGTCTCCTCGGCCGTCGGCGCGATCTGCTCGCCCGCCAGCTCGCCGAGCATCTCGAGGATCCGGCGGTAGTTGTCAACCGCGTCGGGCGCATCGACCGGGGCGTGGTCGAACTCGCCCGCGTGGGCGAACCCATCCTCCATGATCTCCGCCAGACGGGCCAGGTCCATGTGATCGAAGAGAAACTGAATGTCGTCGTTGTCGGTGAAGAAGTTGGCCATGTGTGCTTGCCTTGCTAGTTCTCGGCCGTCCCCGCGGCGGCCTCGATCCGCGCCCCGCTGCGTATGGTCTTTACCATCCTTGGTATGACTACCTTCATGTCGCCGACGATGCCGTAATGTGCGACGGAGAAGATGGGCGCCTCGCGGTCGGTATTGATGGCGACGATCTTGGCCGACTCGGCCATGCCCGCCTGGTGCTGGACGGCGCCGCTGATCCCGCAGGCGATGTACAGGGCCGGGCGCACCGTCGTGCCGGTCTGGCCGACCTGGTGGTCGTGATCGACGTAGCCAAGGTCCACGGCCGCCCTCGAGCCCCCCACGGCGGCGCCGAGGCAGTTCGCCAGGTCCCAGATGAGCCTGAAGTTCTCCTTGCTGCCGACGCCCGCCCCGCCGGCGACGATGATCCTGGCGGCCTTGAGGTTGACCCTCTTCTCACGCCGCTGCGAATCTATGATCTTCAGCGGCAGGGTCACGGCGTCCAGGTCGGCGGGGCATTCGATCACCTCGCCGCGCCGCGACTTGTCCGGCTCGCCCATGGGCATCACGCCCTCGCGGACGGTCGCCATTTGAGGCCAGCGGTCGTAGTTGACGATCGTGGCGATGATGTTGCCGCCGAAGGCGGGGCGTATCTGGTACATCAGGTTCTTGTGCACCTCGTCGGTGCCGGGGGGCGTGTGGTCGCCGATCTGCAGGTCGGTGCAGTCGGCGGTCAGGCCGCACCACACCGCGCTGGCCACAGTGGGGGCGAGGTCGCGCCCCAGCGCCGTGGCCGCGTACATGACAATCTGCGGATTGTGGGCGGCGATCAGGTCGCAGATGACCTTGGAGTAGCTGGCGGCCTGATACAGCTCCAGGCGGTCGTCCTCGACCAGGTAGACCTTGTCGGCGCCGTGGGCGACGAGGGTGCCGGCCAGGGCGCGCACGTCCTTGCCCGCCAGCACCGCCGCCAGCGGCACGCCGAGCTTGTCGGCCAGCGACCGCCCCTTGCCCATCAGCTCCAGCGGGACGTCCGAGAGCTTCCCGGCCTCCTGCTCGGAAAAAACCCAAACTTCGCCCTCGCGGTTAACTTCAATCATATGTACTCCTCTATGGAAGCGTTATCAGACACCACCAACGTGGCTCAGAGAGCTGATGGTTGAGTAATCATTCGTTGGTATACTCTTCGCCTCTTTGGGCGGCCTCCTTCACGCCTACCACGAGACGTCTAAGCGCAGTAGGATTGGCAACTCCCGCAAAGACCACCTCGATGCCTCCCGTTCCTGCGCTGGAAATGCCGACATTGCCAATTCCCAAGAGCCTATCGACGATGGACTGACGCATCTCCACATTGCGAATATCCAGGACTTCGACTTCGCTCGTCATTCGTCCAATGATTCCGGAGCGGACGCTCACTCGTTTGCTGGTGACTTGGTAAAAGCGGTGGTTCCGATCCAGTATTGCCCAAATGATTATGAAGACACCTATCACGATAACCGACAGTATGGCGCCAAGGAAATAATAGGCAAGGTAGGCACTGTGTGTTGGATTACCCACAAAGACTGTCCTCTCAGGCCCCTCTGACATGGAGGGTCGAGGGGGAGGAGTCGTCCGAACATTCGACGAGCGCGTCCCCATTGGTTCACCCGTCTGCAAATTCATTCCGCAGTAGCGGCAGAGAATTGCCACACTCTTGATCTCCTCCCCACAATAGGGACACACTTTAGTAGTGGCTTCACTCGGCATTTCTTCTGCTCCCTTCAAGCAGTCGATCGATTAGCCAGTGTCGACTAATCAACGGATCAGCCGATAGTGTGATCCTCTATCAGCTCTCCGATAAGCTCGGCCACGCTTTCGTCTGAGTCTCCGAATTCCTTGTACTCCCCGCCGGCCAGGACGACCGACTGGATCCGGTGGACCTTCGTGGGGCTGCCGCTCCTGCCGCACCAGTCCAGGTTCGCCTGGATGTCGTCGAGGGACCATTGCTCGATGAGCAGCCCCTTCTCGGCCAGTGCCTGGGAGCGTTTTTCGGCCTCGGCCGCGACGGCGGCCTTGTCGGCGCCCTTGCCCATCTCGTCTGCGACGGCCTTGCTGACCTCCGCGGGGCTCCGCGCCTTCTTGAACTTCATCATCCTCCTGGCCGCCGGCGGGCGCGGGACGTTGGCCGTGTCCATAACGGTCACCAGCAGCGGTAGGCCGCACGCCACCACCTCGTAGCCGTTGCCGACATTGCGGCGAATGCGAATTGTCCGCCCGTCCAGGGAGACCAGCTCTTCCATATAGGTGACGAGCGGGACGCCCAGCTTCTCGGCCATTTGCGGGCCGACCTGGGCGGTGTCGCCGTCGATGGCCTGTCGCCCGCACAGCACGATGTCATGCGGAAGCCGCTTGACCGCACAGGAGAGGATGTAGCTGGTGGCCAGCGTGTCTGACGCCGCCGCCCGAATGTCGCTGAGCAGGACGGCCTTGTCGGCCCCGCGGAACAGCGAATCGCGGAGGATTTCGCTCGCCGACGGGGGCCCCATCGTGATGACCGTGACCGTGCCCCCGTGGGCGTCGCGGATGCCCAAGGCCGCCTCCAGGGCGTTGATGTCCTCGGGGTTGAAGATCATAGGCAGGGCCGCCCGATTGACGGTCCCTTCCTCGGTCATCGCGTCGCCGGTGACTCGCTTGGAGTCCGGCACGTACTTGATGCAGACGACGCAGTCGTAGCCCACGCTTGTCAGCTCCCATCTACGCCCGGCGAAATCTTCCCGACTTCACAGAAGGGTGAATGTATTGGCTTGGCCGGCATGAAGTCAAGGTGAATTGGCCCGGCAGCCGCCGCGACGCCACTGCGGAATTGACTTTTCGCGCCGGCTCACGTAACTTGCCGGTCAGCAGCCATTTCCTATGGAGCTGATCTGCACGGCAACACATGGAAGGAGCGCCGCGATGTCCGAAAGGCCCGCTCGGTTCGCTTGGGTCGTCAAGCTGGTGAAGGTATGGACCGTTGCGTCACTGGTGCTTCTCGCCGGCGGATTCGTCGCCACCGTCGTCACCGCCGTGATGTCCGTCATCGCCGGAACCTTCCTGAACACGGCCATCTGGCTGGCGCTGGCGATGCTGGGCGAGCTGGCCGGGGCCGTGCTGGTTCTCGTCGTCTGCGGGCTCGTCGAGACGATCGTCAGCAACGAGCGGGCCGTCCGGTCCGCCGACGAGCACATCCAGCGGCTCGAGAGCCTTCTGGAGGCGCTGCACGAGTCCAACCGCCGCCTGGTTGACCTCGCCCAGATGTCCGAGGCCGCCAAGAGCCTGCTGTTCCGCGACCACGAGATCGAGACCATCAAGCAGATGGTCTACGAGGGGCTGATCCGGCAGGACTACGCCAAGGCCCGGGCCCTGGTCCAAGACATGGAAGACCGCTACGGGCGCTGCGACGAGGTGGAGCGGGTACGCAAGGAGATCGCCTCGGCCAAGAGCACGACCGTCGAGCAGAAGATCGATGCCGTCCTGGAGCACATCGGCGAGCACATGGAGGCCCACGACTGGGCCCAGGCCCTGCGCCAGACCAAGCGCCTGCTCCAACTGCTGCCGGACAATCCCAAGATCGCCGCCCTGCCCCAGCTCATCCACGAAGCCCGGTCCAAGCACAAGCGCCAGTTGCTCCAGGAGTACGGCGCGGCGGTCAAGGTCAGCAACATCGACCGGTCGATCGAGCTGCTGCGTGAGCTGGACAACTACCTGACCCCGCAGGAGGCGGACGCCCTGGCCGAGTCCGCCCGGGGTGTCTTCAAGGCCAAGCTGCACAGCCTGGGAGTTAAGTTCGCGATCGAGGTGACAGACGAGCAGTGGGCCCAGGCCGTCGAGACGGGCGAGCAGATCGTGGGCGAGTATCCAAACACGCGGATGGCCGAGGAAGTCCGCCAGAAGATGGACCAGCTTCGCACCCGCGCCGCCGCCAGGGCCGGCGGGGAAGCCGCGACCGCACCAGGCCGGTAGAACGTGCAGCCCCCGAGGCCGGGGGAATGTCCCGACGGGAGAGCAGCGCCGCGCGACAGGGACGAGGAGCCGCCCCCACACGCGACGACAAGGGACCGAGACGTGAAGCCCATCGCCCGAATCGCGTATGCGTTTCTATACCTGGCCGGCTCACGGCGGCGGCTTGAGGCCGCCCCGCCGGAGCGGTTCGCCAGGGCCGCTGCGCCCCTGGTGCTGCTGGCGATGGCCTGGGGGCTGGCGCTGGTGGGCGTCTGGGACCTGGCATACCACCTTACCTGGGCGCGCCGGCTCGACTGGGTCGTCCCGGCCGTGCTGTGCGGCGCGGCGATCGTCTTTGGTCCCTTCCGCCCGGCCGCGGCCGCGCTGCTGGGGACGGTCCTGCCCAACCGGTGGTGGCTCACCTGGCCAGCACATGCCGCCCTGGCGGTACTGGTGGCACTGATGATCAACAACGCGGTCCGCTTCTGGGACCCCGACTGGTCCACGCGGTTGTCCCCAGCCTGGCAGTGGCTCTGGCCAAGGGCGCTGTACCGGGCAATCCTGCTGATGCCCCTGTGGGGACTCTGGGGCATGCTGGCGACGGGGCAGTTCCACCGCCCCGGCCGGCGGACCGACGCACCCACGCGCCGCCTGGCGGAGACGACCGGCCCCCTGACGGCCGCCATGACACTCGCCCTGCCGCTGGCCGGATCGTTCATCTACCTGACTTTCCTCTGGCCGCCGATGCGATTCGTACCCCCCGCCGCCGCAATCCTGGCCGCCCTGGGCGGCGGCACCGCCATCTGCCGCCTGAAGGGAGGGCTCTGCCGAGAGGCCCTACTGGCGACGAACCTCCTGACACAGTTGGCTTTTCTCGGGGCCCATATGGCGGTCAGATAATGACGTTGACGAACCCGGCGACAGAAGCAGAATCTAGGTATTGATTCCCGCCCCCCGGGCCGGTATAGAGTGCTGGAGTCACTGCCATGAAAACTACTGCACTGCTGACAACCTCGATTCCCGGCTACCCCAAGCGCAGCGGCAAGGTCCGCGACATCTATGAGGTCGGCGACCGCCTGGTGATGGTGGCCACCGACCGCATCAGCGCTTACGACGTGGTGATGCCCAACGGCATCCCCGACAAGGGGAGGGTGCTGACGCAGATCAGCCTGTTCTGGTTCGACAAGCTGGGCGAGCTGACGCCCCACCACGTCATCTCCTCGGCCCTGAAGGACCTGCCGGAGGAGCTGCGCAGCGAGGAGCTCGACGGGCGGTTCATGCTCTGCAAGAAGTGCGATGTGGTCCCCATAGAGTGCGTGGTCCGGGGCTACCTGGCAGGCAGCGGCTGGCGGGAGTATCAGAAGTCACAGAGCGTCTGCGGGATCGTGCTGCCCTCGGGGCTGAAGCAGTGCTCCAAGCTGCCGGCGCCGATCTTCACGCCCGCGACCAAGGCCGCCAGCGGGCATGACGAGAACATCTCTCAGGAGCGGGTCGCCGAGCTGGTCGGGGAGGAGACGGCGGCCGAGCTGAAGGCCCGGTCCATCAGCGTGTACACCGCCGCCGCCGAGTACGCAGCCGAGCGGGGCGTCGTCATCGCCGACACCAAGTTCGAATGGGGGCGGACCGACGACGGCGAGCTCATCCTCATCGACGAGGCCCTCACCCCGGACTCCTCCCGCTTCTGGCCGGCCGACAGCTACAAGCCCGGCAAGGATCAGGCAAGCTTCGACAAGCAGTTCGTCCGCAACTACCTCGACAAGATCAAGTTCAGCCGCCGCCCGCCGGCGCCGGTCCTGCCCACGAACATCGTCCACAAGACCCGCGACAAGTACATCGAGGCCTACACGCTGCTGACCGGGCAGAGCTTCGCCTGGGCATGAGCCGCCCGCGTTTTTCTCCCCAGGCCCAGCGGACGGCCGCAAACTGGCTAGTTGCGTTAGCGGCTTGTCAGACAAACACTTGCCTCAAATCTTGCCGGTTCCCGCCTCCATTGCCAGCCCTGCGACCAGGAGAGAATCGCTCGGAATCGGCTTTTTTCGCTTGACAGGATGGCGATCGGGGGTAGAATCTGCGTGTTGCAGTAGAGCTCCGGCTTCCTTATATGGAGCGGGAAAGCTGAATTTGTGAGGGGCAGGAGCGGAGGGAGTATCCGGCGGCGAAGCCGCTGGAAAGCTCCGATCGCTCCTTCGAACCTGCCTTAGGCCGTCCTGGCCAAGTTCCAACCGATAGAGCAGCACTGTCGATTGTTGGACTAACCGTACATTCAGGAGGCGCCTGGGTCCGAGGTTTTGGAGGAAGAGAGGGACTTCTTCCCGGCTGTGCCTGCCCCTGTTGCCCGAGTCGGGCGCTGCGGGCCGGTCAGCGGCGGCCCCCAGGTCAATCGAAAGACGAGGGAAGACGTAAGAAAGGAGAATGAGCATGAGGAGGGTAACATTAGTATTAACGGCCGTAGCAGTGTTGGGCCTTTGCGGCACAGCACTGGCCGCACTGGACACGACCAATGTGTACACGGACGGCAGCAGCACGACATGGACGGATACGGTGACCTGGACGGACGTGGATCTCTCCGTCGCCATCGAATACTGCGTGAACGACAGGGTGTTGCACGGCGGTGAGCTCCAGTTCGAGTACGTTTACCAGATAACGTCTTTGGGGACGTCGCCGGCAACCTCGTTCACGGTGTCGATGCTGCCCAGCAATGAGGCGGTGGACATCGGGTCTCACCAGATCGGTCCGACTGACGTCGCGCCCTGGGACGAGGCTTTCAATCCCCTGCCGCCGACCGAGCCGTGGACGGCAGGCTGGTCCTTCACCGGCCTGGTTGCCCCAGAGGTCAGCTACGCCCTGACGTACTGGAGCGTCAATGAGCCGCTGCTGTTTCTGGGCTCGGTCATAAACGAGAGCCACACTGCGACGGGGATGATTGCCTCGCCGTCGAACGTGATCCCTGAGCCCGCCACGATCGGCCTGCTGACCGTTGGCCTGCTGTCGCTGCTTCGCAGGCGCAAGCGGTAGCTCCGATGGTGACAAGACAAGCAACGTGCCGAGACCTCCGCCTGGCCTGGCGATGCGCGGTAGCCGGAGGCACGGCGCCAGCCTTTGCCTAGTGTCTAGTGTCAACAGCCCCGCCGGACGGACCCCGGCGGAAAACTGGATAGACAGACAGAGAGCAGCGCACCGATTACCCGTTGCGCCGGCGGAGGGGTGCACGCCGGCTGGCCTTGGAAGGGAGGCAGAACATGCGCAAGTTCGTGACGATTGCAGGAAGCACCGTGCTGGCGCTCCTGGTGGCGAGCAGCACGGCTTGGGGGGGAATCCTCGCCGACGACGCTACCGGCATGCCAGGCTGGCGGAACACGCTGACCTTCGACACCGCGAATGTGCCCCCGAACATAAGTTTCTATACGGCGGACATCGATTACAACGTCTATGCGCCGGGGGCGTGCGTCGGCTCTCCGGTGTTCGGCTTCGACCCGCAGCCGGGACACTACGTCTATGCCTATCAGGTCGTGGAGGTTGTGAACGTGTCCAGCCCGGGGCCGCCCAACGTCAATCAGCTCAGTATCGGTGTGCTGGACCATGAGGCCTACAACATCAACTACCTTGATCCTAACCCGAGCGACCCGACGATCATTGACCCGGACTATTGCGGGTTCGACGTGGGGACGGCCCTGTGGCGGTTCTGGACTCCGGTTATCCCGGTGGGCTCGAGCAGCGCGATACTGTACTTCACCTCCCCCGCCGGCCCGGAATGGGACGGCGGCAGTACGATGGGTTACCCAATGGGCGCCAAGCCAGACCCCGGGTTGGGCCTGCCCATACCGGTCCCGGAGCCGACCACGCTGGCGCTGTTGGCGTTGGGGCTTGTGGCGCTTTGTCGTTCCAGACGTCGAGGTTAGAGAAGCAAGCACGTTACGCCGAGGAGCAACTGGATCGAGTGAATAACGAGTTTGGCTCCTGGACAGCGATGAATAGGGGGGGGTAAGCTACAAGCTGTCAGTGACGTCCTGTGTCCAGAAGGCTATCCTGCTGGCGGTTTTGGGATGTGCGGGCCAGCGGGGTTCCTTTGTTTTTCAGGGAGGCCTTTCTGATGGGTACGAGGCGACGAGTGCTATTGTGGACCGTCGTGATGTTCGTGGGGGTGGGGCTGGTCGGGGCGACTTCCTACGGCCTGGAACCAGAGAATGTGCTGGTGATCTACAATGACGCCAGTCACGCTGGTGTGAGTATCGCGGCATATTACGAGTACGTGCACCCGGGAGTTCGACTGCTTCCCCTTACCGGAGTGCCGGTGGGTGAAGCGGTCTCCGCGGATTTCTATCTCAGCACCATTCGCCCCCAGGTGCTGCCGGCCTTGGACGGCATTGACTGCATCGTCACCACCAAGGGCCTGCCGCTGCGCATTGACAACCCCGGCTCCGGAACTTCGTGGCGGCCATATTCCAGCCTGGAGAGCGAACTGACCCGCATCGACACTATCGACTCCAGCGAGGAGATGGGAGACCAGGAGTGGCTGTTCTCGAACCTCCTGGCGAGGAATCCTTACCACGACGCCAACGTGCCCTTCAGCCATGCTGGCTACGGCACGAGGCTCACGGCCAGGCTGGACGGGTTCACCGCTATCGACGTGCTCGTCGCGATCGACCGGGCGCGCCTCGTCGTCGTGGGCAAGCCGGGCGGGTCCCAGTTCCTGCTGGACGACGACCCTTACGCGCCGGCTGCGGGAGTGGACAGGATGTTCGAAACGTCCGGCGTTTTGGCCGAGCGCGGCCTGGAGCACTATTACGAGCCCAGCTCGGGGTTCGTGGGAATGCTCAACGCCCCGGCACTGGGCTACGTCAGCCATGGAATCTACGGCGGCGGCTCGCCCGCCCAGCCTCCGGATGTGCCTAGTTACGTGCTCCGCGACCTGACCGAAGTGCTCCCCGCCAACGGCGCGGTCTTTGCCAGCTATGAGAGCTTCAACGCGTACAGCTTCACCGAGGGGGGCAACCGCAACGGGCAGGCACTCCTGGGAGAGTGGATCGCCAAGGGAGGAACCGCGGGCGTCGGATACGTCGAAGAGCCCCGCGCCACCCTCTTCGACACCGCCGACGAGAGCAAGCTCTTTGAGATGCTCCTGGAAGGCTACACCTGGGCCGAGGCCGCCTGGAACTCCATCTTCCAGCTCTCCTACGTCAACACCGTTATCGGCGATCCGCTGATGCGGTGGGACTCGTGGGTGGAGGGAGACTGCAGCCTCGACGGAATGGTGGACGGGCTCGACTACATCGCCTGGTCCAACGACTATCTTCAGAGCGGCTGGCTGCCGACGGACCTCAACGGCGACGCATACATTGACGGCCTGGATTACACCATCTGGTCCATGAACTACGGCACCGGCATCGATGATAACCTTGTGCCCGCCCCGGCCAGTCTGGCTTTCCTGCTGCTTGGGGCAGCGCTGATGCGACAGAAGCGACGCGCCCTGAGACAGTAGTAGCGGGCGCCGCCCAACGCCGCGACATTCACCGTTCTGACGCCGCGACCCTCGCCTCCACCTCCACCGACCTGCCCGCGCCAACTGGATTGTCGGCACTGGCGGCGATATGATCCGAAGAGGCCGTAGCGGCGAGGCCAGCCGTTGCGCCGTTCCGCCGACGTCTCTGCCATGGATGAACTTCTGGCGAAATGCCTGGAGGGGGATGAGCAGGCGTGGGACGCCTTCGTCGATCGGTACGCCCCGGTCATCTTCTCCGCCGTTCTCAGGACGCTCCGGGGGCGGAGTACGCCCGGCGAGGGCCAGACGGCTGAGGACATCGCCCAGGACGTGTTCCTGCGGCTCATCAAGGACGACCTCCGCCTGCTCAGGACCTACGACCCCGCGCGGGCGTCGCTGGCGACCTGGCTGACCATCGTCGCCCGCAGCACGGCGATCGATGCCCTGCGGCGCAAGAGGCTGCCTCAGGTGGCACTTGACGATGCGCCGGTGCTGCGCGACACCCGCCAGAGCGACGCGACCAGCTCCAGCCGCCCCACCGAGGACCTGCCGCGGGGGGTGCTCACGGCCAGGCAGGAACTCGTGCTCAGCCTGACCTTCGACCGGGAAATGGAGGCGGCGGAGATCGCCAAGCTGCTGAGGATCTCCCCCCAGACGGTCCGCAGCACCAGGCACAAGGCCATTGAGAGGCTGCGGCGGCATTTCGCCGCCAAAGATTCTTCGTGAAGGAACGTGGTACCCGGGGATGCGGGCACCACCCGACCCGTACAACTCAGTGAGGAAACGGTCATGAGCGAACAACGTCACCAAGATGAGCAGCAGCACCAGGGCGAGCGGCTCTGGCGCCGGTACCGGGAGCGAGCCGGCGACGCCGGCCGGGGCCAGCGCCTCGACGCCAACGCCCTGGCGGCCTATCTGGCCGGCACGGCCGGGAAGGACCTGGCCGAGCGGGTCGAGGCCGCCATGGCCTCCGACCCGAGCCTGCTGGAAGAGGTCATCGAGCTGCGGGCCCTGGCAGGGGCCGAGCCGGTGGCGCCGCCCGAGGCGCTGCTGGCCAGGGCCAAAGCCCTGGCGGCGGGCGGGGTGACTCGCACCTGGCCGACGCACAGCGGCTCCCTGGTCCTGCACGGCTTCTGGCGACGCGCCCGCTGGGCCGCCGCCGCCGCTGCCATCGTGCTGGCCTGCGCGTCGGGCTACGGCCTGGGGCGCGAGACCTTCAACGATGAGCTCCGGGCCGAGGCCGCCGAGACGGCCGTCCTGACCGAACTCGTCTCAGACCCGGACCTGGCCGGACCCCAGGCCAACGGCGGAAACGGAGGCGAGTCATGAAAGCCAAAGCCCCGTGGATCCTGCTGGCGGTGTCACTGGCGTTCAACGTCTTCTTCACGGTCGGCTACGTCCGGGCCAAGGGCCGAATGGCCAAGCGCCGCGGCTTCAAGGCCCGGGCACGGATCATGGCCCGCAAGCTCAAGCTCGACGACCGCCAGCAACAGGAATTCGAGAAAGTTCTTGGCGAGTTCGACCAGCTTCGCAAGGACCGCGCCCCCCAGCGGGACGCCTTCATGGCGGAGCTGACAAAGGACGAGCCTGACGAGAAGCTGCTTGAGGAATTCATGGCCGGCGAAGCCGCGACGACGCGCCGACTGGCCAACCTGGCACTGATGCGAAAGTTCATCGGTCTGCTGACCCCTCAGCAGCGCGAGCAGTACGTCCAGTTAGTCAAGAAGCGAAGATCCTCGTCCGGGTGACGGCCCCGGTTTTTGGGTCGGGAGCCGCCCAAACGAGCCCAGGGCGAGGGAGGCCAGCCCCAGGAAAGGAGCCCAGCAATGAACGGCAAGGCCAAAATGATACGGACGCTCGGGGTCGCCCTCCTGTCGGCGGCAGTGATTCTCTCGTCGCAGTCGCCGGCCGCGGCCGGGAGCAAGAGGTCCTCCAGGGCCCAGCGCAAGGCCGCCGAGGAACGGGCAAAGGCCTGGCGGAGGGTCGGACGGAGCCGGACAGTTGATACCCGGACAATGCACCGCAGCCTCCGGGACAGCGGCACGATCATCTCCTTCGGCAAGTCAGACGGCAGAACGCGCATCTCGGTCAATCTGGGAGGCGGCTCTAGCCAAACGATCCGCCGGTGGATTCCGGCCACTTACGAGACCCGCATCCAGCGCGTGCTCGTCGAGGCCGGCCATCACGAGTGGCGAACCGAGCTGGTGTGCATCGAGCCGGGTCGATATGAGACCCGCTACGTGCCGGCGGTCGAGCAGGTCCTGTACGACTCCCGCGGCAACGCCCACAGGGTCATAACCAGCCCCAGCCGCCTCGAGAAGGTCTGGGTGCCGCCCACCTACGAGACGCGCAGAGTCAAGGTCTGGGTGCCGCCGCGGTACGAGACTCGCCAGGTCCACGTCCTGATCCCCGGGCGATGGGTCACCGAGACGGTCCGCACCTCCTCCCGCGGGTCCGGGCTGAACCTCTCGGCCCTGCTGCGCTTCTGACATACCGACCCGGCCTGGCCGGGGCGTGAGCCAAGCATCGGGACGGGGCTTGCCTTCCAACCGAAGGCGGGCCTCGTCCCGTTTGCATGCGCCGGCCCGCGCCGTCACTACGCCCGAGAGGACTCGAACCTCTGACCTGCGGTTTAGGAAACCGCCGCTCTGT
>CBFCZU010000092.1:0-15019 GCA_965602635.1 uncultured Planctomycetales bacterium | reverse complement strand
CCGTCACCGGTAATCAACGTCACTGCATGCTTGCTCATCGCAGTCCGGGCCTTCCTGTCGAGAATACCTAGTGGATCGAGCCGCAGATGCTATCAGCAATCGCCTCTACCCTCTACCCTCTCCCCTCTCACCTCTAACCTCTAACCTACTTCGCGACTGTTACCTCGACGGAGGCATGGCCGATGTTGCCGTACTCGTCGGTGACGCGGACGGCGACGCGGTGTGCGCCGCCCTCGAGGTCCTTGATCGTTGTGGCGAAGGTCTCGCTCTGCGAGTCGCAGATGCCGTCGCCGGCCGACAGGGCCAGCCACTCGTCGTTGGAATCGACGGCGTACTCAATTCGGGTTATCCGGCTGACGGCGTCGGAAACCTTGCCCGAGAGGCCCAGGCCGCCCTTGCCGGCGGGATTTACCAGCAGGTCCGGCACGGTGGGCGGAGTGTTGTCCACCACGAGCGCCCGCGAGATCCGCGCCGCCGTCAGCGCCGAGTCGGCGGCGTTGGCCGGGGCGTCCGTCGCCTCGACCCGGACCTCGTACGTCCCGTCCGCAGCCGCGGTCGTGTCCCAGGCGTAGGTCGCCGCGGCGTGCTTGTCGGCGAGCTTGATCCAGAGCTTGTTGCCCTTGCGGCGGAAGGAGATCTTGAAGCGGAGCTTGTCGCCGTTGGGATCGGCCGCCTTGATGCTGATGATCCGGTAGCGCATCGGCCCTTTGCTGGGGGCGCCTCGCCGGGGCTTGACAGTGCTGCTGGCGGCCACCTGCACCGCCGATATCGCCGGCGGGAGATTGTGGGCCTGATAGATCACCCGGACGCGGTTAACGTCCGGCGACTTGCCGCCGTCTCCGGCCAGCGTCAGCCGGTACTGGAAGTACCGCCCGGGCGGGGCCGTGATGCGGGCCCACCCCCCGGCCGGCTGCTCCGCCGTCCAGGCCGACCACGTCTTGTCGTCAGCCTTCGCCACGTTGCCGCTGCGGGCGGAGACCGAGGCCTTGCACCCGCCCGGCACCTCCGCACGCACGCGGAACGTACCCCAGCGAGAAATCTGCTTGGCGTCGAGCACCTTGGAGATCAGCGTGCCCTTGCGGGCGTAGCCCTTGCCCAGGGCGAAGAGGCCCGCCTTGTCGGCCGTGCCAAGGTACAGCTTGTCCTTGCCGTCGGGCACCATCGCCGTGACGTCCTTGGGATCGACCTTGGCCAGGATGGTGGTGCGATCGTCGTCGAGATCGACGGCGAATATCTGCCCGCCGTGGCCGGTGCCGAGCGTCAGCACGCCGTCGTGCATGGTCATGGCCAGGATGGTGACGGGTCGTCGGAAGATGGTTCGCACGGCCCCGTCGGGGTCGATGCGATAGACGGCGTTGCCCTTGCCGCGAGCGGGGGTGGGCGTCGGCCTGCGCGGGGGACCTGACGGGCGGACGACCTTCACGGGGCTCGCGGGGGCGGTGGCCTGCATGGGCTTGGACGCCGCCGCCGGGCGGGTCGTGCCGCCCGGGCGGACTGGCACCACCTTCCCCACCGGGGCCGACGTCGCGGCCTTGGGCTCGCCGGCCTGCGCCGACCGCGGCAACGCGCCGCCGCCCCACTCGTCCTCCGCGGGCACGCCCGTCCGGAACGGCGGACCCTTGATCGCCTCCGGCGCGTCGTTGGGCTTCACGGGCGGCGTGATCTTCGGCCCGCTCGGGGGGCCGGGCTTCGGCGGGGCAGGCTTCTCAGACGCCTTGCCCGCCGGCTTCGTCGGAGCGGCATTGTCGGGCTTGCCCTTGACCTCCTTGGCGGGCGCCTCGCCGTCGGCGGAGGCCTTCGACGAATCGCTCGTGGCCGCGAACAGCGCACCGTCCCCGTCGGTCAGCAGGCAGGAGATTTCCTTCTCAGCCGCGTCGTAGAGCACCCGCCCCTTCCGCCTGGCCGGGTCCACCTCCACCACCAGCCCGTTCTCGCCCGTGCCGGCGTAGAGCAGCCCGTCCTTGCCCGCGGCCAGGCAGAGTATGTTCTTCTCGTCGCTGTCGTAGATGACGGCGCCCTTGCCCTTGGCATCGACGAGGAAGACCTTCCCCTCCGGCCCGGTGGCGGCGTAGAAGCCGCCGCGCGGCGCCGGCAGCACCGCCCAGACGGAGCTGACCTTCTCGTCGGACCAGAGCTTGGCGACCTTGCCCTTGCCGTCGATGCGATAGATGCCCGCCTCCTTGCCGCAGGTGCCGGCGATGAGCTGATCTCCCGAGGCCGTCAGGGAGCGGACCAGCACGCCGGGCAGCTCGGCCAGCGTGACCAGATTGGCATTCTCCAGGCGATAGATCACCGCCTTGGGGGCCACCGCCACGAACAGCCGCCCGCGCCCGTCCATGGCCATCGCCGAGATCATCCCCAGCTCCTCGCTGGGCTTGACGACGGTCGCCAGGTCGCGGGCGAGCATCACCTCGCCCAGGCTGGTGACGACGGCCTTGTCCAGCTTCCCGGCGGCGAAGTCCGCCTCGGTGCTCTGGGTCCAGGTGGCGGGCGTGACCGCCCACGCGCACGCCGCCAGCAGCAACCCAGCTCCCATCACAGCCGCACGTCTTGTCATCGCATTAACCCTTCGATCCGTCGTCTCGGGCCCGTCCCAGCCGGCCTCGAGAACGCATTGCCCGGCATTCCGTTCGCGCCGACACTCCCGGTTGGCGCGGATTCGCGTTCACTTCCGCCGCGGCTCCTTCTCCACGGTAAAGCTGGCCGAGGCCGACCCCCTGACCACGAAACCGGCGGGGAAGCTGACCACCTTGCTGCGCCGGTATAGCTTGGTGTCCATGGGTGCGGCACGGGAGAGCAGCTCGGCCATGCTGCCCGGCAGATGCTCCAGCTCGTTCTTCCGTACCGCCAGGCCGCCCGCCGGCAGAGGCAGGCGCAGGTACAGCCGGTCCATCCTCGGCGCTACCACCTCCTTTATCGCCGCAAAGAGCCCCTCGACGGTCTTGGGGGTGAACCTGTGCGGCAGCTCGCTCCTCGTGGCCGACAGCGCCTGGTAGCTGTCGCAGACCGTCAGCTTCCGCCGACCGTCGGGCAGGTCCTTCGGCAGGTCGATCGAGACCGCCTTGGTGATCCGCGGCGACCGGAACGGGCGGAGCGTGACCTTGCCGGTGACCTTCTCGCCGGGCCTGTAAACGTTGCGGTCCAGCTCGAGCGAGAGGATGTCGGCGGTCGTCTGGACGGGCTTGATCGTTACGGTTACCTCGATCGACCTGGGGAATACCGGCTTGCCCAGGGCCGTGTTCATGAGCGCCGCCAGCGGGCGCGAGACGTCCGAGGCCGCGGCCGAGAAGCTCCCGCCGCTGCTCGTGTTGGCCGAGCGGTACCTGCCGAACTTCTCGAAGTCGATGTCCACGTCGTACTCGAGCGTGTGCCGCTCCGGGATGTCGCGATTGGCCAGGACCGACTCGCTCAGCACCATGCGGCTCATGCCGGGCGTCATCCAGCGGTGCCGGACCACGTTGTAGTTGAACTTCTGCTGACCCGCGGGCCAGTTGACGGTGACCGTCATGGGGACCATCTCGGCCTTGGCGCCGACCTGCCCGGAGATGCCGGTGTACTCGTCGTGGGTCAGCGCGCCGGTGGCCTTGAGCGTCGAGCTGAGCTTGAAGCTGCTCATGGTCGAGGAGATCACCGTGTGGACGTAGGCGGTGCCCATGGGCAGGCGAACGCGCCCCTCGGCGAACATGGAGTGCCCGAAGGCGAGCACGCGGTCGCCGATAACATCGGTTACGGTCCCCACAGCGGACCAGTCCATGTCGCCGCTGACGAGGATCACCGACAGCGCCGAGCCGGGCGCCAGTTTGGTTTTCCTGGCGGCATCGGCCTCGGCCGCGCCGACGGCGCCGGCGCGGAGCGGCACGAGCCCCGCCCCGGCGAAGAGCTGCCGCGCCAGGGCCATTGTCCTCGGCCCGGCGCCCGAGATCATCACCGGCGTGGCAAGCGGCACCAGTCCGGCGGCGCCGTCGGCAGAGCCGGACCTCCGCCTGCGGTTCGCCGGGCGGCAGAATGCCGAGAAGTCGAGCTTCCTCGGGTCGAGCATGGCTCGAACGAAGTCCTCGTCGAGCACCGCCGCGACGGACGGGGAGGCAGGCTCCTTCGCCGCCGGTCTCTCCACCCCGCCCAGCGGCACCCCCTCCACCGCCAGCATCTGAGCGATCGGCTGAATCCCGGCGACCGGATCCTTCTGGAACCGCCACCCGTAGGCCACCGCCCCGATCAGCTTGTGCTTGCCGTCGGCGGGGTCCTTGATGTAAACGGGCGAGCCGCTCATGCCGGATACGATGCCGCTCTTCTCCAACCCCAGCCCGGCGAGCTTGCAGAGGATCACATCTTGGTGGGGATACCAGTTCCGCATCACGGAGACGACGGTGACGTTGAACTTCTGGATCTCCGTGCCGGCCATGACCGTCAGGCCGTATCCGCTCATGCCGCGCTTGAGCTTGGATTGGTGAAGGTACTTGTCCGAGGCGGCGATGAACTTCTCTGCCTCGCGTAGGCGCTGGTCGATCGTCTTGGGCGGCGCCGCCATCGAGACGCCCTGGAGGGCTGCGGCGACCACGAGCAATCCGAGCATCCTGCTCCAACTGCGCATCTTCGCACTCCTTGCGGGCTCCCAGTCACACCGAAGCAGCCGCCTGCCCGGCCTGATCGGCCGGCGGCGAGGTCATGCTAAGGTGCCGCCGCCGCTCCCCACAAGCAAATTTGACTCACGAGCCGGCGTCCGGCGCCGCGCCCGAGCCGACAAAGGGGGGGAACTCCAGGCCACACGGGAGCTTGACAATGCCCCCCGAAATCGCCTATACGATTCGGTCCGCGAACCGCGTGGGGGGCAGCGGAGTAATGGACCCGTAGCTAGCGCTCGGAACACAGCTTTAGGATGCCACCGACATGATTGACGTAAAGCACCTGACGAAATGGTACGGGCGGACGCTGGCGGTCGATGACATCTCCTTCCACGTCGATGCCGGCAACGTCGTCGGGTTCCTGGGGCCCAACGGTGCGGGAAAGACCACAACTCTGCGAATCCTCACGTGCTTCATACCCGCCAGTCGCGGCTCGGCGACCGTGGCCGGGCTCAACGTCTTCAGCGAGTCGGTCGAGGTGCGGCGGCGCGTGGGATACATGCCCGAGAACGTCCCCCTGTACCCCGAGATGCGGGTGCGCGAGTACCTTTCCTTCCGGGCGGCGCTGCGGGAGATACCCAGGAAGCAGCGCTCCGCGGCGATTGACCGGGTGGTCGAGCAGTGCTGGCTGAGCAAGCCCGAGGACGTCTCCAACCGCCGGATGGACCAGCTCTCCCGGGGCTACCGCCAGCGCGTGGGGCTGGCCGACATACTGCTGCACGATCCGCCCGTGCTGGTCCTGGACGAGCCGACCATCGGGCTGGACCCCGCCCAGGTCCGCGAGATGCGCAACCTCATCCGGACCCTGGGCGAGCAGCACACGGTCATCCTCTCCAGCCACATCCTCGCCGAGGTGGAGCAGATATGCAGCCAGTTGATCATCATCTCGGCGGGCAGGCTGGTGGCCGAGGGCAGCCCCAACGAGCTGCGCCAGCGGGTGACCGGCCCGTCGCGGCTGATCGTGGAGCTGCAGGGGGCCAAGCCGGCGGAGATGGCCGCCGCCATCAAGACCATCGACGGCGTCCTGGAGGTCGAGCACGCCCGGGCGGGCAACTGGACGCGGCTGACCGTCCAGGGCAGCGAGGAGAGCGACCTCCGCGCCGACGTCGCCGCCAGGGCCGCGGAAAAGGGATACCGGCTCCGCGAGCTCCGCAGGGAGGTCGGCTCCCTGGAGGACTTCTTCGTGCAGATAACATACGAGCAGAGCATGCGCGACGTCGCCGAGGCGTCATAGAGTGGGAGAGCGATCGCCATGCGTAAGATAATGACTGTGGCGCGGCGGGAGCTGGCGGCCTATTTCTACAGCCCGATGGCCTACGTGATCGCCGCACTGTTCCTGCTGCTGGTGGGGCTGGTGTTCCTGCTGGGAGTGAGGGTCCCGTTCCTGAGGATCGACCTCCAGCCGGTGTTCCGCAGCGGGGGCGAGTCCACCCTCCGCCCGCTGTTCGACGTGCTCGCCTACGGGCTGGTGATCGTCGTGCCGCTGCTGACCATGCGGCTGCTGGCAGAGGAGTTCCGCTCCGGGACCATCGAGACGCTCATCACCGCCCCCGTCACCGACGCGGAGGTCATCGTCGGCAAGTTCCTCGGGGCCTTCGCGCTGTACCTGATCCTGCTGGCGACCACGGGCGTGTTCTTCCTGCTGGTGGTGCTCTACGGCCAGCCGGACTACGGCGTGGCGGTGATGGGGTATCTGGGCATGGCCCTGCTGGGGGCGACGTACGTGGCCGTGGGGCTGTTCGCCTCGACCATCACCCGGCACCAGCTCGTCGCCGGGCTGATCGCCATCGCCATACTGGCGTTCTTCACCGCCGGGATCTACCTGGTGGGCGAGATGGTCCCCCCCAAGAACACCGACCTGGTGCAGGCAGTGGCCGGGCTCAACATGATCACCTACTTCGGCGACTTCTCGAAGGGCATCTTCGACGTCCGATCGGCGATCTTCTTCCCCACGGTGACGGCCTTTTTCCTGTTTCTGAGCGTCAAGGTTCTGGAGTCCAGGCGATGGCGGTAAAGAAGAAGCGAACCGACAAGAAGGCTTCGGGCGCCCGGGACGTGCGGTCGGCACGGCGGGCGGTAGGGATCAACGTCATGATCTCCATCGCCGCCGCCGCGGCGCTGCTCGTGGCGGTGAACGTGGCCGGCAGCATCGTCTCCAGGAAGAAGAAGCTGCGCTGGAGCGCCGAGGCCCTGGGCCGCTACAGCCTGAGCAAGACCGCACAGGCGATCCTCGACCACGTGGACCAGAAGGTCCGCATCACCAGCATCTACCGCGCCACCTCCCAGGACATGAAGCCGGAGAAGTACCTGCCGGCGGTCCGCGACCTGCTGGACGAGATGCAGCAGCGCAAGGGCAACATCGTGGTGGAGAACGTCGATTCCGACCGCCAGCAGGAGGAGGTCTTCGCCCGGCTGCGGGACCGGCTCTACAAGGCGGCCCCCCAGCACCGCCAGGTGGTGCTGGACTTCCAGAAGCTCATCAACAAGCAAACCTCCCAGTACGAGCAGCTTGCCGAGGAGTGGCGGCGGTACCCGCGAACGGGCTGGCTGATGCAGTTCGGCGTGCCCAAGAGCATGGAGACGGCATGGTCCACCCTCAAGACCCACCTGCAAGGCGTCTCCGCCAAGTACCGCGAGCAGTTGGAAGGCGCCTCGCTGCCCGACCATCCGGCAATGGTCCGCGAGCTGCGCGACACGCTGGAGAGGCTCGAGAAGGACCTCGAGGGGATGGGTTCCCTGCTGGTGCGGCTCGCCGAGCTGCCGGAAAACGCCGGCAAGGCCAAGCCTGAGCTGGCCAAGGCCGCCAAGGATTACCTCGACCAGATCAAGGGGGCGGTCGGCGTGCTGGGCAAGGTCGGCTCGCCCGCCCCGGACAAGCCCCGCCCCGTCCTGGAGCAGTTCACCGCCTCATCCGCCGCCGCGGCAAAGGCGGCCGAGAGCATCCGACACAGGCTCAACGCCCTCGGCGGCAAGGGCGTCGCACAGTTCGCCCGCTCCTGGCGGGCCCAGGGCGGAAGCATCCCCGAAATCTACGCCGACCTCGAGCTGATCGCCCAGCAGCTCGCCCAGCAGGCCCAGCAGTTCCGCGACACCATGACGGTCGAGGCGCAGAAGAAGGTCATCACTGCCCTGCGCAAGGGCCTGGAACGGTACAAGCTCCAACAGCGGGCCCAAGACGCACAGAAGGCGCTCAACCGGCTGCTGGAGGACCTGACCAAGCTCGATGAGGCGACCAAGAAGGTCTTTGACCGCGCCGGCAAGGAGGACTACCTCGCCGATCTGACCAAGGACATCTCGGCGCTGCTGGAGCGCGCCAGGGCGCTGCCCGAGCTTTCCGGCCAGGAGGAGCTGATCACGAAGTCCAAGAGGGACAACATCGTGATCGTCGAGGTCGGCGACAACACGGCGGTGGTGACGTTCCAGGATGTCTGGCCGCTGACGCCGCGGCTGCAGATAGGCGGCCCGGGCATGGAGGACGAAGAGCAGCGCAAGGTATTCAACGGCGACATGGCCATAAGCTCCAAGATTTTGTCCCTGGCCTCCAAGCCGTTCGCCGAGGTGCTGCTGGTCATGTTCGAGGACCTCCCCCCGCCGCAGATGCGTCGCTTCCAGCCCGGCCTTATGGGCCCCATCCCGTCGGAGCAGCTCCACATGCTTCGTGAGAGGCTGGAGAGCGCCAACCTGAAGGTCACCGAATGGAACCTGCTGGTTAAGGGCCCGCAGCAGCAGGGAGTGCCCGAGCCGCCGCCGAACCCGGAGGATCTGCCCCGGGTGCTGCTGGTCCTGCCCCCTCCGGAGCCGCCGCCCACGCCGCCGAGGGGCGGGCCTCCCCCGCCCAGATGGTCGAAGGACCGCCACGAGCTGGCCATCAAGCGGCTGATCGACTCCGGCACGCCGGCGATCTTCCTGACCGGGTGGATGTACCCGCAGTACTGGCAGCGCCAGAGCGCCACTTACGTGCTGGGCGACTACCTGCGCGACGAGTGGGGCCTGGACGTCAAGACCAACTGGCGGGTCATCCAGACTAAGCGCGACGCCGACCGCCCGGGCAAGTTCAAGCTCCAGGTTCAGACCTGGCAGTACATGGGCATCTCGACGTTCACGGACCACCCGGCCGGCGAGCCGCTCAAGGCCCGCAGGTTCTACTGGCTCAACGCCTGCCCCATCCTGCCGGTCGCCGACAGCAAGGCCGGCGCCAAGCTCGAGAATGTCCTGGTCGTCCCCAAGCACCGCAGCGAGATATGGGCGACCTCGAGGATCGACGCCCTGATCGACCTGGTCAGGCGCCGCGAGCCGCTTGAGCCGGACACCGAGGCCAAGGACATCGTGCCGGAGTTCGCCCTCGTCGTCGAGGCCACCAAGCAGGTGGGCAAGACCAAGGCCCGCGTCATGGCCGTCAGCACGG
The DNA here is from genome assembly GCA_965602635.1 of uncultured Planctomycetales bacterium. Lineage (GTDB taxonomy): Bacteria > Planctomycetota > Phycisphaerae > SM23-33 > SM23-33 > CBFCZU01. The sequence continues at coordinate 5,992 of CBFCZU010000092.1, read as the reverse complement.
GCTTCAGCTTCATCGACAGCTACGTGAGGGATCCCGTCATCCTGCTGCTGGAGGACGGGACGATCGCCACCGAGCCGCCGCCGGCGGGCAACGTGGACCTGCTGATCAACAGCGTTTACCACCTGGTGGGCAAGGGCGAGTACATCGGCGCCGGGCCGGCAACGGTCGAGCCCATTCGCCTCATTCGCCAGCGCACCATGACGGCAATCAAGATCATCTTCGGCCTGGTCTGGCCGGCGGCGTTCTTCCTCGTCGGCGGCGTGGTCATGCTGATTCGCAGGAGGTGACGGGCGCCGGACCCGCCCAAGCGGAGAAGAACCAGATGAACGTCAAGACAACCGTAACCCTGCTGGTGCTGCTGATCATCTGCCTGGCCCTGGTGGTCCTGGTGCGCAGCGACTGGCTGGCGAGCGAGGACGGCGAGGACAAGGACCAGGCGGCCAAAACGCTGCTGCCCGAGATGGGCAAGCTCGTCCGGCTGACGCTCCAGACGGGCGAGGCCGGAAAGATCGTCCTCGAGAAGCGCGCCGATAAGTGGCGCCTGCTCGAGCCGGTGGACGCCCCCGCCACGCGCTGGCGCACCCAAAACGCCGCCGACACGTTCACCCGCCTGACCTTCATACGCAAGCACGCTCCCGACGACGAGGACTTCCCCAAGGACGACCTGACCCGCCTCTCCGAGCCGCTGGGCGTCGTCACCCTCGCCGACGACAAGGAGGCCACCTACACCATCAACGTCGGGCGGAACCCACCCGGCTCGAAGCATACCTACGTCCAGCTCGCCGGCGACGAGCACGTGTACGTGGTCGACGCCAACCTACTGGAGACGCTCGCGAGGGACGTGGGCGACTACCGCGACACGAGGGTGATCGACTTCGACACGGCCAACGCGGTCCGCGTCGAGGTCCGCGGCGACCGGAATTTCAGGCTCGTCAAGATCAAGGACAAGTGGGTCCTGGACAGCCCGGTTTCGGCCCCGGCCGACGCCGGCGCGGTCTCATCGCTGCTGAACGCCATCTCGGGCATCCGGGCCGAGAAGTTCGTTGACGACGCCCCGACGGACCTGGCCGCCTACGGGCTGCACGCCGGCGCCATGCGGGTGACGGTCGAGCTCGCCCCGCCTGAACCCGCCGCCACGCAACCGACGACCAGGCCCGCCGCGGCCAAGAAAGGCCGCGTCATAGCCATCACCTTCGGCGCCGCCGCCGAGGCCGGCAAGACCGTCTTCGCGAAGCTCGCCGACAAGCCCTGGGTATTCCAGGTGAGCGAGAGCAAGCTCAAGGACCTCCAGCCGAAGATAATCGACCTCCGCGACAAGCACGTCCTGTCGCTGGGCTCGCAGGAGGTCAGCCGGATCGAGGTGGACCTGAAGGTCGGGACGTCCGCGACCCTCGAGAAGGTCGATGACGTCTGGCATATGCGCTCGCCCTTCGCGGGCCGATGCGATCAGGGCTCGGTCGATAAGCTCCTCAACACGCTGCGCGACCTGGAGGCCAGCCAGTTCGAGGACAACCCGATCTCGCTGGCGGACTACGAGCTGGCGCCGCCTGTGGGCAAGCTCGTGCTGCACTTCCGCGGCAGCGACCAGACGACAACGCTGCTGCTGGGGCGGGTGAGCAGCGCCCACGTCGGCTTCGTCCAACCGGCCAACAGCAAGACCGTGGCCGTGGTGCAGGCGTCGGACTACGGCGTGCTGCTGCGCCCGGCGCCGGCCTACTGGGAGAGGACGGTCTTCGAGCTGCCGGATGACGCCGAGGTTACCAGGGTGGACCTGACGCGCGGCATCCGGACCTTCACCATCGAGAAGCAGCCGGACGGCGAGTTCAAGCTTCTCCGCCCGGTCGCCACGGCGACCGACGCCGACAACGTCAAGGCTTTGCTGGAGGCCGTTGAGACCATCCGTGCCGACAAGATCACCTCTCTGGGCAATGCCGTGCCTGCGCGGTTCACCAAGGCCAGGCCCATCAAGCTGACGCTGACGTATAAGCAGCCGATGCCCGCGCCGCCGGCGACCAGGCCCGCGGCGACGGCGCCGGCAGCCGAGCCCGCAACCAAGCCGGTGCCCCGCGCGGTGAAGAAGTCACCCGTGCTGCTTGTGACCGAGGACAAGGGCAAGTCCTACGTCTGGCAGGAGGCCGCCAAGCCCGTGGCCGTGGGCGAGTTGGACAAGGGCCTCCATGAAGCGGTCGCCGCGGAGCTGCGCGACCGCAAGGTCCTGGAGATCGACGCCGCCAAGGCCGTGACCCTGAAAATGGACCTGGGCAAGGTCTCGATGGAGTTCTCCAGGGCCGGCGACGTGTGGCGATACAGCCAGGACCGCTTCATCAAGATCGACGCCAAGAAGGTCAAGCAGTTCCTCGGGCAGCTCGCCGCCATCAAGGCCGAGCGATTCGTCCATTACGGCGATAAGCCCGAACTGAAGCGTTACGGGCTGGACAAGCCTGCCATGACCATCCTGGTGAAGACCGAGACGGGCAAGTCGATCCGGCTGGCGATCTCGCGCACCGGGCCCGTCGCCACCAGGGGCCATTACGCCACCAGCAGCGAGGCGCCCGGCGTGTTCGTGCTGACCCCCTCGGCCAAGACCAGGATGACCATGTCGCTGAGGGACTTCCAGACGCCCAAGGGGGACTGATCTCCGAACGGCCGGCCAGCGACGCCCTCCCGTGGGTTATAATGGTCGAGGTTCGGCCGTCGGGCCGATCCTCGGAGTCCATGAAATGACACGATACGCGCTGTCGGCGACGATCCTGGCCCTAGCGTTTGCGGCAGCCCCCACCGCCCGAAAGCCCAGCCTCGAGACACCCAAGAGCCGCGAAGACTTCGACAAGATCGTCGAGGCCCTCAAGCCCCAGGCCAAGGCCTTCGCCGAGAGCAGGGGCGGCAACGCGCCCGCGGTCAGCGACGTGGTCAAGAAGCTCCAGTACGTGCCCGACTCGGCCATCGCCCTGAGCAAGGCCTTGCAGGGGCGCCACGGCAATCCGATGGAGCAGGCTTACGTCGTTTACCAGTTGACCCAGCCGCTGAAGATGGCCGGCGACAAGACGCTACGGCGGGCCAAGCCGGCCCTGGTTCGACTGCTCAAGCAGCACTCCACCTACAAGCAGTTGCCCCGCTGGCCCTCCGGGACGCTCAGGCGGCTGGTGCCTCCGGCCAACCTTCCGGCCGACAGGCTGGCAAACGAAATGCCGAAGCTCCAGAAGGTCCGCGAGGAGAAGCTCGCGGCTGAGAGGACGGCGGTAAAGCACAACCGCCTCGTCAACGCCCTGGAGGTGACGCTCAAGACCCTCTTGATCCTGGTCGGCGAGAAGGAGGCCGACGACCTGCTGCTCGAGCGGCTCGTCCAGGAAGAGGCCAACCGCATGGCCACCTGCTACACCACGCTTTCGGTGATCAAGAACCGCGCCCTCAAGATGAAGCGGGAGCAGGCCAAGATCTACTACAAGGCGCTGCGTGAGCTTGCCGAGAGGGTCGGGCCCGTGAAGAAGCACTACATTGATCCGACTCGCCCCAGGTACAGCCTGACGGGCAACAGCAGCTTCGAGTCCACGCCTTCGTACTTCATAATCTCGGCGCTGCAGACGGTGAACGTGGTGGCGACGGCGGCGAAGGAGCCGGCCGTCAAGATCCCGACCGCGAAGGCGCTCGACGAGCTACCTCGCCGGTAGGTCCGCCGGGCCTCGAACGGGGGCATTCCTCAGGGGGCGCAGAGTCGGGGACCTTTTCGGCTCCCCGTGCGGTTGCTATGATGGGCCCCATGACGGACGCACCGGCCAACACGGCGCTGATCGTGCCGCTGACGCAGCCGACGCCCGAGGCCATGCGGGCGGGCATGGACGCCGCGACCCAGGCTGGCGCCGACATGGTCGAGTGCCGCCTTGACTACCTCCAACGCCCCGACCGCGCGGCGCTGCGGCTGCTGCTTGAGGGCCGCCCGCTGCCCGTGATCGCCACCTGCCGACCAACGCGCCAGGGCGGGCGCTTCGAGGGGAGCGAGACCGACCGCCTGGGCATCCTCTCGGCGGCCGCTGAGCTGAAAGCCGACTACGTGGACGTCGAGGACGACTGCGACCCCGCCCGCCTGCCGCGCGCGCGGACCATCCTCAGCCACCACGACTTCAGCGCCCGGCCGGGCAACCTGGAGGCTATCGTCCGGCGCTTAGCCGAGTCGGACGCGGCCGTGGGCAAGATCGCCTTCGCCGCCGCGGGGCCCGACGACGCCCTGGCCGCGCTGGACATTCTGCGCTCGGCCGGGCGGCCGATGATCGTCCTGGCGATGGGCGAGGGCGGCCTGGCCAGCCGCGTCCTGGCGCGGAAGTTCGGCGCCTTCGGCACCTTCGCATCGCTCGAAGAAGGGGCCGAGTCCGCGCCCGGGCAATTGACCGTGGCGGAGATGAAGTGCCTCTACCGCTGGCACTCTATCGGGGCGGCGACGGCGGTTCACGGCGTGGTCGGCTGCCCGGTCGCCCACTCGATGAGCCCGGCCATTCACAACGCCGCCTTCGCCGAGGCCGGCATCGACGCCGTGTACGTGCCCATGCTGACAGAGCCGGGCCCGGAGAGTTTCAACCGGCTCTTCGACGCCCTGGCGGGCGCGGCCTGGCTGGACTTCCGCGGGCTGAGCGTGACGATCCCGCACAAGCAGAACGCCCTGGTCCGCGTCGGCGGCGAGAACGTTGATGAGCTTTCCCGGCGGATAGGCGCGATCAACACGGTCCTGTTCGGCGGCGACGGCTCGCCGCGCGGGTGGAACACGGACTACGCCGCGGCCATCGACGCACTGGCGGCGGGCATGGGAATCGCCCGCGAGGGCCTCGCCGGGCGGGCGGTGGCGGTGATCGGCGCCGGCGGCGCCTCCAGGGCCATCGTCGCCGCCCTCGCGCAGTATGGGGCGGAGGTGACGATCTACAACCGCACTTTCCCCCGTGCCGAGGCGCTGGCCGGCGAGTTCGGCGCCCGGGCCCGCCCGCTGGAGGCCGTCGGCGAACTGGCCGCCGAGATCGTCATCAACTGCACGTCGGTCGGCATGCATCCGAAGGCGGACGAGACGCCGGTCCCGCCCGAGGCACTGGCCGGCGCGGCCGTCGTCTTCGACACGGTCTATAACCCGATCGAGACCCGCCTGCTGCGCGAGGCCGGGGCCGCCGGCTGCACCACCGTCAGCGGCGTGGACATGTTCGTCAACCAGGCGGTCGAGCAGTTCGGAATCTGGACCGGCCAGCCCGCCCCGCGGCAACTGATGCGCAGCATCGTCGTGGAACAACTCTCGAGGGAGACGTGATGAGCACAGGCAAGATTCGCGTGGCGAGCTGCCAGTTCGCCGAGACGTTCAACGTGCGGCGCAACGCGGCCGTCATCCTGCGGTACATGGCCAAGACCAAGGCCCGGCGGGCCGAGCTGGTTCACATTCACGAAGCGGCCTTGACCGGCTACCTGGCCCGTGAGGACGCGCCGCCCCCCGACGATGCCGCCTGGGCCGCCTTGCGCGAGGCGACCGGGTCGATCTGCGCCGAGGCCAGGCGGCTGAAGCTGTGGGTCGTCCTGGGAAGCGCCCACCGGCTCACGCCGCCACACAAGCCGACCAACTGCCTCTACCTGATCGGGCCCGACGGCAGGGTCCGCGACCGGTACGACAAGCGCTTCTGCACCGGCGGCGACCTGAGGGCCTACACGCCCGGAGACCACTTCGTGACCTTCAGCCTCAACGGCGTGAAATGCTCGCTGCTGATCTGCTACGACCTGCGCTTCCCCGAGCTGTACCGTGAGCTGAATAAGCTCGGCGTGCAGGCTATCTTCCAGTCGTTCCACAACGGCTACATGGACGGGCCGGGAATCCACGGCAAGATCATGCGCCAGACCGTCCAGGCACACGCGGGCATCAACTACTTCTGGATCAGCGCCAACAACTCCTCGGGCTATTACAGCCGTTGGCCGAGCGTGTTCATCAGCCCTGACGGCGCCATTGTCGGCTCGCTCCGCGGCAACCGCGCGG
>CBFCZU010000091.1:0-15039 GCA_965602635.1 uncultured Planctomycetales bacterium | reverse complement strand
GCGACGCCGCCAGCTCGAAGCTCATCCGCGTCCGCGTGCTCTCCTCGAAGAACAGCAGCCCCACCACCTTGCCGCGGAGGGCGGGCACCTTCTTGATGGAGCGGGTGGAGACCTCGCGGAAGCTCTCAGCCGTGTCGAGTATGTGAGCGATTTCCTGAGCCGTCAGTTCATCCAGCCCCACCAGGTGCTTGCGGGTCCAGATGAATTTGTCGTTCGGGTCGCTCATTTTGTCCCGGGGGTGATGAGGAACGCCCCGTCGTCTCCGTCGTGCTCGGCGAGATGAAGCTGGATTCGCGTGTTGGCGGGCGCGCGGGCGGCCTTGCCGAGGAAGTCGGGGGCGACTGGCAGCTCTCGCCCGCCGCGGTCGATCAGCACGGCCAGGCGGATCGCCTTGGGGCGCCCGAAGTCGGCCAAGGCGTTCAGGGCGGCCCGGATGCTGCGCCCGGTCTGGAGCACGTCATCGACCAGCAGCACGACCTTGCCGTCCAGGTCGAAGTCGATCTCGGTGGCCCGCACCAGCGGCATGCCCTTCCGCAGCGACAGGTCGTCGCGGTAGAAGGTGATGTCCAGCACCCCGTGCTCCACGCGCAGCCCTGTCTCTTCCTGGAGGCGCTTGACGATCCGCTGGGCGAGGATCTCGCCGCGCGTGCGGATGCCGATCACGGCAATGGGCTCGTCGGTGGGCAAGCCGCTCTTGATCTGCTGATAAAGCCGGTCCAGTGCGTTGGCGACTTGCTGGGCCGATAGCAGTCTTTTCATCTCGGCTCCATCCCCTTGATCGTGTCGCAGGAGGCTATCCGCGGCGGCGGCGAAAAGCAAGCTCAAAACCCTCCTCCCGGCCGCGGGGCGGCGGCAGGCAGGTCAAGCCGGCCCCCGCCGCTGCCGATGTGCTCAATGGGCAAGGGCAGCGGCTGCGCGCGGGCTCAGTTCCGTCCGCGGCCGCAAGTGCGGTCGAGGAAACAGTCATGAAACAGGCGAATCCCAGGCCGCCGCGCCTTGCGGCAGCGGGGCTGCTGGCGGGGCTGGCGCTGGTGCTGGGCGTGTCGCTCCCGGCCGGGGGCCAGAAGGGCGGGACGGTTTACTACCAGGTCACCTACGCCGACGGCACGATCCGCGACCTGAGCGAAGTGCCCAAGACCGACAAGGACATCCGCATGGTGCTGCGGATCAGCTTCGTCCAGCCCGGCCCGCGCGGGCACTCGATCGTCCGGACCGGCCCGGTGGCGTTCAGCACGGTCAACGACGTCAGGACGCGCCGCCATGAGCTGAAGTGGAACGGCCAGGCGTGGGTGGGCGAGGCGGCGAAGCGCGGCAAGCTTGTCCACGCACCTCCCCGGGCGGCGAGCCGCCCCAGCGCGCCCCACGCCAACGTCCGCCAGGCGGCCGCCGCAGCCGAGGCCGCCCTCAAGAAGGCCCGCGAGAGGCTGGCGGTCTGCGACGAGGCGGTGGTCGTCGCGGCGGAAAACCTCGCCAAGGCCCAGAAGACCGACCGGGCCCCCGCCGCCCGGCTGCTGCTGGAGAAGGCCCAGGAGGTGCGGCAGGAGGCCCTCCAGGGGGCCGCCGCCGCCGAGCGGGCCGTCGGGCAGATCAAGGGCGCGCCCCACTCACTGCCGCGGGCACAGGGCAAGGTGGGCACCTCCGCCGCCTGCCCGCTGGCCGAGGCGCACGGCATCGTCAAGCCCGTCAAGGGGCGGCGCTGCCTGCCCCACCGCGTGCAGGTCTGGAGGCTGGCCGGCGGCAAGGGCAGGCGGACGTACCGACTGACCATGGCCCACCCCGAGGCGGGCACCTACGGGGCGTTCCATTACGTCGCCTACGCCGACACCGACGGCGACGGCAGGCCCGACAAGCTCATCGCCCGCTCCCCGCTGGCCTCGGCCAGCACGCCAAGCGAGTGGTCCACATGGAGCTTCACCACCAGCCACCCGGCCGTCTTCGTCGGCAACGCCTGGCCATACGCCGACACCGCACTGTACTCCGCCCGCGGCGGCGAGGGAGGCGGCGAAAACTGGCAGGGGCTATCGTCGGAGGTGTACGTCTCGGGCCTGTTCGGCGCCGTGCCCGGCATGAGGCTGAGGCACTGGCCCTACCTGACCAACCTTCGTGTCCGCGTGGTGAACCCCGCCGACCCGGCCTATCCCGCCGGCGGGTCGAGGATCATCGACTGACCGGCCCCGGCGCCCGGCCGCGGTCGAAAAAGAGCGTGGGCAGCGACTTCACCAGCCCCACCGGCCGGTAAAGGGCCTCCACCTCGCCGCGGCAGTTATACCAGCACATCCCGCAGCGGTTGTCTCGCGCGGCTGCCCGCAGGCGGCGCTCGGTGATCCGCAGGTCGTCACGGTATAGGTTGCCCACGGGCCGCCCGCGCCGCTCGACGCAGATGGCCACGTCTCCGCTCTCGTCGATGTTGAAGAACGCCCGCCCGGCCTTGCAGTCGGGCACGCCGCCGTTGAGGAAGGTGTCGAAGCGCGAAAGGTGGTGAGGGTTGGACAGGAAGTTGGGGTATCGCCGGCGGAGATCCAGCAGGGGCCCGGCCAGTTGCCCGTCGTTGTGGTGGTAGCTGGCCGAGCCGGTCTTGAGCTGCCCGTAGGGCTGGACCATGAAGTACGCGTTTCGCTCGGCCGACATCGCCAGCAGGCGCTCGAGCTGGTCGAGGTTGTCGTCCATGAGCACGGCGATGACGTTGACGCGCTGCCAGGCGTGGACGCGAGCCTCCGACAGCAGCTCGACGGCCCTCCATGCCTGCTCGGCGGCCCCCGTCATTCCGCGCCGCTCGTCGTGGCGGTCGGGCGTGGCGTAGTCGATGCTCACCGACGCCCCCCACAGCCCGGCCGACATCAGGTCGCGGGCGAGCTGCGGCGTCACCAGCCAGCCGTTGGTGGTCAGGAAGGGGAAGTGGAACCGCCCCACCTCGGCGACGATGTCGGCGATGTCCGTCCGCAGCAGCGGCTCGCCCCCGGCCAGGGATATCAGCAGCGTCCCCATCTGCGCCAGCTTCCGCGAGCCATCGGCGTAGGCCGAGACGGGCGGCTCGCCGTCGGCATCGGCGGGCAGGGCCCAGTAGTGGCAGAAGCGGCAGCGGAAGTTGCACCGGTAGGTGACCTGCCAGGAGCACCAAATGGGGTGGCCGCCCGCCCAGGCGCGGAACAGCCGCCACTTCTTCTCAACCGAGCTGGCGCCAGGTCGCCTCATGACAAGAGGGCAGTGTATCGCTTGCGCCCCCGGCGGTTCAAGCGCCAGCGGCCTTGAGCGGGAGGCGGGAGGCGGAGACGGCCTTACTGTGACGGCTTTTCGCCGCCGGCGGGGGCGGCGTCGTCCAGCTCCTTGGGCGTGTAGCCGGCCTCGACGGGCGTGCCGTCCTGCTTGCGGACCACCGGCTGGGGGTTGGCCTTCTCGTGCCGGGCGAGCTTGTCCTCCAGCTCCTTGCGCTTGGGGTCCGGGAGGGTCTTCCAGCCCAGCCTCCCGCGGCACTTGGGGAAGCCCGAGCACCCCATCCACGGCCCGCGCCCGCCGCGGCGGAGATACAGCGCCTTGCCGCACTTGGGGCACTCCATGTCCACCTCAAGCGGCGGGGCGGACGGGAGTTTCACGGCGCCCTTCTTGTCGAGGTTGAGCACCCCCTGGCAGTCGGGGTAGCGGCCGCAGCTCAGGAACGGCCCGTACCTGCCCTGGCGCAGGACCATAGCCCCGCCGCATTCGGGGCAAAGGATGTCGACGAGCCTTGCCTCGAGCTTCTTGCCGTCCTTGTCCACCGGGAACGTCTTCTTGCACTCGGGGTAGCCGGTGCAGGCCAGGTACCGACCGTTGCGGCTCCAGCGGTACACCATCGCCTTGTCGCACTCGGGGCAGGTGTAATCGCTGGGCTCGGTTTCCGCTTTGGCGTGGACCATTTCTTCGGCTGCCTTTTCCAGATCGGCCTTGAACGGGCCGTAGAAATCCCCCAGCACCTTCACCCAATCCTCGCGGGCCGACTCGATCTCATCGAGCCGGTCCTCCAGGCGGGCGGTGAAGCTGATGTCGAAGATGTCGGGGAAGTGCTTGACGAGCTTGTCGGTGACGACCATCCCCAGGTCCGTGGCGTGGAACCGGCGGTCGATCTGCTTGACGTATTCGCGGGACTGGATGGTCTGGATGATGGCGGCGTAGGTGCTGGGCCGGCCTATGCCCTCGGCCTCGAGGGCCTTGACCAGTGAGGCCTCGGTGTATCTCGGCGGCGGCTGGGTGAAGTGCTGCGTGGGGCGGATATCCACCGGCGCGACGGGCGTGCCGGCAGGCAGCTCGGGCACCTGCTGCTCCTGGCGGGTGGGCAGCCCGGCGACCTTCAGGTATCCGTCGAAGACCAGCTTCCGCCCGGAGGCCTGGAAGACGGCCTTGCCCGCGGGTGTGTCGGCCTCCACGGCCAGCTCGGTGACGGCCCACTCGGCGGCGGACATCTGGCAGGAGACGAAGCGCTGCCAGATCAGCTCGTAGAGCTTCCGCTGGTCGGGCTTCAGTGCCCCGGCCAGCGACTCGGGCGTGAGCGTCACGTCGGTCGGGCGTATGGCCTCGTGGGCGGCCTGGGCACGTCGGGCGCTGCGGTAAACGTTAGGCTTCTCGGGCAGGTACTTCTCGCCGAACTGCCCGGCCACGAACTCCCTGGCCTGGGCGATGGCCTGGGCTGAGAGGTTCAGGCTGTCCGTCCGCATGTAGGTGATCAGCCCCACACTGCCGGTGCCGGGGACGTCCACGCCCTCGTAGAGCTGCTGGGCGATCCGCATGGTCCTGCTGGCGGAGAATCGCAGCCGCACCGAGGCCGCCTGCTGCATCAAGGCGGTGGTGAAGGGCGCCGGCGGGCGCGTGCGGGCCGAGCGGGCCTTGACCGACTCGACCTTGAACTCGACCCCGGCCGAGCGGTCAACCCCGGCCGCCACCGTCACACGCTCGGCGGCAGGGCCCTTGCCGGCGGGGTCCTCGCAACGGTCAACCGACTCGACCTTCACCCCGAGCGCCTCGACGACCTCCCTGGCCGCCGCCACGTCGCCGCAAGTGAACCGCTTGCCCTTCCACCGCGTGAGTTCGGCCCGGATCGCGCCGATCCCAGCCAGGAACTCGAAGACCTTGGCCTGAGAGGGGCCTTGGCCCTTTTCGTCAACCGCAGCCTGGAACTTCCGCCAGCGCCCCTCCAGGGACTCCGCCGCGGCCATATCCGGCGTGAATATCGCGGGGACCTTCCAGAACTCCTCCGGGATGAAGGCCTCGATACCTCGCTCACGCTCGACGATCAGCCGAACAGCCACCGTCTGGACCCGCCCCGCCGACAGCCCGGCGGCCACCTTCTTCCACAGCAGTGGGCTGACCTGGTAGCCGACGATCCGGTCCAGGATCCGCCGCGCCTGCTGGGCGTCCACCTTGTTCGTGTCGATCTGGCCCGGCTCGGCGAACGCGGCCTGTATGGCCGAACGGGTGATCTCGTTGAAGACGACCCGCCTCAGCCGGCTGGCGGGGATCTTGAGGGCCTCGGCCAGGTGCCAGGCGATGGCCTCACCCTCGCGGTCGAGGTCGGTCGCCAGGAAGACCTCCGGGGCGGCCTTGGCGAGCTTCCTCAGCTCGGTGAGGATTTTCGTCCGCCCGGGCAGCGGCTCGTAGGTGGGGCTGAAGTCGTTTTCCAGGTCCACACCCAGCCCCTTGGTCGGCAGGTCGCGGACGTGCCCCATGGAGGCCTTGACCACGTACCCGGGGCCGAGGTAGCGGTTTATCGTCCGTGCCTTGGCGGGCGATTCGACCACGACGAGCTTCTTGCCCGAGGCGGACGAGGAGGCCGGGGCCCGCCGCTTGGGCGCGGCGCGGGCAGCCCCGCCCCGCCCGCCGGCGGTGGATCGTTTACGCGTCGGGCTCTTTGTCGCGGCCCGGGCCATACGATTCGCCTATTCGGCCAACATCCCCGTCCTGGTGAATAAGAAAATGGGGCGCAATGGGGCCCCTTGGCAAGCCCTTTGTCAAGTGGCCGGTAGGCCAGGGGGTGCCCACGCCGGCGGAGCTAGGGCTAAAGCACTGTGACAAAGGCGGTTAAGGAGACTGCTCAGGCTCGTTGCCGGGGGGGGCTCCCCGGCGGTACCTCACCGAGAGTATCTCGACCCGGCAGCGGGCGGCGGTAATGGCCACCGACCCGGCGCACGGGTCCGGGTCGGCGCAGGAGATGACCTCCCGGCCGTCGCGGAAGCACCGGACGGCCCCCTCGTTCATGACGAATCGCCACAGCTCGGCCTCGTCGCTCGGCTCGATGGAGGCCCTACCCTCCGGCGAGGGCATCTGCTTTCGCCAGGAGGCGCGGCAGGTTTCGACGCTCTCTGGGCGGCAGACGAAATACACGCTCCGCCAGTTGATCCGCAACTGCAGGCGAAGCGCCACGGTGAACGGGCCGGCGTTGGGCTGCGGGCCGCGGCGAAGGGCCCTGACCTCCACCGTGCCGTTCCTGAGCCCCACGCCCTTGGCGAGGATAGTCGCATTCTTCTGGCGCCCGTCGAGGACCAGTGCCCCGTTCTCGCAGGCGACCGAGCCGCATAGGACCTTCCAGGATCGCATGTCCCCCCCGTCGAAGAGGGATATCCAGCCGGTCCGGGATTCGGCGCATCCGGCGCTGCCCGCGGCCGCCACGAGCAACAGCCCGCCGAGATGTATGAAAACCGATCTCATCCGCGATTCCGCTCCGGGCGCGACGAACGGCGTCATTTTCGCCCTGCGGGGTCGCCACGCCACGATATTTCCTGTAGATTCATCCAGGCCGGCCCAGGCGGCCCGGAGCAGCCGACGGTGGCATCGAAGGATACCGACATCACGCCCGAGGACGTCTCGCTGTATTTCCTGCCGGTCCGCACCCGCGTGCCGCTGAAGTTCGGCCCCGAGACGCTCACCCACGTCACCTGCGCCCGCGCGAAAGTGGCCGTCCGCGACGCCGCCGGCAGCCGGGCAGAGGGATGGGGCGAAACGCCGCTGAGCGTCCAGTGGGCCTGGCCCGCGAAAATCGCATATCAGCAGCGCCACGAGGCCCTAAAGGCCTTCACGATCAGCCTGGCCCACGCCTGGGCGTCCCTGGGCGGCTCGGGCCACCCGGTCGAGCTGGGGAACGCCTTCGCCGAGTCGGTCCTGCCGGGGCTCCTGGCGGAGTTCAACGCCGCCCGCCCCGCCGCCGAGGCGATGCCGCACCTGGCGGCCCTGATCTGCTGCTCGGCCTTCGACATCGCCCTTCACGACGCCTACGGGCGGCTGCACGGCGTGGACGTCTATCAAACCTACGACGCAGCCTGGATGAACGCCGACCTGTCGGCGTACCTCGAGAGCGACGAGGGCAGCGGAGTGTCGTTCGCCGGCAAGTACCCCGCCGACTTTCTCGTCTCGCCCCGGGCCGACGAGCTGATCGCCTGGCATCTGGTCGGCGGGCGCGACCCCATCGACGAGTCGGAGCTGAGCGGCGACGAGCCCGAAGACGGCTACCCCGTCCTGCTGCGCGACTGGATTCGCCGCGACGCCCTCAAGTGCCTGAAGGTCAAGCTCCGCGGCACCGATGTGGCCTGGGACTACGACCGGCTGGTCAGCGTCGGACGGCTGGCCCGCGAAGAGGGCGTCGATTGGCTCAGCAGCGACTTCAACTGCACGGTGACCGACCCCGCCTACGTCAACGACATCCTCGACCGCCTGCTGGCCGAGCGGCCGGAGATCCACGCGATGATCCTCTACGTCGAGCAGCCGTTCCCATACGACCTCCAGGCCAACCGGATCGACGCCCACTCCGTCTCCAGCCGCAAGCCGCTGTTCATGGACGAGAGCGCACACGACTGGCGGCTGATCCGGCTGGGGCGGAGCCTCGGATGGACGGGCGTGGCCCTGAAGACGTGCAAGACGCAGACCGGCGCCCTGCTGAGCCTCTGCTGGGCGAGGGCACACGGAATGGCGCTGATGGTGCAGGACCTGACCAACCCCATGCTCGCCCAGATACCCCATTGCCTGCTGGCCGCCCACGCCGGCACGATCATGGGCGTCGAGACCAACGCCATGCAGTTCTACCCCCGGGCTTCGCTGCCGGAGGCGGCCGTCCACCCGGGGCTCTACTCGAGGCGCGGCGGCAAGGTGAGCCTGGCCAGCATCGCCGGCGGGGGCTTCGGCTACCGGCTGGAAGAGATCGGCCGCGAGCTGCCCGCGCCCGCGGCCCAGACAGGAGGCAGACCGGGATGAGCGGAAAGATCGCGTTCACCGTCTTCACCAAGCCGTGGAAGATGCCGCTGGCGGAGCTGGCAGGGCACGTCCACGACCTGGGCTTCGACGGCGTGGAGCTGCCCGTCAGGCCGGGGTTCCAGGTCGAGCCGGGGGACGTCGCGAGGGCGCTGCCCGAGGCGGCGAAGATCCTGGCCGACGGCGGCGTGAGGATCGCCTCGGTGGCCGCCCCGACGGACGAGCCGACCATCGCCGCGTGTGCGGCCGCCGGCGTGCCGCTCATCCGCATCTGCGCCGAGATGGACCACTCCGCCGGGTACCTCGCCGCGGAGGCAGAGCTTCAGCGACAGTTCGATGGCCTGGTGGGGCCGCTGGCGACCCACGGCGTGACCGTCGGCGTCCAGAACCACTGCGGGCGGGGGCTCACTTCCGCCATGGCGCTGAGGCACCTGGTCGAGAAGTACGACCCCGCCCACGTCGCCGCCGTGCTGGACTTCGGCCACAGCGGCCTGGCCGGGGAGGCGCCCGACGTCGCCATCGACACCCTCTGGTCGCACCTGGCGCTGGTGAACTTCAAGAGCGCCCTCTGGCACCGCGGCCGCGACGGCCGGTGGACGACCCGGTGGGTCGCCGGGCCCGACGGCATGGCCGACTGGCCGGCCGCCGTCGAGGCGCTCAAGAGACGCAACTACGCCGGCGACGTCTGCCTGACGGCTGAGTACTCCGACGCCGACCGCGTCGATCGGCTCGTCGCCGCCGACCTGGCCTACATCAAGCCGCTTTTCGCCTGAGGCACTGGAGAGCAACGATGCCGGAGAAGAGAACAGTCGCGGCCGTGACCGGCAAGGGCAGCATCACCCTGATCGAGCAGGACGTCCCGCCCCTGACGGACGGAACGGTGCTGGTGGAGGTGCACAGCTCGCTGGTCAGCCCGGGCACGGAGCTGGGCGGCTGGCGGCGGCTGCGGGCCGAGCTGGACGAGCCCAAGCCCCTCGCCGAGCCCAGGCCGTTCGGATACGCCAACGCCGGCGTCGTGCTGGAGACCGGCGAGGGCGTGCGCGGGCTGCGCCCCGGCGACCGCGTCGCATGCATGGGCAGCGGCTACGCCCTGCACGCCGACTACGCCGTCGTGCCGCAGAACCTCTGCGCGCCGCTGCCGGACGAGGTGAGCTTCGCCCAGGGCGCCTACGGGCACCTGGCGGCGACGGCGCTTCACGCCCTGCGGCGCGGCGAGCCGGGCTTCGGCGAGTTCACGGGCGTGGTCGGGCTGGGGATCGTCGGCCAACTCGCCGCCAGGCTGCACCAGCTTGCCGGGCGCTTCGTCATTGGCTGGGACGTGATCCCCTTGCGCTGCCGGGTCGCCCGGGGCTGGGGCATAGACACCGCCGTCCTGGCCGGCTCGGAGGACGAGGTGGCCGCGACAGAAGCCTTCACCGCCGGCGCCGGGCTGGACTCGGCCGTGCTCGCCTTCGGCGGCGACGCCACCGCGGCGGTCGAGAGCATCGAGAGGTGCCTCAAGCGCTCGCCCGACGGGCACCCGGTCGGGCGGATCGTCGTCGTGGGCGGCTGCAAGTTCCCCTACACCTCCAGCCTGACGAACGTTGACATCCGCCGCGCCAGCCGCACCGGGCCGGGCTACCACGACGAGCCCTGGGAGCGCGGGGCCGGCTACCCGCCCGTCTTCGTCCGCTGGAGCACGCGGGCCAACCTCCAGCTATGCATCCGGCTGATCGCCGCCGGGCGGCTGGACGTCAACTGCCTCACGACCCACACCATCCCGCTGGCCCGCGCCGAGGCCGGCATCGCCGCCATCATCAACGAGCCCGATGAGATACTCGGCGTAGTGTTCGAGATGGAGCACCAAACATCCCAGCGCAGAGAACGCCGAGACCGCAGAGGGTGAAGCATCAAGAAGAAGAGGCAGAGGTGAGGCGCGGGCGGAGAGGGGCTCATTCCGCCGGGCCGGGCAGGTCGTCCAGCGCCACGTCGGCGAGTGAATCGACGATGATGTCCGCCTCGGCGAGGGCCTCGCGTGCGTAGGAGTTCGTCACCGCCAGCACGCGGCAGCCGGCGCCCCTGGCGGCCTGGACGCCAGCGACAGTGTCCTCGACGACCCAGGTGGACGCCGGATCGACCGGGCGGCCGCGCTTCTCGCCCAGCAGCTTCATCGCCAGCAGGTACCCCTCCGGGTCGGGCTTGCCTCGCGAGACGTCCCTGGCGGCCACCAGCACGTCCACCAGCTCCAGCGCCCCGACCGTCCGCCCGGCGATCTCGATCTCCTCGCGGAGCGCGCCGGAGCAGATGGCGACGGCGGCCCCGGCCTCGCGGGCGGCGCGCATCAGCTCCACGGCCCCCGCCAGCGGGCGGATCGACCCGGCGAATACCTTCTGAACCAGGGCCGTCTTCTCGGCGATCATCTCCGCCACCCGCCCCTCGTCGATCGGCCGGGAGTTGTCCCTCAGCACCGCCACGAAGCAGTCGTGATCGTCGAAGCCCAGATACTTCGTGTAATAGTCCTCGGTGGAGAGCTCGATGCCCTCCCCCGCCAGCACCGCCCGGAAGCACTCAAGGTGAACCGGCTCGGAATCCACCACCACGCCGTCGAAGTCGAAAACAATCGCGTCAAGCATCAGGAGCTCCAGGTAACAGGCGCCACGGCCGGGCAACAGCCTAAGCGGGAGAACCCGTCGCGGGCAACCCGTGGCGACCCCAATTTCGGGTCGATCGCGGCAATGCAGGGGCTAGACGCGGAACATGGCCCCGAGGCGTTTGCCGAGAAGCAGGTTTGCGCCGACGAGCGTGGCGGTCAGCAGCACCATGCCGAACGTCCCCAGCGCCGCGGCCAGGAACTTCGTGTCCGAGACGCCCGCCAGGGTGTAGATCTCCTTGGTGATGGGGTAGAAGTCGGGCGTCTGGGCGAGGATCAGCGAGTCGGAGACCTCCAGCATGGCGAAGGAGAATGCGAGGATCGCCCCGGCCAGGACGTTCGCCGAGATGAGCGGGACGGTGATCCGCAGCACGCTCTTCAGTGGCGTTGCGCCGAGGTTTCGGGCGGCCTCCTCGAGCGTCTCGGATGTCTGCTGCAACCCGGCCGAGATGCTGCGCACCATGTACGGCAGCCGGCGGACGCTGTAGGCGATCACCAGGATGAGCGTCGGGTTGCGCATAGGCCCGATGGCGGCCAGCGGGCCCGCGGCCGTCAGCGCCACGTATCCGCTGGCGATCACCAGCCCGGGCACGGCCAGCGGGAGCATGGCCAGCGAGTCGAGCCACGACCGCCCGCGCACCCGGAGGCGGACCACCACGTATGCGATGGTCATCCCCAGCACGATGTCCACCACGGTCGCCAGCGAGGCGTAGCGGAGGGAGTTTACGATGCTGTTCCAGGTCCTCTCCTGCCTGAACACGGCCGCCAGGTGGGCGAAGGTGTAGCTCTCGGGCAGGATGGTCGCCGACCACCTCTTCGCCACGGCCATGAGCACGACCCCGACGTGGGGGACGACCGCCAGCGCGGTGACGCCCCCGAATGCCAGCCAGACCAGCGCGGCGGTGCGCGGGCGTGCCTTCCGCGCCATGGACGCGATGCCCCTTCCAGCCATGGCTGCCGCCGCCCCGCCGAAGAGGAGCCGGCCCATGCCGTACAGCCCCACGCTGGCAGAGAGCATCACGAAGACCATCGAGTAGGTCTTCGGCGAGGTGTCCAGCACCTTTAGCCCGTTGTACACCTGCACCGGCAGGACCCTGTCGTAGCCCATCATCAGCGGCGTGCCCAGCTCGGTGAACGACCAGATGAAGACGATCGTGCCGCCGGCGAAGAGCCCCGGGCGGATGAGCGGCAGGGTCACCCTCCGGAACGTCCGCCAGCGCGACGCGCCCAGGTTCCGGGAGGCCTCGAGCATTGTCGGGTCCACGTTGGCGAGGGCGGCCGAGGCGTTCAGGAACATGATCGGGTACAGGTGCAGCACCTCCAGGATGACCACGCCGCGGAAGCCGGCGCCCAGCCAGTCCACCTTCGCCAGCCCGAGTGCGTGGAGTATGAGGTTGACCGACCCGCCATCGAGCGCCAGCAGCTTGCGGATGGCCATTGCCCCGACGAACGGCGGCAGGATCATGGGCAGCATGAGCATGGCCGAGGCGATCCGCTTGCCGCGGAAGTCGTAGTGGTTGGCCAGCACGGCCAGCGGCACGGCCAGCAGGAACACGCCGGCTGTCGTCGCCAGGGCGACCTTAAGGGAGTTCAGCAGGCTCTCTCGCCCGGCCAGGTCGGCGAAGACCCGCCCCAGCCAGAAGCCCGTGGGGCGCCCCTCCTCGATAAACCCCGCCCTGATCGACAGCAGTACCGGCACGACCAGGAAGCACACCAGGAACGCCCCGGATACCCCCGCCAGGATGTATCGACGCCAGTTCCTCAATGGTAGCCAGTCAGCGGCCGGTGGCCGGTGGTCGCCAGCCGGCTACTTCGCCGCCCGGTTGACGATGCCGTTGTACTTGGTCCGGAAGTACCTCTGCCAGGCGCTGGTGGTCATCTCGGTGCGCCTTCTGTCCTCGGCGGTCTTGGTGGTGAGGGTCTTGGCGGTCTCGAGGGCGGTGGCCTCTTCGGCGAGGTTCTCCGGCAGGGCGACGAACGGGTCGATCAGATCGGCCGGGAAGTCCGCGTCGATGATGCACTTCCATGCCTTGGACATCTCTGCCCGCTGGTCGATGGCGGCAGCCTTCATGAGCGGGCCCAGCAGGCGGGAGATGCGGACCCCGGCGGCGGCCTCGTCGTACTTGAAGTCGCCCGAGTACACGAACGGGTTGACCAGGGGTGCGAGCATCTTGCCGGCGTACTTGTCGTACACGTCGCGGCGGATCGGCTGGCGGAACAGGGGGCTGCTGGCCGGTCCGTCCTCGGCCCTCGCCGGCAGGCACCACAGCGCCTGGCCGCGCTGCGACAGGACGAACTCGATGAAGCGCTTGGCGGCGGTCGGGTGCGGGGCGCCCTTGAGCAGGGAGATCGGGTCGGGCGTGAAGGCCGTCGTGCCCGCGACTCTGACGAACGCCACCGCGTCGCCGCTGAAGGCGATCTGGTCGTAGGCGTAGAAGTCGATTGCCGCCCCGGCGAGTATGTCTCCGTTGGCGACGGCTTCGGGGATGTCGCTGGCGCCTGCGGTGAAGCGCCTGCAGTTGGCGAAGATCTTCAGCAACTTCGCCCAGCCGGCCTGCCAGTTCGGCTCGGACTGGATGATCATCTCGTAGGCCGCCCGGGCGCTGCCCGACTGCGTGCCGTCGGCGGCGGCGATCAGCCCGTACATCGACGGCGAGGCCAGGTCGTCCCAGCTTTCGGGGAACTTCATCCCCTTCTCGCGCATCAGCTTGGCGTTGTAGATGATGCCGAAGCAACTGACCGCCGCGGCGTGCCAGTGCCCGTCCGGGTCGTACTGGCGGACCCCGGTGATCGTCTCGGGAAGCTGGCGCATGATCTCCGCCGGGAGCTTCACCGGCGCGGTGATGCCCCTGGCGGTGAGGAACTTGTGGTCGGGCCCGCCGCCGCCGAAGTACAGGTCGATCCCGCTGCTGGGCGCGCGCTTGTACTGCTCCAGCAGGAACCGCGTCACGTCGGTCGTGCCGCCTATGTCGCGCCACTCGATCTTCACGTCGGCGCCGAACTGCTGCTTGTGCCAGGCGCGGAAGGCGGCCTCGAACTCCGCCTCGATCTTCTTGTTGTGCGGGCTGACGATGACCAGGTCGGGCGGCGCCTTCTTCTTGCACCCGCAGGCCACCAACACCAGCAGCGCCACCGCCGCAGCCGCGGCCGGACGAATCACACGCATTGCACCCATGCCATCGTCTCCTTATCCAGGCCGTATTCTTATGTCCCCCCGCCCGACCAATCAAGGGCCCGACGGCGAAAAGCCGCGCCAGCCAAAGCTGGTTTGACAAGCCGCCCGGCGAGCCAATAGCATAGGCGCCCCACCAGAGGTGGACGCAATGGACCCGATAGCCGTCATAAGCGACGTTCATGGCAATCTGACGGCCCTGACGGCGGTGCTTGACGACATCGGCCGACGCGGGGTGGAGCAGATCGTCTGCCTGGGCGACGTGGTGGGCTACGGGCCCGAGCCGGCAAAGTGCCTCGACCTGGTGCTGGAGCGCTGCCAGGTGACGCTGATGGGCAACCACGACTTCGCGGTCCTCTACCAGCCGAGCAACTTCAACATCGGGGCGGAGATGGCCTGCTACTGGACTCGCCGAATGCTGGAGGGAGAGCCGGACAAGGCCGCCCGCGACCGGCGGTGGAAATTCCTTCTCTCCCTGCCGGTCAGGCAGGTCCTGCCGGCCGAGCAGTGCCCCGTGGGCGAGGTATCGCTGGCCCACGGGTCGCCGCGCCGCCCGGTGAATGAGTACGTCTTTCCCGACGACATCTACAACAGCCCCACCAAGCTCCACGGGCTGTTCGAGCGGTTCGGGGGGCTGTGCTTGGTCGGGCACACGCACGTGCCGGGCGTGTTCCTCGCCACCCCGGACTTCTACAGCCCCGAGGAGCTGGGCGATGCGTACGAGGTTGACTCCCACCAGGCGATGATCAACGTCGGCTCGGTGGGCCAGCCCCGCGACCGCGACCCCCGCGCCGGCTACGTGCTGCTGGAGGAGGGCGTGGTGCGGTTCGTCCGCGTCGAGTACGACGTGGAGGCGACCGTCTCGCTCGTGCACGGCATCGTGGAACTGGACGATTATTTGGGCAACCGCCTGCGCGAGGGGCGATGAGGAGCCAACGGTGAGCTTTCGACGCACGGTATGGGTGGTCCTGCTGACGGCGCTGGCGACCATGGCGGTGATGCTGTACCTCCAGAGCCAGGCGCCCAAGCCGGC
>CBFCZU010000090.1:0-15109 GCA_965602635.1 uncultured Planctomycetales bacterium | reverse complement strand
CTTCGTCGATCAAGCGTGCGAGGCCGTGAAGGCGAGCTTGCCCAGGAACGTGATCCTCAACATTTCTGGTAACGCGATTTTCGACATCGGCGATGAAGATGACGGCCTGAAGCGCCTGCGCGAGGCAGCTTCCCTGAGGGCCTCACAGAAGAACCGCCAGGATCTGGCAGCGCGTCTCGCGGCCATCGATGAGCACATAGAAGCGCTCGATCTCTACCGCCGTTTGCTCGAGGATGACCCCGGCGATGCACCTACCCTTGTCAGGCACGCGTGGGTCCTGCTGAACCTTGGGGAATGGGAAGAGGCGGAGGAATCTTGCAGACAAGCGCTTGAAGCGTCGCCCACTGATGGGCAAGGGCGGTTCGCTCTGGCACAGGCCCTGGAAGGGCAAGGCAGGTTTGCAGAGGCCGTGAAGGAGTACAAGAAAGCTCGCAGGCACGGCGTCCGAAAAGCTCAGGCCCATTTTGTCTTGATGAGGCTCGGGCTCTCTCTCTTGTTGCTGGGCGAGCCGAAGAAGGCCAAGAAGGCCGCGAAAAGGGCCCTGGCCCTGGAACCGGGCTACAAGCATGCAGTGGCCTTGTTGGACTACGCCGACGGTGATGAAGATCCTGCCGTAAGGTCTTACTATGACGGCTATCCTTCCAGAGCCTACCATTCGCTCAAGGCTAAGGCAGCCAGGGGAGAGTGTCCCGACATCGGAACGCTTCTGCTGGGCTCCATGGAATCGATACGGACGAAGGACAGACGTCATATCGAGGAGGCCGTCGAGGCGGTTCGTGGGAAACTGCCCGAGGATACGGTCTTGCACATTCTCGCAGAGACCAAGTGTAGACTTGGCGAGACCGCAGAGGGAATAGCCCTGATGAGGCAGGCTGTCGCGCTGAGCCCGACCGAGTACCACCTCGTAGCCCTGGCCGCTAACCTTTTTGTGGTCCCCGGGTCAGAACCAGAAGCCAGGAAGCTCTGCGAGGAGGTGCTTGCGAAGAAACCTGGCCAATACTGCGCCCTGCTCAACCTGGCATGGATCGAAGGGAGAGAGGACCTGCCAAAAGGCTTGGAGATGGTGCGGCGCGCCTCGCAGGACGCTCCGTATGACGCAGACGCTCACCTTTTCATGGGGCAGAGCTTGGTCCACCTGGGTCGTTATGAAGAGGCCATTGAAGAGTTCAGGCGGGTGTTGGCTTTTTCCACCGAGCCCCGCTGGTGTGAGGAGCCCCCGATGAATGTCCAGGCTTGGGCTGGCATCGCCGACTGCTACGCGGAACTGGGAGACGGACGCAGGGCACGACTGTATGCGGAATGGGCGCTGCGGAAAGCTCCCTCATATGACTACGCGAAGCAGGTTCTCGATGAGCTGGAGGAAGACGGGGATACGAACGCACCCGCCAGAGCCGACAGGCTGAAGTGATGCGCTTCCGCGCCCGGGTAATCCCGGGGACGTCTTACGGATTGTGAAGACAGGCAATCTAGGGGGACGATCGGCGTCGCCCCTGTGGCGTTGACAGCGCCCCCCGGCAGACCTACCATCGCGGCCGAAGGAGACCCCCCATGGCCGGCAAGAAGCCGAAGAAATCCTGGCAGGCACGCCTGGCCGGCGAGAGCGACGCTGCCACGACCGAGCTGCTGGCGTCGATCGACGTGGACGTGGCCCTGTACCAGTACGACGTCGCCGGCTCCATCGCCCACGCCACGATGCTCCGCGAGATCGGCGTGCTCACCGCCCGCGAGCTGTCGGCCATCAAGAAGGCCCTGGTGGGCATCGCCGCCGACATCGCCGCCGGCAAGCTCAAGCTCGACCCCGCCCTGGAAGACATCCACATGGTCATCGAGTCGGCCCTGATCAAGCGTATCGGCGAGCCGGGACGCAAGCTCCACACCGGCCGGAGCCGAAACGACCAGGTCGCGCTCGACCTGCGCCTCTGGGCACGCGACGCCGTCGACGACCTGTCCGAACTCGTCCGCCGCCTCCAGCGCGCCTTCGTCGCCCTTGCCGGGCGCGACGGGGCGATCGTCATGCCGGCCTACACGCACCTTCAGCCCGCTCAGCCGATCCTGGCCGGGCACCTGCTGCTGGCATACGTCGAGATGCTCGATCGCGACGCCGGACGACTTGCCGACTGCCGAAAGCGAATCAACGTCTGCCCCCTGGGCAGCGGCGCCATAGCCGGAACGTCGATCCCGCTGGACCGCAAGCGCGTTGCCGAGCTGCTGGGCTTCCCGGCCGTAGCCGGAAACAGCATCGACGCAACGTCGGACCGCGACTTCCTGGCCGAGCTGCTGTTCGACCTGGCCGCCGCCGGAATCCACCTCAGCCGCTGGGCGGAGGACTGGATCATCTTCTCAACCGCCGAGTTCGGCTTCGTCGAACTGGCCGACGCCTACTGCACCTCCAGCTCGATGATGCCGCAGAAGAAGAACGCCGACACGCTGGAGCTGATCCGCGCGAAGTCGGCCACGGCCATCGGGAGCCTGTGCGGGATGCTGACGCTGCTCAAGTCGCTGCCCAGCGGGTACGGGCGCGACCTGCAGGACGACAAGCGTCTGGCATTCCCGGCGGTCGGCGCGATGAAGTCGGCCCTGACGGTCGCCGCCGGGGTGGTCGCCACGGCGAAGTTCCGCCGCCGGCGGATCGCCGCCGCCCTGGAGGGCGGCTTCCTGGACGCCACGGCCATGGCTGAGTACCTGGTGGGCAAGTCCGTGCCGTTCCGCACGGCCCACCAGATCGTCGGCCGGCTGGTCGCCCGGGCCGAGAAGGCCGGCCTCACGCTCGCCCAACTGCCCCTGGAAACCATGCAGGCAGCCTGCGAGAAGATCGCCCCGGACGTCGCCAAGCACCTGGGCCCGGCCAATGTCGTCAAACGCTACGCCTCCGACGGCGCCGCCGGCGCCAAGCAACTCCGAAAGCAGCTGGCGTTCTGGAAGAGACGGCTGTCCGCCAGCGGATAGAGGCCGCGACAAGCTCGCCGGATAGATGCGCGAATTCGAGTTCATCGAGTGGATTCGGGGGCAGGCGGCGTTCGACGAGAAGGTCGTGCTCGTCGGGCCGGGCGACGACTGCGCCGTGGTGCAGGCCGGCGGCGAGAAGCTGCTGATAACCACCGACCAGGTGCTGGACGGGGTCCATTTCTCGATCACGCGTCACGGCCCGGCGGCGGCGGGCCGGAAGGCCGCGGCCAGGAACCTCTCCGACATCGCGGCGATGGCCGGTGAGCCGCTGGCCATGGTGGCCACCGTCGCGGCCCCCAAGGGCTTCAGCCAGGACCAGGCCGAGAGAATCTACGAGGGCCTGCGGGCGGCGGGCGACGAGTTCGCCTGCCCGCTGGTCGGCGGAGACGTGGCGGCCTGGGCCGACCCGGGCGACAAGCTCCAGATTTCCGTGACGCTCCTGGGCCGCGCCGGCGGGGTCGAGCCTGTCCTGCGAAGCGGCGCCGCCCCCGGCCAGGCCATCTGCGTCACCGGGCAGTTCGGCGGGGCCTGGCAAGGGCGGAGGCACCTGTCGTTCACGCCCCGGATCGCGGCGGCCCGCGCCCTGGCCGCCAGGTTCGGCGTGACGGCCATGATAGACGTCTCCGACGGCCTGGCCGCGGACCTGGGGCACGTTGTCGTCGCCAGCGGCGTGGGGGCCGAGGTCGAGGCCCCGGCCGTGCCGGTGCATCCGGACGCGGCCGAGAACGACGACCCGCTGGCGGCGGCGCTGTTCGACGGCGAGGACTACGAGCTGCTTTTCACGCTCCCGCCCGAGGCCGCCGCCCGGCTGATCGACGAGCAGCCGCTGGAGGCGCCCGTCGGCCGGATCGGCACGATCGTCGCCGGGGCGGGCATGACTCTCCTCCGCGGCGGCAAGCGCGAGGTGCTCCCCCCCGGCGGATGGGAACACAAGACCTGACCAGCGCCAATGTCCGAAACTTTCGAAACCTGCAGCGCCGCCGAGACCGAGCAGCTCGGGCGCACGCTCGCCGAGAGGTTCGGCGCCGGCGACTGCGTGGCGCTGGCCGGCGAGCTGGGCAGCGGCAAGACCGTCCTCGTCCGCGGCATCGCCCTGGGGCTGGGCATCGAGGACCAGCGCCTGGTCTGCTCGCCCACCTACGTGCTGGTGCGGGAGTACGCCGGGGCGATCCCGATCTTCCACATCGACCTGTACCGCCTCACCGAGCCGGCGAGCGAGCTGGCCGAGCTGGGGGCCGACGAGATGCTCGCCGAGGGCCTGGTGCTGATAGAGTGGGCCGACCGGGCCGGCGAAGCCCTCCCCCGCCCGCGCTGGCAGATCGACATCGAGGTCACCGGGGCCGATCACCGGCGGCTGCGCCTGGAGCGCGTCGGTTGACACACCGACTCGGGGCGGATAACTTTCACGCTTTCCCGTAGGAGTGATCGGTGGTGAAAGAGGCCATCGCCAAGGCGAAGGTGCTGATCGAGGCGCTGGACTACATCCAGCGCTTCGCCGGGAAGACCGTCGTCGTCAAGACGGGCGGCTCGGTGATGGAGGACGATCGCACCACAGCGGACATGCTCACCGACGTGGTGTTCATGAATACCGTCGGCATGCGCCCGGTGATCGTGCACGGCGGCGGCAAGGCCATCAGCCAGGCCATGGAGAAGCGCGGGCTGGAGGTCGAGTTCCGCCACGGGCGGCGATACACCGATCAGCGAACCCTGACCGTCGTCGAGCACGTGCTGTGCAACGAGATCAACGCCAGCATCGTGGGGACAATCCAGTCGCTCGGCTCCTCGGCCATTGGGCTGCACAGCCTGGCCAGTTGCGTGCTGTTCGGCGAGAAGCTCTACCTGGAGGTCGAGGGGCGAAAGGTTGACCTGGGGCAGGTTGGGCGTGTGATCGACGTCAACTCCCGGGTGATCGAGCCGCTCTGCCGGGCGGGGACGATCCCGGTGATCGCCCCGCTGGCCCGCGACCGCACGGGCGGGAAGCTCAACTGCAACGCCGACACCGCCGCCGGCGAGGTGGCCGCCGCCCTCAAGGCCGAGAAGCTGGTGGTCGTCTCCGACACGCACGGCATCCGGGCCGACCCGGACGACCCCGAAAGCCGCATCAGCGAGGCGTCCGAGCCGGAAATCAAGGAAATGATAGACAAGGGCGTCATCTCCGGCGGCATGCTGCCCAAGGTGGAGGCCTGCCTGCGCGCCCTCGAGGCCGGAGTCAAGCGAGCCCACATCATCGACGGGCGGCTGGGGCATTCCCTGCTGCTGGAGATCTTCACCGAAGAGGGAGTGGGAACGGTTATCCACAAGTAGCTTTGAGATTGCAGGACCCGCAATGAAGGACTTCATCGCCATCTCCGATTTCAGTGCCGATCAGCTTTCGGCCCTCCTGGCCCGAGCCGCGGCCGAGAAGAAGGCGTTCCGCGCGGGCAAGCTCCCGCGCACCTGCGCCGGCAAGACGCTGGCGCTGGTGTTCGAGAAGCCGTCGCTGCGGACGCGGGTGAGCTTCACCGCGGGGGCGGTGCAGCTCGGCGGCGCGGCGATGTACCTGGCCGGCAGCGACGTCGGTCTGGGCACGCGCGAGCCGGTCGCCGACGTCGCCCGCGTGCTGGGCAGCATGTGCGACGCGGTTGTGGCGCGGACGTTCCTGCACGAGACCATCGTCTCCCTGGCCGAGCATTGCGCCGCGCCGGTGATCAACGCCCTGAGCGACTACTCCCATCCCTGCCAGGCGATGGCCGACATCATGACGGCGCGGGAAATCTTCGGCGAGGTGTCGGGGCGGAAGCTGGCCTTCGTCGGCGACGGCAACAACGTCGCCCGCTCGCTCGCCATGCTGTGCGCGAAGCTGGGGATGGAGTTCGTCCTGGCCTGCCCCGCCGGCTACGAGCTGGAGGAGGAATACGTCGCGGAGGTGAGCAAGATCGAGGGCGGCTCGTTCGCCCAGCTCGGCGACCCCCGCCAGGCCGTCGCCGGCGCCTCGGTCGTCTACACCGACACCTGGGTGTCAATGGGCCAGGAGGACGAGAAGGCCAAACGCGCCGCGGAGTTCAAGGGCTACCAGATCGACGGTGCCCTCATGTCGGCGGCGCCCGATGACGCCGTGGTAATGCACTGCCTGCCGGCCTATCGCGGCTACGAAATCAGCGACGAGATCATGGCCGCCCACGCCGAGACGATCTTCGCCCAGGCCGAGAACCGGCTGCACTTCCAGCGGACGCTGGTGAACGTCCTGATGGCCAAGGGCGGGATCGTCTGACCGCCGGCCGCCGGGACGGCGCGCGGACATCCTGGAGGTCGAGCAATGACTAGCCCCGACATGCCGAACGTCGTGTTCATCCTCACCGACGACCAGGGCCCCTGGGCGCTGGGGTGCGCGGGCAACGACGAGATCCGCACGCCCAACCTCGACCGCCTGGCGGCCGAGGGCGCCCGGTTCGAGAACTTCTTCTGCACCTCGCCGGTCTGCTCGCCGGCGCGGTCGTCGCTGATGACCGGTAGAATCCCCTCCGCCCACGGCGTGCACGACTACATCCGCCAGCGGAATATGCCCCCCCGCCCGGCGCAGTACCTCGAAGGGATGACCTGCTACAGCGACGTGCTGGCCCGGGCCGGGTACAACTGCGGACTGAGCGGCAAGTGGCACATGGGCGACAGCCTCACGCCCCAGCACGGCTTCTCGAACTGGTTCTGCATGCCCACCGGCGGGAGCAAGTACAACGACGCGGAGATGATCCGCGACGGGCAGGTCCACACCTGCCCGGGCTACCTTACCGACGTCATCACCGACGACGCCCTGGCGTTCATCCAGGCCGCCAAGGCCGGGCCGTTCTACCTGAGCGTCCACTACAACGCCCCGCACTCGCCGTGGGATGGGCACCCTCAGGCAATCGTCGATTCCTACGACGACTGCCCGTTCAAGTCCTGCCCGCAGGAGGCTGCCCACGCCTGGATCCGCCCCGTCATGCGGCGGCATCTGGGCAACCGCGAGTCGCTGAAGGGCTACTTCGCGGCCGTGACCGCCATGGACCAGGCCGTCGGGCGGATCGTCGCCGAGCTGGAGAAGCTCTCGTTGCGCGAGAATACGCTGATCGTCTTCACCAGCGACAACGGCTTCTCCTGCGGCCACCACGGCTTCTGGGGCAAGGGCAACGGCACGTTCCCGCTGAACATGTACGAGAACTCGGTGAAGGTGCCGGCCATCTTCAGCCACCCCGGGCGCATCCCCGCCGCCCTTGTCACCGAGGCCATGGTCAGCCAGTACGATTTCATGCCGACGCTGCTGGAGTATCTGCACCTGCCGGGCGTGGACGACCCCCTCGGGCCGGGGCGGAGCTTCATGCCGGCCCTGACCGGGCAGACCGACCAGGCCCGCGAGCGGGTGGTGGTTTACGACGAGTACGGCCCGGTGCGGATGATTCGCACGCCGGAGTGGAAATACGTTCACCGCTACCCTTACGGCCCGCACGAGTTGTACGACATGGCGGGCGACGCCGACGAGCGAAGCAACCTCGCCGAGGAGAAGTCCAGGCAGGCGGTGGTGGAGGAGATGCGGAAGCGTCTGGCCGACTGGTTTGCCCGTTACGTTGACCCCGCCCGCGACGGGCTGCGCTGCCCGGTGACCGGCTTGGGGCAGGTGGAGAGGATCGACGCCGACCACTGCGGCGAGGGCGCCTTCACGCCTCCCGCGTGACCGGCCGGCGCCGCCGAAAGGCAGGGAGAGGAGCACATGGCGAAAACGCACGGACCGAAGATCGTGATGGTCGGGGGCGGCAGCTACAACTGGTGCCCCAAGCTGCTGCGCGACCTTATGCTCGCCGAGGAGCTGGACGGAAGCGAGATCGTCCTGCTCGACCCGAAGCTCAAGGCGGCCCAGGAGGTCAAGGCCGCCGGCGAGGCGATGGCCAAACGCTTCGGCAGGCGATACCGAATCCGCGCCACCAGCGGCGAGACGGCCGCCTTCCGAAACGCAGACTTCGTCATCATCACCATCTCCACCGGCGACCTGGAGATGATGGCCCACGATCTGGCCATCCCGGAGAAGTACGGCATATTCCAGACCGTCGGCGACACGGTGGGCCCCGGCGGCTGGTCGCGCTCGCTGCGAAACGTGCCCGTCTTCGTCCACCTCGCCCGGCAGATCGAGAAGCTCTCGCCGCGGGCGGTGGTGCTCAACTACACCAACCCGCTCGCCTGCCTGACCGGGGCGATCCACCGCGTCAGCAGCCTGCGGAACGTCGGCCTGTGCCACGGCGTCTTCGGCAGCTACAGCCTGCTTCAGAAGCTGTTCAACTGCCGGGAGAAGGACCTGGCCGTGCGGTTCGGCGGGGTGAACCACTTTATCTGGGTTCTCGACTTCACCGTCCGCGGCCGCCCGGGATACCCGCTGCTCAAGAAGCGCCTCGGGCGGAAGACCCTGGACGAGGCGCTGACCGAGGGCGAGACCGACGAGGCCGGCTTCCACTCCCATCACGCCCTGTGCCACGAGCTTTACAGCCAGCACGGCTACCTGCCTTACGTGGGCGACCGCCACACCTGCGAGTTCCTGCCCGGCTACATCACGCCGCGCGAGTCGGCGCTGAAGAAGTTCCGGCTCGTCCGCACCACCATCGCCCAGCGCCGCGCCAACCGGCGGCGGGCGCGGAGCTGGATGCTCTCGCTGACCGCAGGCAAGGCCGACCCCGGGCCGCGATCGCGAGAGACCGCGACGGACATCATCGCCGCCATCGCCCGCGGAGAGGCCTTCTGCGACGTGGTCAACCTCCCCAACGAGGGGCAGATCGACAACCTGCCCCGAGGCGCGGTCGTCGAGACGCTCGGGCTGGTGGACAGCCTGGGATTCCGCCCGATAAGCAGCGGGCCGATGCCGGCGCTGCCCCAAGCGCTCTCCGAGCCCCACTGCCGCTGCCAGTTGATGACCCTCGAGGCGGCCCTGACCGGCGACCCCGAGCTGGCGCTGCAATCCCTGATGGCCGACCCGATGTGCGCGCACCTGAGCCCGTCAGAGGTTCGCAGCATGGGCCGGGAGCTCATGGCCGCAACGAAGAACTGGCTGCCGCAGTTCAAGTAGCGCCCCGCCGGGCGGCGGCCCTTGTGAGGCAGCTGCCGGTCACCGAAAGTTGCGTCCTCGCTCCGGGCCACGTATCGTCAGCGTCATGGCGCAGGGCGAACACCAAGTCGAGCCGGACCGCCCCATGGAGTGGCGCAAGCGCCGCAAGATCGCCCGCGGCGGGTGGAAGGATCTGGCCTACGTTCCCCGCGGGCGCTGCCAGTGGAACATGACGCTCGCCGCCCAGGCCTATTCGCTGCTCCGCCGGCGGGTAGCCAGGCCCGACCTGAACCTTTGGGCGGCGATGCACGCCTGCCCGCCCAGCGCCCGCTACGTCGAGCTGGGGCCCAACGCCCTGGTGCTCTGGCACGGCACCAGCGCCGCAAGGGCCGAGAAGATCCGCCAGGTGGGCCTCTACCCCAAGAAGGGAGTCTGGGCGACGGCCGAGCCCATGCTCGCCCACAGCTTCGCCCGGGGCCGTTCCACCCGATTCTCGGCCGGGTCGGCGGTCGTCGTGCTGCTGCTGGACAAGGAAAACATCCCCGTGGAGTTCGAAATGGCCTCCGAGTCCGACACGCTGCGCTTCCGCTCCCACGTCGGGCCGGAGTACATCGAATACGTGCTCTGGGACGGCCGGATCGACTTCGCGGGCCGGAAAAGGGCCACCCGCCCCAGGCCCTGGGGAGTCGCGCGGTTCAAGAAGGCCGAAGGCAGGTGGGCGCCCCGCTCCCGCCCGCCGGTGCGGTTCGACCCCGGACAGTCCTACGAGAGCCTCCAGCAGTGGCTGGAGCTGAGCATCCGGCGAATCCTCACCGCCCTGGGGAGCGCTTCGGCGCTCGAAGTGTTCTCGTCGCTGTACGCGACGATAGACCCGGCCGACGCGCTCAGCCACGAGATGATCCTGGAGGCGCTCGAAGGCCTCTGCCCCCGCCCGAGGCGCCGGCGCGGAGACGTTAAGCACTTCTCGCTGGGCGGGTAGCCAGGCGGCGGCGCCTACTCCTCCTCATCAGAGCGCTTCTTTTCCAGGAAGCCTTCCAGCTTTCGGGCGCGGACAGGGTGCTGGAGCTTCCGGACGGCCTTGGCCTCCACCTGCCGGACACGCTCGCGGGTCACCTTGAAGATGCGCCCCACCTCTTCGAGCGTGTAGGTGTAGCCGTCGCCCATGCCGTAGCGGAGCTTGATGATCTCCCGCTCGCGGTAGGTGAGCGTCTTGAGGACCTCCTCGATCCGCTCCTTGAGCATCTCGCTGCCGGCGGTCTTGACGGGGTTCTCGGCCGTCTCGTCCTCGATGAAGTCGCCGAAGTAGGAGTCCTCGCTCTCGCCGACGGGGCGGTCGAGGCTGATCGGGTGGCGCGAAATCTTCATCGCCCGCCGGGCCTCGGAGACGGTCATGTCCGCCTCATGGGCGATCTCCTCGATGGTCGGCTCGCGCCCGAGCCGCTGCACCAGCCACTTGGCGATGTTCCGCAGCTTGCTCATCGTCTCGATCATGTGCACCGGGATGCGGATCGTCCGGGCGTGGTCGGCGATGGCGCGGGTGATCGCCTGGCGAATCCACCAGGTGGCGTAGGTGGAGAACTTGTAGCCCCGGCGGTACTCGTACTTGTCCACCGCCCGCATCAGCCCCGTGTTGCCTTCCTGGATGATGTCCAGGAAGCTCAGCCCGCGGTTGCGGTACTTCTTGGCGATCGAGACCACCAGGCGGAGGTTGCCGCCCGACAGCTCGCGCTTGGCCTGCTCGTAGTCGTTGAACACTTTCTGGATGGCGCGGACGCGCTTGCGGAGCGTGCCCCCCTCTTCCATCACCAGGTCGGTCAGCCCGGCAAGCTCCTCTTGCATGACCTCCACGTCCTCCTCGGGCACGCGGTTGACATCGGCCGAGCCGACCGTCCGCTCCAGCTCGGCCATCTTGCCCGAGACGTGAACCAGCTTCTTCATCAGCGGCTGGACCCGCGAGGTCCGCAGCGACAGCTCCTCGATCAGCTTGGCGACGCGCCGCCGGCGGCGCCACATCCGCCGCCTCAGCGCGCGCTCGCGCTGGCCGGAAATCCGGCGCGCCCTCAGCAGCTCCCAGTCAGCCCGATTGGCATCGAGGATCAGGCAGGCGGTCTTCAGGTTGACCGGTATCCGCTCGCTGATGGTGTCCTTGGCGAGGTTCTCGGCCGTAGAAATCTTCATCGTGCGGTCGAATGGCAGGTCGCCGTCGCCCACCTGCTGAAGGATCTCGGCCGCCTGGGAGGCACAATAGTCGCTCTCAAGGACGCGGCGGCGGAAGTGCATCCGCGTCATCTCGATCTTCTTGGCCAGGGCGATCTCCTCCGGGCGCTTCAGCAGCGGGATCTCGCCCATTTGCGTCAGGTACATCCGGACGGGATCGTCGATCCTTGCCCTCTCGGCCTCGATCTCCGCCTCCAGGCCGCTCTTGGGCTTCCTCCTCCGCGCGGACTTGACGTCCTTCTCCGGCTCCGTCCCGTCTGCGAACTTCTCGCGCGAGCCCACTTCGGACTCGTCGATCAGCTCAATCCCCAGCTCGTCGAGGGTCATCAGGAGCGAATCGAGCTTGTCCGGCTCGACCGCTTCATTGGGCAGATCCTCGTTCATCTCCTCGTAGGTCAGGTACCCACGAGCTTTGCCTTTATCTACCAGCGTCTTTACGGCAACGGCAACGGGATCGGTCATGGCAGATCGTTGTCCTCTTCAGTGTGGAACCACAGCTCACACAAGGGCTGGAATCATGGCATTATACGTCGTCTTGACCTCGCATATCAAGGGCCTGTGCAGCATTCCGCGAAGATCGCACTTCCCCGCCCCGAGGCCCTCAAGGCAACTTCGGGCGGCGGCGCGGATCGGCGCTCCGCGCCTGGCGATGAATCCTTCGCATGACCTCGTCGATATGCGCATCTCCCTTGCTTTTAAGGTCTTGCAGCGTTTCCCGCTCCTGGCGGCGGCACATGGCGTCGGCTGCGTCGGCGAGGATCCGCTCGTAGTTGCCCCGCTTCTCGCCGGTGGCCTGAAGGTCGGTGACGATCCGGCCCCACTGCTCGGACTGCCCCGCCGCCAGCAGGCTGGCGACATCCAGGCGCTCGGCTCGCGCCAGGGTCCAGACCTGCTCGGCCACCGCACGCATCGCCGGGTCGGCGAACATCTCCGGGGCGACTTTCTCGGCCACGGACCCGAACAGCTCCGGGGCGTTCAGGAGCACTCCCAGCAGCCAGCTTTCGGCCCGATCGATCCGCCCGTCCGCCTCGGTGGGCCCCTGGCCCTGCGTCCTGGCGGCGGCGCTCCCGCGCCGCACGCGCCGCGCCAGACGCCGCATCTGCTCGGTGATCTCCGTCTGCGAGACGCCCACCAGCTCGGCGACCTGCCCGGCCAGGAGCCCCTTGCGGACCGGGTCGATCGCGCCGTGGGCGCCCGAGGAGATGATGAGGGCGAGGAAATCGTCAATGACGCTGCGCTTCTCGGCCAGCGTGGTCGCCCGTTGGTAATCCGCCCGACGGCGCGACCAGGCGTAGGTCAAGGCGTCGGGGGCCTCGGCGAGAAGTTCCCTGAAGCGATCGGCCCCCTCGGCGAGGACGTAGTCGCAGGGGTCCTTGATGGCCCCGTCCTGCCCCCCCCGCCCGGGCACGGTGCCCATGCGGACGTTCAGTCGCTGCATCAGGAACAGCTCCACCGCCCGCTCGGTGGCGGCCTGGCCGGCTACGTCGGAGTCGAAGACCAGCACCACCTCACGCGCCACCCGGGCCAGCACCCGCACGTGCCTCTCCGTCAGCGCCGTCCCCAGCGTCGCCACCACGTTGACCACGCCTTCCTGGATGCACATCAGCGCGTCCAGGTAGCCCTCCACGACGACGGCCTGGCCGGAGTCAACTATTCCCCGGCGCGACCAGTTGAGCGCGTACAGGTTCGCGGACTTGTCGAACAGGGCGGTCTCGGGGCTGTTGAGGTACTTTGCCCGGTCGGCCTCGTCCATGGCGCGCCCGCCGAAGGCGACGACGCGCCCGGCGGCGTCAACGATCGGGAACATCAGCCGGTTGCGGAACCGGTCGTAGCTCGACCCATCCTCGCGCTCGGCCACCAGCCCGGCGGCTGCGAGCTGGCGGTCGGTGAAGCCCGCCCCCACCGCGGCCGAGCGCAGCGCATCCCAGGAGTCCGGGGCGAAACCCAGCCCGAACCGCGCGATGGACTCGTCGGTGAGCTTGCGGGCGCGGGCGTATTCCAGCGCGTCCGAGCCCGCCGGCGAGTTGAGCTGGTCGCGGAAGAACCGCGCCGCGAAGGTCGTCATCTTCAGCAGCGACTCGCCCGAGGGCGAGCTGTCCGGCCGGCCCGGGGCCTCATCGGCGGGAACGGAAATTCCCGCCCTGTTAGCCAGCTCCCGCACCGCCTCGGGGAAACTGAGCTTGAGATGCTGCTGGAGGAACTGGAAGACCCCGCCGCCGGCCCCGCAGGCGAAGCACTTGAAGATCTGCTTCGACGGGGAAACGTTCAGGCTCGGGCGGTGGTCCTGGTGGAACGGGCAGATCCCCAAGAACTCCTTGCCGCGCTTCTTCAGGGCGATGAACTGCCCGACGACCTCGACGATGTCGGTGGCCTCGGCTACCTGGTTGATGAACCTGTCAGGGAATCTGGCCATGAACGCACGTGCTCGGGTGCTCGCCGCGGGTGCTGCCCTGCCGGCGGGCCGGGGCAATCATCCGCTCAATCGTCCTCGGCTGCATCTTCAACGTTAGCCCTGGCATCGAGGGCCCGGTTTACGAGAAGGTCGGCATGCTGGTTCAGTTCGCGCCGGATGTGGCGGACAACGAGTCGCCTGAAGCTCTTGCCCGCCCGGCAGGCCCGCTCGAACAGCGGCTTGAGGCCCGCGTTCTTCACGCGGTACTCGCCGTTCATCTGTCGGACAAGCAGCTCCGAATCGCTGCGTACCTCGACGTCCCCGGCCCCGAGCGCTTTGGCCCGCGCGAGTGCCTTCAACAGGGCCTGGTACTCCGCGACGTTGTTGGTCGCGCGTCCGAGGTAGTATCCGGCTTCGAACAGGACGGTCCCGTCGTCGGCGCTCTGCACGACCACGCCGGCCCCGGCCGGGCCGGGGTTGCCCCGCGCGCCGCCGTCGATGTGGATCACGACCTCCAGTCGCTCGCCGCCCATTGCCGAAAGCCCAGCCGCCTCACGCCTTCTGTTGCGGAGCCCGTTCGGAGGCTTCGGGCGGGCCCTCCCCGCCGCCGGCCATCTCCTCCAGGTACAGGATCCTACCGCAACTGTCGCAGAAACGCAGCTCGTCCCGCGTCCGAAGGGCGTTGGCGTGCTCGGCCGCAATCGACATGTAGCAGCCACCGCAGATGTACTCGTGCGGGGGCTTCTTCCCGTGGATCTCGATCGGCGCCATCCCGTCGCCCGCCCGTAGCGAGGCGATGCGGTCGAAGACATCCAGCTCCGCCGGCGGGACATCCGCCGCCGCGGCCGCCCGCTTGGCCTCGAACTCCGCCAGCATCCCCTCCAGCCGCGTCACCTCCTCGCTCGACGTCCGCTTGATCTCCTCCAGGGCCGCCTCCCCCTCGGCGATCCGCTTCTTCGCCTCCTCGCGCTCGGTGCGAACCTCATCCACCTCGCCTATCAACTTCAGCCCCTTGTCCTCGAGCTTGGAGTTGTCGGCCTTGAGGGTGTTGATCTGGGTGAGGATGGCGGCGTATTCCTTGTTCGTCTTGGTGGAGTTGAGCGAGGTGCGGAGGTGGGATATCTGCTCGGCCCATTCATTCAACTGCAACTCTATGCTGTCAGCGTCCTTCTGGCGTTCAAGGACGCTCTGGTGAAGGGCCTCGTGCTCGTCAATGTATTCCTGAAGACGGTTCTGCTGGGCTTCCACGGCGGCGCTTCTGGTCCGCAGGCGATTCCGTACTTCGGCGAGCTGTCGCTCGACCATCTGCAGCCTGAGAAGAGCCTCCAGCATCCTTCCCATGCGTCGCTCCTGTTCACTTGACAACCTGAATCCATCATTTTGCCACAGTTCGCGCCTAAATCAAGCGCCTTTTCAGAATTTCCGCCCCGCCCGGCATAATCCTTGGCCTGGCCCGCCGGGTCGGCTAGACTATCACACCCGTAGGAACCAGCTTCCTCCAGCGATTGCGTCGC
>CBFCZU010000089.1:0-15152 GCA_965602635.1 uncultured Planctomycetales bacterium | reverse complement strand
GCCTGCCTGACCGGCAGGCAGGTCGGCGACTCGGCGAAGCCGGATTCGCGGCTCAGAAGCGGGCAGGCATTGTGCCGCAAAGACTTACGGGTTTCGAGACGCTTGAGGAACGTTCCGTTCCTTTCCGTAACTTTCCGAAACTTTCCGTTTCGTTCCGTTTCGTTCCGTCCCGATCCATCGGGATTCCGTTTCTTTCCGTTCTGTTCCGGGTGGTTCCGCCCGGTGGCCGAATGAGAGGATCCTGATATAATGCCGGCGACGCGGAGCCGGCACCGTCACAGGAGCAGCCACCATGTCCAGGAAGCCAGCGTCTGCGAAGAAAGCGTCCAAGCCATCAGCCCGCCAGATAGTCCAGATGGCGCTCGACCTGGGGGCGCTGGGAGCGAAGGTTGTCCCGCCGGAATCGGTCGAGACCGACCATTGGGTCCGCTGGAAGTGCCAGTTCGGCTGCGGGGGGTTCGGCACGAGCAGCATGTGTCCGCCGCACACGCCCACCCCGGCCGAGACCCGACTCATGCTCGACGGCTACCAGCGGGGCGCCCTGTTCGAGTCGCCGCCGGGCGAGACCAAGAAGATCGCCGCCGCCCTGGAGCGGGAGCTGTTCCTCGCCGGCCACTACAAAGCCCTGGGTTTGGGCGCGGGGCCGTGCCACCTGTGCGACGAGTGCCAGTTCGACGAAGGCTGCCGTCACCCATACGAGGCCCGCCCGTCGATGGAGGCATGCGGCATCGACGTTTATGCGACCGCGCGGAAGCACGGCTTCACGATAAACGTCGTCCGGACGCGCAAGGCCCCGCAGCACTACTTCGGCCTGGTGCTGATCGACTGAGAGCCTCGGGCGCCGGGGCAATCATGGAGAGACGCGATGCATGGGAGAACGCCGATGAGATCGGGCAAGCTGACGTTGCTGGCAATGGTGATTCTGGCCGCGGCGGCGTCTCGGGCGCTTGGGGCAAACGACTGGACCGAGATCGCCCGCGACCGGACGGGCCAGCGCTCCGGGGCCGTGCTCGTGCCGGCGGCGGGCAAGCTGCTGTACTTCGGCGGGGACGTGGTCGGGAAGGTGCCGTACATGCAGGCGTTCGACCTCGCCGGCGGGTCGTGGAGCGACTTCTCGTCGGCCAAGCCTCCGGCCAGACGGGGCATCCACGTCTATTACCAGACGGTCTGCGACGCCAAGGCCGGCGTGCTCTATTGCCTATCGTCGGGCCGGCTTTACACCTTCGACCTGGCCAAGGGCAAGTGGAACGACCGCGGTCCCGTCGCGGCGCTTGCCGGGCTGAGCTGGCACGCGGCCGCCATCGACCAGGAAGCCCGCAAGCTCGTGGTCGTGGGGGCCGACAAGAGGCCCGGCAACCTCGGCTGGAGCCGGACGGTTGTTTGCGACCTGGCCTCCGGCAAGTGGAGCGAGCTGCCGCCGCCGGACGAAGAGGCGCGGACCCGTCGCCGCCAGCTCGTGGCGGGCGTCGAGGCGATCGGCGAGCTGATCGGGCGGACGCGGCTGGCGTGGTACCGCGACCCCAAGGGCATCGGCACGGACGCCGAGATCAAGGATCTCGCGCAGCGCTGCCGGGCTCTGAAAGAGCTGCCCGGGATGTCGAAATTCGCCGCAGCGGCCGAGAAGGTCGCCGCCTTGCTGGCCGAGCGCAAGACGCTTGGCGCACTCAAGGCCGCCCGGGCGCTGCAACGCGAGGTCGAGCAGCTCGCCGAGTGGCAGTATCCGGTCCCTCCCTCGCGGCGCAACTCGCCGCTGGCATTCGACGCCACCAACAAGCTCTTCGTGCTCTTCGGCGGCGACCACGAGGACTACCTCACCAACGACACCTGGCTGCTCGATCTCTCGCGCGGCGCCTGGCGGCGGGCCCGGCCGAAGCTCGCGCCCAGCCCCCGAGCCGGCCACGCGTTGGTCCACCTGCCCGGCACCGGCAAGGTCGCGCTGTACGCCGGCTACGTCCAGTCGAACGACAACTGGTACGGCACCCGCCCGTGGAAGCCCGCCCAGCCGCAGGAGTTGTGGCTCTACGATGCCAAGGCCGACCGGTGGGACCTGCTGGGCGCTTGGCAGGCGAAGCGCGGCGCGGCGGCCATCCCCGCGCCGGAACTGGGCTTCTACGGCTACAGCGGCCAGTACTACAGCCCGCCCGTGCTGGCGACCGACGGCAAGGGGGGGCTCATCCTGGAGGTCCCCGGCACGTCGCGGAGCAAGAGCGCAACCTGGACGCTGAAGGTGGACGCCGCCCGGCATGACGCGGCGGGCGCCAAGAAGCTGGGCAAGGCGCCGGATCAGCGGCTCTACCGCACGGAGCGGTTCCTGGCCTCGTACTGCGAGGTGCCTGACGCGCCCAAGCCCACCGGCCTGGACAAGCTGCCGGCCAACAAGTGGGTCGCGCTTCCGCCGGTTCGGCGTAACGCGGCGTACGGCTGCCGGCAGCGCGACTGGGGCACGGCCGTGTGGGACAGCGACAACGACCAGATCATCCTGTGGGGCGGGGGGCACTGCGTCCGCTCGGCGAGCTGCCCACTGCACTACTCGCCCATCTCCGGCCGGATGGTCGAGGGCTACGACGCCGACGAGCCATACAGCGCCAACGGCGGCGGGGGGTCCGGCTCGTCGCTGGTCAACCGCCCCTGGGTGGACGCCCACGCCTACAACGCGTACGCCTACGACCCCAAGGCCAAACTCATGGTGACCAGCAGCGGCTTCCTCTACGACCCGCTGCGCATGGACTGGCTGCGCGACGGGCCGATGCGGCGGCCGTTCCGGTTCACGTGGAGCTCGACCGTCATGGAGGCCACGCCGCACGGGGCGGTCGTCTGGACCCGCGCCGCCAAGGAGAGCCGCGTCGGCCTGTGGGTGTTCGACAGGCCCAAGGGCTGGACCGACCTCAAGCCGCGCGGCAAGCTCCGCCAGCCATACTGCGATTCGGAGGGCATGACCTACGACTCGAAGCGCGACCGGCTCCTGCTGGGCTGGGGCGGCGGGTACATGAAGGCCGGCGACGGGACGCTCACCGCCTTCGACTTCAAGAGCCGCGACGTCGAGAAGGTCACCCCCGGCAACCTCGATCTGGGGCGGATCCAGAACACGCGGGAGATGATGTACGCCGACCACGCCGACTGGGTGCTCTTCGCCGAGCCGCTGGTCGTCGGCAAGGGCAAGGCCGCCAGACCCTACCTGAGGATATACGACTGCGAGAAGAACAGGTACTTCCTGCTGGACGCGGGCCGCGGCCCGCAGGCGCCGACCCACAGCCAGGGCTGGTGCTATGACGCGGGGCGGAAGCTGCTCTACGTGATCACCTTCCGCGGCGCCGTCCATGCCCTGAGGATCGACCCGAGCAGCGCCGAGCTGCGCGAGAAGCCGTAGCAGCCTCCGGCCGGCGGGCTTGACTCGGCCGGGGCTGGGGGTTTCAATCCCGCCATGACACCGCGCGAAAAATTCATCATGGCGCTGGAGGGAGGGCAGCCTCCCGGGCGAGTCCCGCACTTCGAGCTGGTCTTCTACCTGACGATGGAGGCCTTCGGCCGGGTGCATCCCTCCCACCGGACGTTCTCGCAGTGGGACCAGATGAGCCAGGCGGAGCGCGACCTCCACCGCCGCGACATCGCCGACCTGTACGTCAAGATCGCCGAGCGCTTCGAGCATTCGGCCATCTACTTCATCTCGCCCGACGGCTGGGGCAGCGGGGCCGCCGAGGAGCACCTGCGATGCCTGGAGCACATCCGCGAGATCTCGGGCGAGCAGTATTGCCTGCTGCTGCCGGGCGACGCGACCTACTCGATTCCCGGCGGGTCGGACATGATGGAGTTCGCCGCCTGGATGGCCGAGAAGCCCGGCGAGGTCAAGGACACCGCCCGCCGCCGGGTCGACGACGCACTGGCACGCGCCCGCGACTACGCCCGCGGAGGGGTGCTCGACGGCTTCTGCCTCTGCTGCGACTACTGCTTCAACGACAACCCGTTCTTCAGCCCGGCGCAGTTCGACGATTTCATCCTGCCGTACCTGACCGACCTGGTGAGCGGGTATCGCCAGATGGGCTTCCACGTCATCAAGCACACCGACGGGAACATCATGCCCATCCTCGATGCCCTTGTGGCGGCCGGGCCCCACGCCCTGCACAGCCTCGACCCGCAGGGCGGCGTTGACATCGCCGAGGTGAAGCGCCGGGTGGGCGATAAGGTCTGCCTGATCGGCAACGTCAGTTGCGCCATGCTGGACACGGGCACGGACGAGGAGGTGATCGCCTCGGCGCGGTACGCCCTGGGGCACGGCATGCCCGGCGGCGGGTACGTCTTCGCCACCAGCAACTGCATCTACACGGGCATGGACCTGAAGCGCTACGAGCTGATCCTTGACCTATGGCGGGCCGAGGGCAACTACGATTGACCGCCTCGCTTGCCCTGGCGGCGCTGCTTCCGCGGGGTGGGTGAGTTCGCGAAGTAGCTGAGTTGCTCCAATTGCACGGCCAGGTCCACCGGGACGACCGCCACGTCTTCCGGCACGGCGAGCCTCACGGGGGCGAAGTTGATGATGCCCCGGATGCCGGCGCGGCACAGCTCGTCGGTCACTTCCTGGGCCGCTTCGGCGGGAACGGCCAGGATCGCCAGCCGGAACCGCCCCGACGCCACCGCCTCGGTAAGCTCGGCCATCGGCTGGACGCGGACGTTTGCGAACTCCCGCCCGATCCTCTTGGGGTTGCTGTCGAAGGCCGCCGACACGCGGAAGCCCTTCTTGAGGAACCCCTCGTATCCCAGCAGGGCCCGCCCCAGGCGCCCGGCCCCGATGAGGGCCACATCCCACACCTGGTCGGTGCCGAAGATCTTCCTGATCTCCCTGGCTAGGTCCTCCACGTAGTATCCCACCCCGGGCCGGCCGAACTGCCCGAAGTGGGCTAGGTCCTTGCGAACCTGGGCGTCGGTCAGGCCCAGCGCCCTGCCGGCCTGTCGGCTCGAGACGGTGGTCTGGTTTGCCTCGGCCGATTCCTCCAGGTATCGCAGATACAGGCTCAACCTCTTGACGGTGAGGGGCGGGATCGATCCGCGGCGGTTGGGTTTCCGCTCGTTTGGGCGGCGTGGCCGTTTCATCGCGGGAGCATTGTAGATGGGCCTCCGCGCGGAGGTCAAGCCCGGCTGGCGCGTCGTCTCACATCAGTCCGCGCCGGCGCAGCTCGTCGGCCGCCTGGCGGGCGCCCTGAGAGGCGAAGAGCAGATCGGCCAGCACCGAGACCATCCTGAAGCCCTCAGCGACGCGCCGCCCGGCCAACTCGGGCGAGGTGGAGATCGTGGCGGCGATCCTCCCCGCCGCGGAAATTCGCTCGGCAAGGGAGGCGACCAGCTTGTCGCGACGTTCATCCGGCTCGCCCGGCAGCGGCATGCCCAGTGCGAGCGCCAGATCGACCGGCCCCACGAAGCATCCGTCGATGCCCTCGACGGCGAGGATTGCGTCCAGGTCGTCCACGGCCTCGGGAGTCTCGATCTGCACCAGCACCAGGATTTCCTGATTCGCCCGCGCGATGTAGTCGTCCCGCCCGTAAGTGAAGTGAACGCGTCCGCCGCCGTAAGGCCGCCGGCCCATCGGCGGGAAGCGGGACCACTGCACGACGTTGCGGGCATCGTCGGCCGTGCGGATCAGCGGGATCACGATCCCCATCGCGCCCGCGTCGGCGAAGCGCTTGATCCAGATCGGGTCGCACGCCGGCAGCCGGGCGAATGGCATCGCACCCATCAACTGTATCGCGCGGAAGCAGTTCGCCGCCGCGGCCACGTCTATCTGGAAATGCTCGATGTCCACCATGACCCACTCGAAGCCCTGTGCGGCTATGGCCTCGGCCGCCAGGGGGCTGCCCGACAGGCACCAGGAGCCGATGCTGGTTTCACCCCGCAGCAGCTTTTCTTTCACCGGGTTGTGCAGTCGCATCGAGGTCTCCTCCTCACTCACGCCAGGCCAAGCGCCTATGCCTGGCCATTGTAAGCGGGCCCGCGCTGCGGTCAATACCGCTGCGGTTTGTGCCCTTGACACACCCGCCCCGGGAACCTACTATCTGCGTGCCGGCCACGGTTTGTAGGCCGGGGCTCTCGCTGTCGTACGTCGTCGCGGGAGTCGGCCCTTGAGGACCGGACGTGATGACAAAACCAACTGTTCTCGCCTTGACCTTTGCTCTCGTAGCTCCATGCTTCCAGTCGCACCTGGCGGCCCAAGAGCCGCCGACGTTCGGCGATCTGGCCAGCCTGGTATCCAGCGTCCCCCTGGGGCGAGAGCAGGAAGATGTAATCCGCAAGTACATGCGGCACTGGGTCGGGCAGCTCAAGGCGGCAAAGAAGTTCGACGAAGTGAAGCAGGCCCGGGACAAGCTGTGGACGGCCTTCAACGCCCAGGCGACCGCGTATTACCAGCTCACCTACGCCAAGATCGCCGCCAGCGAGATCCCTGCGCTGCTCTCTCAGGGCGACAGGCTCAAGCAGATCCACGCGGCTATGGCCATGTCCAGGATGCCTCGCTACACGATCCAGCCTGGTCTGGAGAAGATGGCCGCCAGCAAGAACCCGGCCGTGAGGTATTGGGCGGTGCACGGCTACCGCCGGGCCAGCAAGGAGATGATGCTCCACAGGAGCCGCGCCAAAACAATGCTGGCGACGCTTCGGAAGCTGGGGATGACCGAGCCGGCCAGCGCGACCGTTGGGGCCGTTTTCCGGGCCCTCCGGCCGTATGGGGAAATCAAGCCGGCGGACCTGGCTTCGCTGCGGGCGGAGCTGTCCAAGGTTTGGCTGGCGCGCTGCGGCGACGTCAGCCAGGCAAACCCGGGCTTCATCGATGCGTATCGTGAGGCGGTCATCAGCCTTGCGCCGGTCGACAAGAAAGACGACACGAAGGCCGTCCTGCAACTCCTCGCCGACGTGATGGAGGCGTCGTCGATGGCCTTCGACACGAAGGCGGCCAAGAGCGACGCGGTCGTTCGTGCA
The DNA here is from genome assembly GCA_965602635.1 of uncultured Planctomycetales bacterium. Taxonomy (GTDB): domain Bacteria; phylum Planctomycetota; class Phycisphaerae; order SM23-33; family SM23-33; genus CBFCZU01. Next base: position 8,192 of record CBFCZU010000089.1, on the reverse strand, counting down.
TCTCTGGAAGAGCTGCTGATCGACACGGAGGCGAGACTGGGCGAGGTCCTGGGCATGGCTGTCAAGCCTGTCCGCGACGCCCTTCGCAACAAGGACGCTCAGCCCGCCGCCCGCATCGTCGACGCCCTGGACGCAACCAAGTTCACGTGGATGACCGCCCTGGTGGCGAAATGGAAGATCACGCCGCGCCGGATCCCGCGTCCGATCGCCAATACGACGACCAAGCCGACGACGGCCCCATCGTCGGGAGGGTGACGGCGCCCATGCCTGCCGTATGGGCCCTCGCATGCCCCCGAACGGCCGGGGCCACCAGATAACGTCAGCGGGGCGGCCGGCTCCCCGCTCCCGAAGGGCTCGACCGAGCAGATTACGGAAGGGCAGAAACGCCAGTGAAGTGGTTCTACGTCACAGCGCTGGTCGTAATCGGCCTGTTGGTCGCGCTGCCGTACTACCTGCTGGGGCACGGCGAGGACCGAACCGGCGCCGGGAGCGTCGTCGGATACAACGTGTACGGGTCCAAGGTCAAGAGCGTGGACCCGGGCACCTGCGGCGACACCACCTCCGCCGGCATCCAGGGCAGCATCTATGAGGGGCTGTACTGCTACCACTACCTGGCGCGCCCGATCGAGGTCATCCCCTTGCTGGCCGAGGGCATGCCAAAGGTCTCGAAAGACGGCCTGACCTACACCATCAAGCTCAAGAAGGGCGTCAAGTACTCCCGCAACCCCTGCTTCGGGCGCGACCCCGCCGAGGCGGAGAAATGGGCCACCCGCGCGGTCCGGGCGGAGGATTTCGTCCTCGCCTTCAAGCGCATCGGCGATTTCCACCTGACGACGGCGCTGTCCCTGGCGTTCATCGAGGACAAGATCGTCGGGCTCAAGGAATACCGCGACCGGACACGGACCTACCACAAGGGCGACTTCAGCCGTTACGACAAGGAGGCCCTGCCCGGCGTCAGGGCCGTCGACGAGAACACGATCGAGTTCAAGCTCACCAAGCGTTTCCCCCAGTTCCTGTACGTGCTGGCGATGCACGTGTACGCCCCCATCCCGCGTGAGGTGATCGACCATCACCTGGCCGGCGGAGACCGCCCGATCCCGATCAGGAGGCGCGACCCGGAAATCATCCGCCGCCAGGCCGTCGTGGGCACCGGGCCGTACCTGCTGGCCGAGTGGATCAAGGGCAACAAGATCGTCCTGACGCGGAATCCGGACTTCCGCGACGAGCGCTATCCCGCCGAGGACGGGCCCGGCGACAGAAAGGCCGGCCTGCTCGCGGACGCCGGCAAGAAGATCCCCTTCGTGGACGACTGGCACCTGACCTATGTCAAGGAGGACAACACCGCCTGGATGATGTTCGACAAGCAGCTTCGGGACTCGGCCGGGATTCCGCGGGACATGTACTCAGCCGTCATCAGCCCCGAGAAAAAGCTCCAGGACAAATGGGCCAAGCGGGGCATACGTCTGATCAAGGGCTCCTACCCGGCCATTTACTGGCTCGTCTACAACATGGAGGACGAGGTGGTCGGGTCGAGCAAGTCGCTCCGCCAGGCGCTTTGGCTGTCGTTCAACGTCGAGGAGTACATCGATCTGATCTACAACGGGCGCGGCATCCGGGCCGTCAGCGTGATCCCCAGCACATTCAAGGGCTACAAGGAGGCCGGGGCCAGCCCGTACGCCCGGTTCGACCCCGATGCGGCTCGGAAGAAGATAGCCGAGGCCCGGAAGGAGCTGACGGCCGCGGGCGTCATCAAGGAAGGCGAGGACATTCCCCAACTGCTGCTGGACCTGCCCGGGCAGGAAGAGCACTTCCGCCGGGTGGGCGAGTACGTCAAGCGACAGTTCCGACGCGTGGGGGTGGACCTGAAGGTCGAGATGAACGACTGGCCCACGCTCCAGCGGAAGGTGCACAACAAAGTCGTGCAGATGTACGCCATGGGTTGGCACGCCGACTACCCCGACGCCGAGAACTTCCTGCAACTGTACTACTCGCCCAACATCAAGCGCGGCACGAACAACTCCAACTACAGCAACAAGGAGTTCGACCGGCTCTTCGTTCAGGCCAGTGCGATCCCCGAGGAGGCCCGCCGCGTCCCCCTGTACGCGAAGATGGCCAAGATCCTCAACGAGGACGCCCCCGTGCTGCTGCTGAGCGAGCCGGTGGGGTTCATTCTAGTCAACCAATGGGTCCGCAACACGAAGCCTCACCCGATCGGGTACGGCTTCCGGAAGTACATCGGGATCGACCCCGCCATGCGTCAGCGGATGGGAGGGCGGTGAGGTGCTCAGTTACGTCGGCCGCCGCCTGGCCCAATCGGCGCTGACGGTGCTGGGCGTGATGATACTGACGTTCCTGCTCTTCCGTGTCATCGCGGGCGACATTGCCTCCGCCCACGTGGGTGAGAAGGCCTCCGAGCAGATAAAGGCCGACTGGCGGGAGCGCCACGGCTACGACCGCCCCCTGCTGCTGAACGTCCACCGCCGGCTGATGCTGGTGGACAACACCTCCGGCGGGTCTTATCTGCGCGTGGAGGACGGCGACGACAGCGTCATGACCGGCGACCTCGCCTTGATTCCCTCCGGCGGGGGGCTCCGGGTCCGCGCGGGACGGTACGTCTTCGCCCTGAAGCGCAACACGCCCATCGCCAAGCTCATGCCGCCGCCGCCCAAGAAGAAACGCAGGCCCACCAAGGCCCAAGTCGAGGCCGAGAAGAAGCGCCCCGCCGTGATGGTGCTCAAGCTCAGCAACGGAGGGAGCTTCTCCGTGGACATCAAGGGCGTCCAGACCTGCGGGGAGCTCATGGACCGCATCAACGGCCACGAGAAGAACAGCGACCCCCAGAGCGGCAAGCTGCTCGTGGAGGCGAAGATCTCCGGCCTGAAGCTCGGGCGGGTCCTCGACTCCCAGTTCGTGGACCACCTCTGGAAATCGGCCAGCTTCCAGGCCAGCAGCCTCGTGCACAAGGAGAAGCTCACGTCCATCATCTGGCAGCGCGCCCCCAAGAGCCTGGCGCTGACCGTCCCGGCCATGGCGCTGGGCTGGGCGCTTGGGCTGATCGTCTCGGCAGTGGTGGCCTACTACCGCGGCACACTGATCGACCACCTGGGGGTGTTCCTGAGCGTGCTGGGGATGTGCGTGCCGTTCCTGGCGTACATGATCTACGGGCAGTGGCTGATGTTCGCGATCGCCCCGAAGCACGCCTACGGGCTGGAGGACCGCGCCAACATCTACGTGCCCATCCTGATCATGACGATCGCCGGACTGGGGGCCTCGGTGCGATTCTACCGGACGGTCATACTCGACGAGACCACCCGTGACTACGTCCGCACCGCCCGCGCCAAGGGGCTGCCCCTGGCGGCGGTGCTTTTCAAGCACGTGCTGAAGAACTGCATGCTGCCGATCCTGACGAACCTGGTGATGGCGATTCCGTTCCTCATCATGGGGTCGCTGCTGGTGGAGACCTACTTCGGCATTCCCGGGCTGGGCGATCTGATGATCTCCAGCATCACCGCGCTCGACGAGCCCATCCTCAGCGGGATGGTCTTCCTGACGGCGTTGATTTACACGTGCGGGGTCCTGGTGACTGACCTCAGCTACGCGGTGTTCGATCCACGCGTGAGGTTGCGATAGCACGATGACAGCGGATGCGACAACCGGCTCCCGCCCGCCGCCGCCCCCGGCGGTGACGGACATGGCGCCCGGGCGCAGCCTCTGGGCCGACGCCCGCCGCCGGCTCTTCCGCGACGCATCGGCCATGATCTGCCTGGGCGTCATCGTGCTGTACGCCCTGATCGCTGTCGGCGGGGTGGCATACGAGCAGATCGCCAAGCGTCATCCCGCCATTCCCACATACGAGCAGATGGAAGACCCCGGCCAGAAGGACCGGCCGCCGTCCCTGAGCAACTGGAAGCACGTCCTCGGCACTGACTGGTACGGCAAGCCCATCCTCGCCAAGACGCTGCTGTCGGTTAAGGTCTCCATGTCCGTGGGCCTGATCGCCAACATCATCGCCGTGCCGCTGGGGATGATTCTCGGGGCGATCGCCGGGTACTACGGGCGGCGGATTGATGCGCTTATCGTGTGGCTGTTCTCGACGCTGGCGAGCATTCCCGGGCTCGTGCTGCTGATCGCCCTGAAGTACGCCTTCAACGAGTTCAAGCCGCTGGGTCTTGACCTCAGCGGCATCCACGGCCTGTACGTCGCCCTGGGCGCGATCAGTTGGATCGGCACGTGCCGGCTGGTGCGGGCGGAGACGATGAAGATCCGCGAGCTGGACTACGTCCTGGCCGCCCGTGCGACGGGCACGAACAGCTTCGTCATCCTGCTGCGGCACGTCATACCCAACGTGCTGCACCTGGGCATCATCAGCTTCTCCCTCGGCCTCGTCAGCGCCATCAAGGCCGAGGTCATACTGAGCTACCTGGGGCTGGGCGTACCCGTCGGCACGCCGAGTTGGGGCAGCATGATAAATGCCGCTCGATCCAACCTGTACATGGGCAAGTACTGGGAGCTGACCGCTGCCGTCGTGGCCATGTTCTTTTTGGTGCTGGCGCTGAACATCTTCGGCGACCGGCTGAGAGACGCGTTCGATCCGAAGTTGAGGACCGCGTGAGCGAAGAGGCGACCATACTGACCGTGCGCGACCTGCGGACGCACTTCTTCACCGAGGACGGCGTGGCCAAGGCCGTCGATGGGGTGAGCTTCGCCGTGGGAGCCAGGCAGACCTTCGGGCTGGTCGGCGAGAGCGGCTGCGGCAAGTCGGTCACGGCGCTGAGCATCATGCGCCTGGTGGCGGACCCGCCGGGCAGGATCGTCGGCGGGCAGATCGTCCTCGACGGCGAGCCCCTGACGGCCATGTCGGAGCGCCAGATGCGCGGCGTCCGCGGCGGGCGGGTGGCAATGATCTTCCAGGAGCCGATGACCTCGCTGAACCCCGTCTTCACCGTCGGCAACCAGATCCTCGAGGCGATCAACCTCCACCGCCGCCTGCCGCGCCGCCGGGCTAGGGACCTGGCCGTCGATATGCTCGCCCAGGTTGGCATCCCCGACCCCGCCCAGCGGTACAAGGAGTTTCCCCACCAGCTCTCCGGCGGCATGCGCCAGCGGGCGATGATCGCCATGGCGATCTCCTGCGACCCGGAGCTGCTGATCGCCGACGAGCCGACAACCGCCCTGGACGTGACGATCCAGGCGCAGATCCTCGAGCTGCTCGGCAAGCTCCAGGCTGAGCGGGGGCTGTCGATCCTGCTTATCACGCACGACCTGGCCGTGGTGGCCGAGACCGCCGACGTGGTCGGCGTGATGTACGCCTCCAAGATCGCCGAGCTGGCCGACGTCGAGACGCTCTTCGGCGAGCCGAGGCACCCTTACACGCAGGGGCTCTTCCGCTCGCTGCCGCGCCTGGGCGAGAGGAAGCCCCGGCTGGAGACGATCCCGGGCAACGTGCCGGACCCGCTCGCCTTCCCGACCGGCTGCAAGTTCCACCCGCGATGCCCGGTCGGGCGCGACCTGCAGCGCTGCCGGACATCCGAGCCGCAGCTACGGGAGGTTGCCCCCAGGCACTGGGTGGCCTGCTGGGAGTGCCCCGGATACGAACAGGCCGAGGCGACCGACCCGTCGGCCAAGGCGATCCCCTATCGCCGAGGGAGCAATGATCGATAAGGCCCAAGCCCCGCTGGCCGAGGTCCGCGACCTGCGGAAGTACTTCCCCGTCGGCAGGGGATGGGGCGGCAAGGACTACGTCCGGGCCGTGGACGGCGTGTCCTTCGCCATCCCCCGCGGCACCACGCTGGCGCTGGTCGGCGAGAGCGGCTCGGGCAAGACGACGGTGGGGCGGACGATGCTCCGGCTGATACCCGCCACCGGCGGGCAGGTGTTCTTCGACGACGACGAGATCCTCTCCCTGCCCGGCCGGGCTATGCGGTCGCTGCGCCGGCGGATGCAGATGATCTTCCAGGACCCGGTGGGCAGCCTCAACCCGCGGATGACGGTGGGGGGCATCGTGTCCGAGCCGATAAAGGTCCACGGCCTCTGCGACACGCGCAAGCAGCGGCGGCAGCGCGTCACCGAGCTGCTCCAGCGCGTCGGCCTGGAGCCCGCTCACGCCAGGCGATACCCCCACGAGTTCTCCGGCGGGCAACGCCAGCGGATCGGCATCGCACGGGCGCTCGCCTCCCAGCCGGACTTCATCGTCTGCGACGAGCCCGTCAGCGCCCTGGATGTGTCCATCCAGTCGCAGATCCTGAACCTGCTCAGCGACCTTCAGGACGAGTTCGCCCTGACCTACCTGTTCATCGCACACAACCTGGCGGTGGTGGAGCACTTCGCCACCACGGTCGCCGTGATGTACATGGGGCGGATCGTGGAGCTGGCCGACCGCGACGAGCTGTACGCCAATCCGCTGCACCCGTACACCGAATCGCTTTTCTCGGCGGTCCCCAGGCCGGTGCCGAAGCGCGAGGTCCAGCGCATCCGCCTGGAAGGCGAGACGCCGTCGGCGATCAATCCCCCCAGCGGCTGCCCGTTCCACCCGCGCTGCCGGCTGACACGCCAGAGCGGAGGCGGCAGCCCGGCCCGCAAGTGCGTGGAGGAGGAGCCCGCCCTGACACCGCTGGCCGACAACCCCAACCACTGCCATGCCTGCCATCTGAGGAGATAGGGCCCGCCGGCGGGGTCAGTCCGTCCGGCCGTGGAGAACGGCCTCGACTCGGGCCCTGGGGGTCATCTCGGGCATGGTCCGGCCCTTCAATCCTCCGGCCGGGAGAAGATCGCGCGGAGGCGAGCGGCCTCCGGCTCGCCGATCGTACCTTTCCTCAGCGCCACTCCCACGGTCCAAGCTCCCAGTGCGCGGTAGATCTCGCCCAGGGCCGGATCGGCGGCGGCCACGTCGCGGTGCTGGCGGGCAACCAGGGCGTCGTCGCCGCGGGCGATGGGGCCGGTGAGCGCCTTGGCCGTGCCAAGCGAGAAGATGTTCTCCAGCGTGGCCCGGACGAGCGGCGTGAGGGCCTCGCGGGCCTGGTCGCGAGGGATCTCGGCGTGCTCCGCCGTCGCCAGGGCAGCGTCCAGAAGGGCCGTCAGGTAGTTGCACGCCATGACGGCCGAGGCGTGGTAAAGCAGCTTGCCCGCGGATGACATCCGCACCGGCTTGGCGCCAATGGCCTCGGCCAGGGCCGTCAGCGCGGCGACGGCAGCATCATCGCCGTCACAGAAGCAGAAGGCGTCGGGCAGCTTGGCCAGCGCCGCCTCGACGTTGGGACAGGTCTGGAGCGGGTGCATGGACCCGACGGCCGCGGCGCAGTGCTCGCGCGCCGGGGCGAGCGCCTCGCCCGGAATGGCACCGCAGCAGTGGGCCACGACGGCGCCGCGCGCAAAGGCGCCGGCCTCGGCGAGCTGGCGGCAGAGCGGCTCAATGGCGTCGTCGGGCACGGTCAGCAGCACGAGCTTCCCGGCCCCGGCCACCTCCGCCGGCGTGCCCACGGCGACGTCGGGGCCGATCCTCGCCGCGGCGGCGCGGGTCTTCTCCTCCGTCCGCCCGGCGATGCCCGCCACGCGGTAGCCCGCCCGCGCAGCCAGAATGCCCAGCGTCGTCCCCACCACGCCGGGCCCGATAATCGCGATGTCCGGTTTGTCACTCATGTTCGCACGCCCGCCGCGCAGCATAAGAGGTACCCGTGCCGCCGGCAACACCTCTCCTCGCCGCGGCCGGGGAGTTGTCTATTTCATCGGCCCCAGGCCGTGCTGCTTGCGGATGGCCTGGGCCGCCGCCAGGATGTGCCGGTCCTGCCTTATGACCGAGTTGAAGTTGCTGGTGCTGATTCCCAGAGCCCTGGCCGCCGGCGCAAGCCGCCCGCCGCAGACGTCGAGCAGGTCCAGCAGGAACTGCCCGACCTGCCAGAAGCGGGCATCCTTCCGCCCGACGCGAAGGCGCAGCGGCGCGCCAGCCGGGCCCTTCTTCGGCGCGAAGAGGCAAGAGGTCACCACCTCCGGCACGGCCGGTTTCTCAGGGTCCACCGGGCGGCGGACCTGGCAGGCGATCTTGCTCCGCAGCCGCTTCAGCGCCTTGACGCGGTTCCCGCGCTGCGAGCGCGAATCGTAAGCCTGGGCGCTGACGCCGGTAGGGCCGTGGTGGAGCCTGCATGCGGTGGAGACCTTGTTGCGATGCTGGCCCCCCGGGCCGCTGGAGCGGTGTATCT
>CBFCZU010000088.1:0-15344 GCA_965602635.1 uncultured Planctomycetales bacterium | reverse complement strand
TGACGAGCCTGATCGTCGTGGGGCGGCTGGCGGCCGGGCAGGCCTCGACCGGCAACGGGAAGGGCGAGGCCGTGTCCACCGCGCCCGCCACGCAGCCTGCGGCGCAGCTCCATTTCGCCCCGGTAGCAGAGCGCGTGTTATATGACGCGCCCGGAAAGAAGGGCGCTCTTGGCTTCAAATCGGAACACACCATGGCGCTCCCAGCCGGGCTGAGAAAGGCGGCCGCGCCTCAACTTGTGGGTTGGATGCGCAAGGCGGGCCTCGACGTTGCAGTGCAGCAGTACGGGAGCTGGTCCCTTGTCGGCGGCCAGCGCTTCGAGCTGACGGGCGTGGAGTTGGCCGTCCGCCAAATCACCGGCTCCCGCTGGGAGACGATAACTCCAGCTCAGGTGCGCGAGATCCTCAAGTCGCTGCGGGCTACGGTACGTACCAGCGTGCCCGTTTCCTCAAAATCGAACGGAGCCTGCTTCGTTTTTCGCACTCGGCGCGGGGCCGAAGGCGTGATGTCACTCGTGAAATCTCAGGCCAAACGCGAGCTTGTGATCCGCTACAAGCTGCTGGCCCACAGAGCCGCGCCCTCGCTGGCCACCCAGCCGGCGGGGAAAGCTACTTTCGGCCCGGTGATGGAGCGCCTGGTCAATGACGACGGTGAGGGAAGGGACTGTCTCATCGACCTGGACACGGGCAAGCTGTATTCGCCGCCGCGGCATGTGAAGGGGAAGGACAAGATCGCCGCCTGGTTCCGGGACAAGGGCATCGACGCGGGGGCCGAGACCAACCCGGCTGGGGCCGGGCTGTGGCTGTGGGGCCTGGAAATGGTCGTCATTCCCGTCGCCAGCAAACTGTGGGACGAGGACCCGCTGCTGGGCATCCGGGATGAGCTGGAACGAGGCAAGCCGGGCACGCCTGCGGTCATGAGTGCCTTGGGCAATCTGCCCAGAACCTACGTTTTCAAGACGCGCGAAGGCGGCATCGGCGTCCTTCAGGTCCTGGAGGTCGACAACGCCACCCGCCCCAGGCACATCAAGATCCGCTGGAAGATGCTGACGCCCGGAGCGGACGAGAAGAAGGCGGCCACCGCGCCTGCCACGGAGCCGGCGGTATTCGTCCTTGACAACTGCGACCCCGATTTTAGGGGCAAGGCGGACTATAATGATAATCTCTCCTGCTTGGACGGGTCGGGGAAAGTGATCTTTCGCGTCGGGGGGTTCAACAACGGCGAGTCGATCGGCAGCAGTCACGCTATAGCCGTCGACGCCCGTCGAGGTTGGGTGTGGGTCGCCGAGAACGTCGGCGGCCGCATCCGGAAGTATGACTTCAAGGGGAAAGAGCTTCTTGTGCTGAAGGATGTAAAGCCGCATGCCATCGCGGTGCAGCCCGACACCGGGAACCTGTGGGTGCTTCGATACTCGGGCACGATCTACGGAGAATCCACTGAGGTGTATGGCCCGTCCGGAAAGAAGCTCGCCAGCTACCCCTTCAGTGGGTTTGACATTGTCTATGACGGAAAGGAAAGGGCCTTCTGGATCGTGGCGAAGGACCTGCTGAAGGTGACTCTCGACGGGAAGGTGGCACTCAGGACCACGGTTGCCAAGTGGTGCGCGTGTTCGGTCGCAGTGGACGACGCTCGGGGGCTCGTCTGGGTGGCCGTCAGCAGTCATCCGGACGTAACGGGCAGCAAGAACAAGCTTCTCAGTTTTACCGCCGACGGCCGGCTGCGCTCGACCGTCCCGCTGGGGCAGCGCAGGCCCTTCCGCGTGGCGGTGGAGCGGCGCAGCGGCACGGTGTGGGTCACGCAAATGAGGAAGGCCGTTTTGATGGTTTCAGCGGACGGCAAGCAGCTGGAGCAAGACCCGCTGCCTTCGCTGTCACTGGATGTGGACGGAGCGGGAAACGTCTGGGTCGTGATGGACACCGAGGTTGTCAAACTGGACGCCAAGGGGAAGGTCCTGGCCCGCTCGCCCCTGCGAGGAAGGACTTCACAAGCGTGGATAGCGACGGTAAGATGAAGGCGACGGCACCGGGGATTCACGGGCCCGCCGGACAGGAGTTCCATCATGCGCGATAAGAGGTTTCTTTGCGTCCTTGTCCCGGTGCTTGCCCTCTGCGGGCCAGGTTCGGCCGGTGCCCAGCCAACCCGGCCCACGACCGCCCCAAGGCGGTTCATCGCCCTTCGCTTCATCAACTCGAAAACCAAACAGCCCCTCGCGGGCGTCTCGATGACGGTGCAACTCAGCGGCAGAGACTTCCGGGACCGGGTGAAATACGGGGCCAAGACCGACGCTCAGGGCCGCAGCAAGATCAAGCTGCCGACCCGCCCGATGACCGTGTACCGGATCTACCCCCGGAAAGACGGCTTCGTGCCGCTGCGCGTGTACTGGGGAGGCGGCCAGGCGCCGCCTGAGTTCCCCGAAGAGTTCACCGTGGCGATGGACCCCGCTACCCCCGTCGGCGGGGTGGTGAAAGACGAGCAGGGCCAGCCCATCGAGGGAGTGGTTGTCGCCTTTAGGCTCCTAGGGCGGTCGGAGGGTCCGATACGGGTCAACATCGACTACCAGGTGAAGACCGACAAGGACGGGCGCTGGCGCTGCAACATCGCCCCGGCCGACTTGGTCCCGGACCTGCGGATCTTCCTGAAGCACCGGGATTACATCAGCGACCATTGGACCAGCGGCATGATTCCCATGCCGAAATACCCGCGCCCGTCGCAGCAGGCCCTCCAGAGCCTGACCGCTGAATACGTCATGAAGAGGGGCGTCGTCCTGGCCGGCGTGGTGGTCGATGGCGAGGGCAAGCCCGTCGGCGGGGCCCGCATCAAGCGGGGCGAGAGCGGCCGCGAGCAGCGGCCGATGATTGCCGATGCCGAGGGTCGGTTCCGCATCACCGACGCCCCGCCCAGAGAGGTCCTCCTGACGGTGCTGAAGAAGGGGCTCTCCCCTCAACTGCTGCGCGTGACAGCCGGCAAAGGGATGCAGCCCCTCCGCATCCAGTTGGAAAAGGGCCACACGATCCGCGGCCGGGTCATTGACAAGCAAGGCAGACCCGTGGCCGATGCCGCCGCAGGCGTGGAAGACTGGCGGCAGGTCCGGACGCTCGAGTGGGGGGCGAAGACCGACGCCGAGGGCAGATTCACCTGGACGGACGCCCCCGCCGACACTGTCCGGCTCTACGTCTACAAGCAAGGCTATATGAGCGTGAGAGAGTATAGCGCGAGGCCCTCGGCGGAGGAGCGCCTCATCACGCTGCTGCCTCCGGTGAGGATCCACGGCAGCGTCGTCGACGCCGCCACGGGAAAGCCGCTGGAGAAGTTCCGGGCGCTGCCCGGCATTGACTGGGGCCGGGGTAGCAGCCCCTACTGGGAGTCGCGGAACGCCAAGCCCTTCACCGACGGCCGCTATGAGCTTAGCTTCACGTACCCTCGGGCCGGGCATCTCGTTCGTATTGAGGCCGACGGGTACAAGCCGGCCATCTCGCGCTCGATTGCCGACGATGAAGGCAACGTGACCGTCGATTTCAAGCTGGAAAGGGGCGTGGGCCTGGCGGGGGTGGTCCGCCTGCCTGACGGGAAGCCCGCGGCCGGCGCCCAGGTGGTCCTGGCGACGCCTTCGCAGGGGGCTTACATCCGGAATGGCAGTCGCATCAGCGATCAGGGCTGCCCAACGGTGAAAACGTCCGCTGACGGCCGATACGCCTTTGGGGTCCAGGAGGGCAAGTGGGCCCTGGTGGTCATTCACGAGGCCGGGTATGCCGAACTCAGCGACGACGCCTATCAGAAATCGCCTGACATTCAACTGAAGCCCTGGGGCCGAATTGAGGGCAGGCTCATGATCGGCTCCCGCCCCGGGGCCGATGAGCGCATCACTATGTGGCTGAGCGGTAGCCGCTACGATCCAACGCAGCCCCGGATCTACCATGACATTAGATCGGAAACCGACAAGGGCGGAAGGTTCACGATCAAACGTGCGCCGCCGGGAGAATGGGGCGTGAGTCGCAGCGTCCGGACCGGAGAAAACACCTGGAGCTACCAGCAGGGCGAGAAGGTAACGGTGGAAGCCGGACAGACGGTCAAGGTCGCCCTTGGGGGCAAGGGCCGGCCGGTGACCGGCCAGGTGGTCCTGCCGCCCGGGGCCAAGGGCATTGACCTCGGGGCCAACCGTGGAAACATCGGCACCAAGATCGAGTTGCCCAAGCCCCCCATACCCGGGAATTGGGACTCCCTGGACCGGCAGGGCCGGCGAGAATGGTATGAGAAGTGGTCCAAGAGTGAAGAGGGCAAGGAGTACCTCAAAGCGCAACAGGAATATAGCCGCACTCGCAAACACTACAACGTCCCGATCCGCCCGGACGGTTCTTTCCGCGTGGAGGACGTGGTGGCCGGCAGGTACGAGCTGTCGATCTACATCCGCAAGTCGCAAACCGACCCGCGGGCCGGCCTGGCGGCGTCCCTGACCCATGAGTTCATCATTCCCGAGATACCCGGCGGGCAGAGCGATAAGCCGTTGGATCTCGGCAAACTGACACTGAAGATGGATATCGGCGTCCCCGCGCAGCGGGCGGTGACGCCGGCCGCGCCGGCAACCGAAGCCAGGAAACTTCTCAGCCGGCCGCTGCCGAAACTGGAGGGATTGGGCCTGAAGCCCGCCTCCCAGCTCGCCCCGAACAAGAGGATCCTGGTCTGCTTCTGGGACATGGCGCAGCGGCCGTCGCGTCACTGCGTTACGACGCTTGGGAAGACGGCAGACCAATTGGCCGGGAAGGGCGTGGCCGTCATCCTGGTCCACGCAGCGGCCGGCGGTCCGCCGAAGGTCAAGCAGTGGCTGACGGCCAGAACCATAGCCGCGCCCTGCGGGCGGGTCACCGCCGATAAGGAGAAAGAGGTGCTTGCCGGCTGGGGCGTCGTTCGTTTGCCTTGGCTGATCTTGACCGACGAGAAGCACGTCGTACAGGCCGAGGGGTTCGCTCTCTCCGACCTGAACCATGAGCTGAAGAAGACGTCCAAGTAACCGAGGGTAGCGGAGACGGATCATGAAAGGGATGGCAAGCAGTATACTGGTCGTGCTGTCCTTGACCGGGATGGCCCCTGCACAGCAGGAGCAGTGGCTGGGATACCGGGCATCTGCGGATGGCGAGAGAGTCGTCGGCAGCACCGCCGGACAGACGCTGGAGCTGAGCGAGCAGAAGCCCGGGGACCTGGCGCTGCCGAAATCCGCGGGCGCCGATGCTCTGGTTGCGAAATGGAAAACGCCGATGGTGCCGGCGGGCTTCCTGTGGGTGGCCCTGGGCCGTTCCGCCAGACGCGGGGCCTACGACCGGCTGTTCATTGACAGTGACGCCGACGGCAGTCTGGAGGACGAATCGGCCGTGTCGGCTGTCGACCCACGGATCTACAAGGGTCAGCAGTCCGCCGAGTTCCACTTGGTGAAGGTGCTCCTTCCCGGCCAGGACGGGCCCACCACGTTTCACCTGAACTTGCGTGTCTGGATCTCCGGGCGCGTTAGCCGACGGATTCTGGCCAAAGCGGCGGGCTGGTACGAAGGGACGGTCAAGATCGGCGGCAAGAAGCATTCCTGCGTCCTATTCGACAGCAACGCCAATGGCACATTCAACGACGCGTTCGCCGAATTCCAGCGTAGTGATCGGATCAAGATCGACGGTGCCGGCGGCTTTGCCATCGGCCGGGTGGGCAAGTATGTCCAGGTGGGCGACAAGCTCCACGCCCTCGAGGTTGCCCGGGACGGATCGTTCGTCAAGTTCTCGCCGCCCAAGGACCTCGCCCTGGGGACTGTCCGGGTCTCCGGAGGCGTTGGGCGGTTGAGCGCAGGAGGCGACAAAGGGCTTTTGCTTCTTCGAGTCGAGGAAGGGCAGGTAAGACTGCCGATTGGCGAATACCGGCTGAACCACTGGGAGATCGAGCGCAAGGATCAATCTGGGCGGGTGTGGAAGCTCGTCGCCACCGCAGCTACTTCGGCAAGCACCTTTCACGTCGTCGCCGGCAAGCCGGCCGTCCTCGACATCGGCGAACCGATCGTCGCGTCCATGTCTGCCAGCCGACCGAAACCCGGCATTCACGGCTTTGCCGACCCAAGACTGGACGGACGATCAGGCGAGCATGTCGTTCTTACTCGGGCGGGTCAGATGCCTCCTCCCCCCCTAGTGGTCATCAGAAACGCAGACGATTCGTACAATCGCCATTTCAGCTTCGAGTATGGGTGAGGCGGCACCTGCGCGCTCTCATGGCGAGAGCCGAAGAACGTGAAGGGCCCCTTCACCGTCGCCGTCGAGTTTGGCATCCCCTTCAAGACTCGAATGCGGCCCTGCATCATTAAGACTGACCCGAAGAGGAGCGCGACCGGTCGAACCAGGGCCAAGTGAAGCGCCTGGGGAGGACGAACGCAACCCTTTTCGGAACCGGCGCTGACAGCACCAGGGCCAGCCCGATCACGCCCGGGGCGTCCGAACCGGAAGCTGCCACACAGCGGCCCCGTTCAACAGCCAGGAGGGTCTCGGGCACCCAAGCCCAACTTCTTCCATCTCTCGCGATCACCGAAGCTCAGGCCTGCCGAAGCCCGTCCCGGTCAGGATCACGAGCCGATGGGAAGCCGACGCAGCCGCCTCTCGCCTCAAGAGACTTGCCCTGCGGCGGCGAGCGCGCTCTAATGGCACTGGAAGACTGGACGTTGCGGGCGGCGAAGCCAGTGTACCCGAGAGCATCATGACTCGACAGAAAGGCGAAAGCGATCCGGCCCGGCGCGGAGCGGTAGTCTCCGTCCGGGGCAGCGTGGTGGACGCGGCGTTCCCGCGCCCGCTGCCTGAGGTCCACACCCAGCTTCTGGGCGGCCCCGACGGCCGAGTCCGCATCGAGGTGCTCAGCCATCTCGACGGCAGGACCGTCCGCGGAATCGCCCTGAACCCCACGCAGGGGCTGTGGCGCGGCGCGCCGGTTGTCGATACGGGCGAGCCGATCATGGTGCCCGTCGGGAAGGGGCTGCTCGGGCGGATGTTCAACGTCTTCGGCGAGCCCGTGGACGAGGGTGGCGAGCCGCAGGCGGTCGAGAAACGCTCCATCCACCGCCCCCCCGTGCCGCTCGCCCGACAGCAGTCCAAGCGCGAGATCTTCGAGACGGGCATCAAGGCCATCGACGTGCTCGCGCCGCTGGAGCGGGGCGGCAAGGCGGGACTGCTCGGCGGCGCCGGCGTCGGCAAGACCGTCCTGATCATGGAGATGATCCACAACGTGGCCGGCCAGCACGAGGGCGTCAGCCTCTTCTGCGGCATCGGCGAACGCACGCGAGAGGCAGAGGAGCTGTTCCGAGAGATCCAGACTGCCGGCGTCCTCGACAGCAGCGTGATGGTCTTCGGGCAGATGAACGAGCAGCCCGGGGCGCGGTTCCGCGTCGGCCACGCCGCCCTGACGATGGCCGAATACTTCCGCGACGACGCCCGCCAGGACGTGTTGCTGCTGATCGACAACATCTTCCGGTTCATCCAGTCGGGCTCGGAGGTATCGGGCCTGCTTGGCCGGTTGCCCAGCCGGCTCGGATACCAGCCGACGCTCGGGTCGGAGCTGGCCGCCCTGGAGGAGCGGATCTGCAACACCCCCGCCGGGGCCATCACGTCGATCCAGGCGGTTTACGTGCCGGCGGACGACTTCACCGACCCGGCCGTCGTGCACACCTTCGGGCACCTCTCGGCCAGCATCGTCCTGTCGCGCGACCGCGCCAGCCAGGGGCTATATCCGGCGATCAACCCCCTGGGCAGCGAGTCGAAGATGCTCACGGCCAGCGTCGTGGGCGAGGAGCACTACGACGTCGCCCGGGAGGTCAGGCGGACGCTCCAGGAATACGAGGACCTGAAGGACATCATCGCCATGCTGGGCCTGGAGGAACTCTCGCGGGGCGACCAGCAGACGGTCAACCGCGCCCGGCGGCTGGAGCGGTTCCTCACCCAGCCGTTCTTCGTGACCGGGCAGTTCACCGGGCAAGAGGGCAAGACGGTCAGCCGTGAGGACGCGATCGACGGCTGCCGGCGGATCCTCAACGACGAGTTCACCGATACGCCGGAAAGCGGCTTCTACATGATCGGCGCGATCGACGAGGTGCGGAAGTCATGAGGCTCAAGGTCCTGCTGCCGACGGAAGTGCTGGTTGACGAGGAGGTCCGGAAGATCGGCGCCGAGGCCGAGGACGGCGAGCTGACCCTCCTGCCGCGGCACATCGACCTGACGACGGCGCTGTCGCCGTGCGTGCTGTCGTTCGAGCTGGCGGGCGGGCGCGAGGAGTTCGTCGCCGTCGCCGAGGGCGTGCTCGTCAAGCGAGGCGAGGAGGTCCTCGTCTCGACGCGGAAGGGCGTTCGCGGGGCCGAGCTGGGCAAGCTCCGCGAGAGGGTCCAGGAGGAGTTCGAGAAGCTGGACGAGCGGGCCGAGATCGCGCGGACGTCGCTGAACAAGATCGAGGCGACTTTCGTGCACCGTTTCGTGGAGCTGAAGCGTGGCTACGAATGACCGTCCCCGGCTGCGCCGCCAGGCCGATCGCGGGCAGTTCGCCCGCCAGATCGACGCCAAGGAGCGGCGCAAGATCAAGGGGCGGCTCGACCGCCAGCGCAGCCCGTGGTTCTGGGCGGGGATGTTCGGACTGGTCGGATGGTCCGTCGCCGTGCCCGCCGCCATCGGCGTGTACGTGGGCATCAAGCTGGATCAGTGGTACCCGGGGCGGCTTTCCTGGGCGCTGACCGGCGTTGTCGTGGGCATGACGCTAGGCTGCCTCAACGCATGGTTCTGGGTCACGCGCGAGAGCCGCAGCGAAGACTGAGGCCGGGGATCGGACGGGATCGCCCGGCGGCGAAAGGAACGGACCTGGAAGTCGGAATCGGACAACTGGCTGTGGCGCTGGCGGCGGGCGCGGCCGTCGGGGTGTTTCACTTCGGCGGGCTGTGGCTGACCGTCCGAATGGTCATGACGTCGAACCGGCCAATGCTGCTGACCTTCGGCAGCTTCGTCGTGCGGGCCGTGGTGGCCGTGGCCGTCATGGTCTGGATCGCCCGGATGCACTGGCAACTGCTGTTGGCGGCAATGGCGGGGTTCGTGCTGGTGCGGGTCGTCCTGACCCGGAAGCTCCGGCCGGAAGACGAGGCGGTGGCAGTCAAGGACAGAAGCTCAACATGATTGCACTGGCATTCAGTCCCGACGAGATCGTTTTCCACCAGTGGGGCTTTTTCAAGCTCAACGCCACGATTGTTTACACGTGGGCGGTGATGGCGATCCTGGTTGTCGGCTCGTGGCTGGTGACGCGGAGGCTTTCGTCGGGGCCGAAAGTCCCACGCTGGCAGAACCTGCTGGAGGTGGTGGTGAGTTTCCTGCGGAACGAGATCCGCGGGCTAAGCCAGCAGAACCCGGACGTGTACCTGCCGTTCATCGGGACGCTGTTCCTGTTCATCGCCGTTTCCAACCTTCTGGACGTGGTGCCCGGTTTCACGGCCCCTACGGGATCGCTTTCGACCACCGCGGCGCTGGCGATTTGCGTGTTCGTCGCGGTGCCGGTATACGGCGTCGCCAACCTGGGAGTAGGCAGCTACCTGAAGAATTACATCAGGCCCTCCCCGTTCATGCTGCCGTTCAACATCATCGGCGAGCTGTCGCGGACGCTGGCGTTGGCGGTGCGGCTGTTCGGCAACGTGATGAGCGGGACGAAGGTCGCCGCCATCCTGGTCTCGCTGGTGGGCTTTATCCTCCCCGTCGTGATGAACGTGCTGGGCATTCTGATCGGCCTGATCCAGGCGTACATCTTCGCGGTGCTGGCGATGGTGTACATCGCCTCGGGCATGCGGACCCGCGAGGCCCCGCGGCAGGCCGAGCCCGACGAGCCGTCCGAGGCCGCAACTGAGAAAGGATCCATCTGATGACTGACGTCGCCCTTGTAGGCATGGTGTCGATCGTCACCTCCGGGCTGACGATCGCGATGGGATCGGTGGGCCCGGCCCTGGGCGAGGCCCGGGCTCTGGCCCAGGCGCTGGAGTCGATCGCCCGCCAGCCGGACGAGGCAAACCGGATCACCCGGACCCTCTTCGTCGGCCTGGCGATGGTCGAGTCCACGGCCATTTACTGCTTCGTGGTGGCCATGATCCTGATCTTCGCCAACCCGTTCTGGACCTTTGTGGTCTCGCAGGTAGGGAAATAGCCCATGCTTGCCGAAGGCACGTCGCTGGTCCATTGGCCGACGCTGCTCGCCCAGGTGGTCAATTTCCTGATCCTGGTGTTGCTGCTTCGGCACTTCCTGTACAGGCGGATCGTCCGCGCGATGGACCAGCGCGAGAAGAAGATCGCCTCGCACTTTGAGGCGGCCGAGGAGAAGGCCCAGGAAGCTGCCGCCCGAGCCGAGGCTCTGCAGCGCGAGAAGGACGACCTCGAGGGGCAGCGCGAGTCGCTGCTGGCCGAGGCCCGCCGCCATGCCGACGAGCAGCGCCAGGAGCTGACGCGCGAGGCCCGCGAAGAGGTCCAGGTCCAGGCCGACCGCTGGCGCGAGGACCTCCAGCGGGGCAAGGAGGCATTTCTGCGCGAGATGCACGAGACGGCCGGGCGGCAGGTCTGCGCGGTCGCCCGCCGGGCGCTGGCCGAACTGGCCGACGCGGAGCTGGAACGCGCGATGGTGGGCGTGCTGCTCCGCCGGCTGGAGGAGCTGTCGCCCGAAGGCCGACGCGAGCTGACCGACGCGATGGCCGACGAGGGGAAGGGTCTGGTCGTCGCGACGGCGTGGGAGCTGCCGGAGGCCGACCGCGACTTGGCCGCCCAGGCCGTCAAGAAGCACCTCGCGGTAGAAGCGGAGGTCGGCTTCGAGACCGACCCGGAGCTGACCTGCGGCATCGAGCTGCGCGGCGGCGGGAGGCGGGTATCGTGGACCGTCGAAAGCTACGTCGATGGCATACGGCAGCAGCTCGCCGAGGCCGTTGACCGGACGGTCGCCGCCGAGTCGCAGCGCGCCGAGTCCGAGGAGAAAGCGGCCGACGCCCAAGAGCCGCCCCGGCAGGAACCCCCGAATGAGTGAGCAGCGTCAAGGTCAAGATCTGCGCTCGGTGGCGGGCGATGCGTCTGCGGCCTTCGAGCGGGCACTTGAGCAGTACAAGCCGGCCCCGGAGGTCCGCGAGGTCGGCGAGGTGCTCTCCATCGGCTCGGGCGTCGCATACGTGAAGGGCCTGCCGGGCGTCCAGTCCGAGGAGCTGGTCCGCTTCAGCGAGGGCCAGCTCGGGATGGTCCTCAACATCGACGCCGACGAGATCGGCGTTGTCCTGCTGGACGAGACCGAGGGCATCGAGGCCGGCGAGCAGGTCCTCCGCACGGGGCGCGTGATGGACGTGCCGGTCGGCGAGTCGCTGCTGGGGCGGGTGGTTGACGCCGCGGGCAGGCCCCTCGACGAGCGCGGCGCCGTCCAGGCGGCCGAGCGACGGTCCGTCGAGCGACCCGCGCCGTCCATCATGGACCGCGCGCCCGTCGCCACCCCGCTGCAAACGGGCATCAAGGTCGTTGACGCGCTGATCCCCATCGGGCGTGGCCAGCGCGAGCTGATCGTCGGCGACCGCCAGACCGGCAAGACGGCCATCGCCATCGACGCCATCATCAACCAGCGCGACAAGAACGTGCTGTGCATCTACTGCGCGATCGGCCAGCGCGGCTCTGCCGTCGCGCGCGTCGTCGCCGAGCTGCGCGAGCACGATGCCATCGACTACACGGCCGTCGTCGTCACGACCGGCAGGGACGCAGCCGGGCTCCAGTTCATCGCCCCCTACGCCGCGGCGACCATGGCCGAATATCTCATGGAGCAAGGCCGCGACGTGCTGATCGTTTACGACGACCTGACCCTGCACGCCCGGGCGTATCGCGAGGTGAGCCTGCTGCTGCGCCGCCCGCCCGGGCGAGAGGCCTTCCCCGGCGACATCTTCTACGTCCACTCGCGACTGCTCGAGCGGGCCACGCACCTCAGCGACAAGAATGGCGGCGGGTCGGTCACCGCCCTGCCCATCGTCGAGACGCAGGCCCAGAACCTCTCCGCCTACATCCCCACCAACCTGATCTCCATCACCGACGGACAGATCTACCTGTCTCCAGACCTGTTCCAGAAAGGCGTGCTGCCGGCAGTGGACGTGGGCAAGTCGGTCTCGCGCGTCGGGGGCAAGGCGCAGCTTCCCGCGTATCGCGCGGTGGCGGGCGACCTGAAGCTCGCCTACGCCCAGTTCGAGGAGCTGGAGCGGTTCAGCCGCTACGGCACGCGGCTGCAGGAGAGCGTCCGCAAGCAGCTCGAACGCGGCCGGCGGGTCCGGGAGGTGCTCAAGCAGCCGCAGTACGAACCGATCCCGGTCGCCGAGCAGATCGCCGCGATGTTCGCCGCCACCGAGGGCCTCTTCGACGACCTGCCCGCCGAGATGGTGAACGACGCCGAGGCCCCCATCCGCCAGGCCGTCACCGAAAAGCAGGCCGACCTCGCCGGGCGCATCGCCGCCGGCGAGGAGATCGCCGACGCCGACCGGGCCGCGCTGCGGGAGACCATCGCCCAGGCCGTCGGTCCGATGAAACCCGCCGGCCCCGAGAAGGACGAGGCCACCGAAAGCCCCGGGGACGAAGAGAAGGCCGAGTAGATGAAGTCGCTCGAAGGCATCCGCAAGAGCATCGCCGCCGCTGGCGAACTCCAGTCGGTGGTCAAGACGATGAAGGGCATGGCGGCGGCCAGCATCCGGCAGTACGAGAGGGCCGTCGAGTCGCTCGGGGAGTACCGCCGCACGATCGAGCTGGGGCTCCAGTCGCTGCTCATCGGCGAGGGCGACCGCCTTGTCCCGGCCGAGGGGGCGCCGCCCGAGCAGGTCGGGGCCGTCATCTTCGGGTCCGACCAAGGCATGTGCGGGCGGTTCAATTCGCAGATCGCTGCCCACGCCATCGCCGCGGTCAAGTCCTACAACCTCTCCGGCGAGGCGCTTCAGATACTCGTCGTCGGAGGGCGGATCGCGCCGCTGCTGGAGACCGCCGGCCTGGCGATCGACGAGCAGGTGGCACCCGCGACCTCGTTGTTCGGCATCACCTCGCTGGTGCAGGAGATCCTGGTGAAGATCGAGCAGTGGCGGTCGCGCCTGGGCGTTGACGAGATCGTCCTGCTCTACAACAAGTCGCTCGGCGGTGCCGCCTACGAGCCCCACACCCAGCAGCTTTACCCCGTGGACATGGACTGGCTGCGCGAGCTTCAAGGCCGCAAGTGGCCTTCGCGCGGGCTGCCCATCCACACGATCGAATGGGAGCGGCTGTTCGCCTCGCTCATCCGCGAGTTCTTCCACACGGCGCTTTTTCAGGCCTCCGCCGAATCGCTCGCCAGCGAGAACGCCAGCCGCCTCGCATCCATGCAGGCGGCCGAACGTAACATCGAGGACAGGCTCGAGGAGCTGAACATGCATTTCCGCCTCCTGCGCCAGCGGACGATCACCGAGGAGCTGCTGGATATCATCTCGGGCTTCGAGGCGCTTTCGACCCCTCGCCACTGAGAGCCCACGGCGGTCGTGGGCCGGCGCGGTTTCGCGTAACTCCCTTCAAGGCCAAGACATGCCCGTCAGCGAGAAAGACAGACGAACCCTTCGCGAGCTTGCCCGCCAGGTCGCCGATGCCGCCGCCCTGCCCGTCCAGGCCGAGCGCATCGGGCTGTGGAAAGACTTCAACGCACTCCGCCCCCATCGCCCCATGGTGCTGGCCTACCCCGAGGGCGGATGGCGGGACATCGTGGACGAGCCGCAGCTTCAGTGCGAGGATCCTCTGCTCCGCGGGTGGGAGCTGGGCCTCCGCCGCCGCGCCTGGCACGCCGAGCACATCCACGACGACCATCCCATCACCGACTTCTTCAACGTCGCCTGGATCCTGCGGATCGGCGACTGCGGCGCCGTCGAGGAGTACACCCGCACCGAGGCGCTGGGCTCCCACGTCTGGGACGCCCCGATCAAGCGGCCGGAGGATCTGGCCAAGCTGCACCCCCGCGCGATCGAGTTCGACCGCCCCGCCACCGACCGCCGGCTGGCCCTGGCCGACGAGATCCTCGGCGACATCCTCCGCGTGCGGGCACATCACCACATCGGCTGGCCGGCGACGCTGACCTGGCCGCTCATCAAGCTACGCGGGCTGGCGCAGGTCATGCTCGACATCTACGACAACCCCAGGCTCCTGCACGAGCTGATGGCATTCCTCCGCGACGACCAGCTCCGCCTGCTCGACACGCTCGAGCGCGAGCAGATCCTCTCGCTCAACAACGGGCCCGACGACTACGTCGGCTCGGGCGGCATCGGCTGCACCGACGAGCTGCCCGCCGACGACTTCGCCGGCCACGCACGCCTCAAAGACCTGTGGGGCTTCGGCGAAAGCCAGGAGTTCGTCCAGGTCGGCCCCGAGCACTGGCACGAGTTCGTGCTTCAGTACCAGCTCCCCATCCTGGAGCGCTTCGGCCTGAACCACTACGGATGCTGCGAGCCGATGGACGCCAAGTTCGACCTGCTGGTCCGAGAGGTTCCCCGGCTGCGGCGGGTGTCGGTCTCGGCCTGGTGGGACGTCGCGGACGCGGCCGGGAAGCTCCGGGACAAGTACATCTTCTCGTGGAAGCCCAACCCGGCCATGATCTGCGCCCCGGACGTCGATTACGACGCCGTGGAGAAGATCACCCGCGAGACGATCCGCACCGCCGCCGGCTGCCCGCTGGAGATCGTCATGAAGGACACTCACACCTTCCACGGCGACCCCACCCGGATCGAGCGCTGGAGCGAAATCGCCTCGCGCCTGGCGGCCGAAGCCTGACCGCCCGCCGGACAGACACGCCGCTCCCGCCCGGAACCCGGCGGAAAGGGACGGAACAGAACGGAAAGAAACGGAAAACTCCGGAACGAAACGGAACGAAACGGAAAGTTTCGGAAAGTTACGGAACGACACGGAACGTTTCGCGACAGGCCCGAAATCCGTAAGTCCTTGGGTGTCAATGCGTTCCAGGTTCTTCGCCGCGAACAACGCGAACAGAAGCAGCAAAGCCTTGACCTGGAACAACGCCCTAAAGCCCGGTCTTGAGCGAGGGGGCTGAAGGCCCCCGAGCGAAAGGCTGGGGCTCTCGGCACTCCACACTCCGCACTTCGCACTCCTCCTGTCAAGCTGTGTTCGGTCCGCGTTTCGAGCAACACGGTCCCGCCGGGACCGTGCCACCCCACGCACTCAGCACTCAGCACTCCGCACTGGCGTATTCGGTTTTCAGTCGCTTCGGAGGCGCGCGCGTAAGGCGCGCCCCTCACCCTATCCGTGCGCGGAAGGCTTTGCGCGCGCAAACGTGTTGCCATAATGACCCCTGTGGC
>CBFCZU010000087.1:0-15434 GCA_965602635.1 uncultured Planctomycetales bacterium | reverse complement strand
CGTAAGTCGCTCGCGTCGAAGCCGCTGCGGCGGATGTTGCACGCGCATCGTGCAACATCCGGGCTAGGCTCGGCCGGATCAGCGGGGGGTGCACTCGATCAGGGCCTTGAGGACTTTCTCCGCGGAGTGCCCGTCGCCGTAGATATCCTCCGCCTGGACGTGCGGGATGGCGGCCCCGCAGAGACGATGGACTGTAGAATGCGTTCAGCGGCTCTTGATCACCAGCGGATTCAGGCCTCGGATCAGCGGCAGAAACGCCGCGAGCTTCATCCGTCGATTGATGAGGGTGACCATTTCCGCACTTTCCGCGCTGCCGCTGTCGGGAATGGCCAGCCAGTTGCACAGGCGAGCCATGTTTCCAGGAGCCGGGCCCAAAGTGGTCCGTTCGATCTTCCACACCCCATAGTCCAGAGATTCGAAGAATTCCACGAACGCTCCAGGGGAGAGGCCCCTTTTCCTCAGTAGCGCCGGGTTCACTTCAAATATGAAAAAGGGGCGGCATTCCGCGATCAGCCGCCGAGCGCCTTGCAGGGCGAGCATCTCGGACCCTTCGATGTCCATGACGATCAATCGGGGCGCGCCGAATTCCCCGTTTCGATACATCTCATCCAACGGCACACAGTTGACCTCAACGCCCTGGCCCTGCTCGCCGTCCGCGACGCCCAGTTGCCCGCTGCCGCTCTCCCATTCCGATGGGGGAAAAGTGAACCAGGCAGTCTCCTTCGCGTTGGACACGGCCTTGTCATACAACTTGATCTGCCGCATCTTGTTGATTTCGACGTTGTCTCGAAGCGCCGCGAATACGCGCGGCTCCGGTTCGAAGGCAATGACGCAGCCTTCGGGCCCTACGATCTTGCCAAAGAGCAAGGTCTCCGTGCCGACGTTTGCTCCTATGTCAATCAGCGTATCTCCCCGGCGGCAGATGGTCTTGGTCAAGAGCACGTTGTGCCAGTCGAAGAATCCCCTGACCGCGAACGGCGTGCCGTGCCGATCCGCGCAGTCAAGGCGAAGGATGACGTCCGCGAGGCTTGAACGCGCGGTGAAGCCGGCGTTTTCGCGTTGGGCGATCTTGCTCGAATACAGCCTGGCCGCTACCCGGCCGGAAAGGAAAAGCGGGAACAGCCGGGAGACCGCGGCCGCCACCCGCATGCGCCACGAGCTCGTTTCGACCATCATCCTGGCACCCTCTGCGACCTCTGGCCGTCAAATCGCCCGGTTGGGCAACGACCGTGCCGTTACCCGTCGCCCGATCCCGACGGTCCGGTTGCGGCCCCCGCAGCCACGGACGGCGGGGAGCCTTGGCCTTGCCCCTCTCCCGTGCCGTGCCCGCGGCGGCTCCGGCGGACGAGGCGGCTGATTTCGCGGACCTCCATCTGCATGCGCTCGTCCCATGTCTGGAACGTCCTCATCGCATGCTCATGGGCGGCCTCTCTCAACCGTTGCCGCTCGTCTGGATCCTTGAGCAACCGAATGGTGGCGAGGGCGAGATCATCGGCCTCGCCCGGCCTAAGGATCACTGCGTTCTGCCCGTCGGTGACGACCTCAGTGGTCGAACCCACGTCTCGAGTCACAATACAGCACCCGGCCGCCAGCGCCTCGATCAGCGTGTTGCACAGGTTCGTCAGATCGTGGGCCTGCACGTACACGTCCGTCGCGTTCAGATAGTCAGCGATTTGGTCATGTCCTACCGCTCCGACGAAAGTGACCGATTCGGTCACCCCCAGCCGACCGGCCTGGGCCTCCAGCTCGGGCCGGAGAGGCCCGTCGCCGAGAATGAAGAGACGGACATTCGGGAATTCGCGAAGGACGGCGGGCATGGCGTCCAGGACGCGGTCCAGGCGCTTCCAGTAGGCCAGGCGCCCAAGCGTCATGAGCATGGGCGCGTCGGGCGGCATCCCATGCTGCTGCTTGAATGCGGGCGCGTCAAAACCATCCATTCTCATGGACTTGTCCACCCCGTTCAGCCAGAAGCGGAACCGCTTCATCGGAAAGCCGAGCCAGCGGGCTACCTTGTCCCCGCTGGTTCCGTCGTTCGTCATGATGTGCAGGTCGCAGGGGATCTTGAAGGGCAGGATGGAGAAGATGAACCGCAGCCGTTCGGCCCAGCTTGGTTGCTGGAACCAGCGGTAGTACAACCACGTTCCATACTGCCGGAGAACCAACCGAGCGCCCGCGAGGCGGCACCACAACCAAGCCGGTATGCTGTAAGTCGCGCGGACGGCGTAGACGACGTCGGGGCGGAGGCCGGAGCGCCAAATGTGGTACAGCATTTGCGCCTGTAGAATCGGCCAGTCGATCTTGAGGATTCCCTGGAGCCGCTTTGAGCGAAGCCAGTCCGTCAGGCGCCGAATGGGTCTGTCGATCCAGTGGAACCGAACGCCGCCCAGCTCGAGCGTCTCTTTGGGGCAATCACCTTCCAGGTCCATCACCATGAAGACGTGCACGTCGAAGCCGTTGGCCAGGCATTCTGTCCAGATCTGCCAGACGGAAGGCACCCCGCCGGGCGGCTCGCCTCGACGAATCCGGTCGCCGATGTTACTCCACTGCGCCGTCAGAAAGACTATCGTCGGCTTCCTCGGATGACGCATTTGGCCTTCTAACTCCTTTTTCAGGCGTCGCTTTGGTGACGGGGGAGACGCCCCCGGCGAGGGGCCGCGCCTGGTGGCTCGCAGCTCAATGCCATCTACCTCACGCTGCCCGGAACCGACCCCGCAGGCGCTGGGCGATCTGCTTCCGCGTCGCGCGGTCCAGCCCGAACAGCATCGACAAGATACCGAAGAAGCCCATGGCCAGCAAACCTTCCGTGACGAGAATCCACACCTGCTGCGGCGGCCAGAGCCGCTGCATGGCCCAGGCGGCCAGTCCGACCGCCCCGGCGACGACCGCCGGCGCCCAAAGCGCCTTGAGGTACAACTTGGCCAATCCGGTCTCGGCCCGGCGGACGGCACAGGCGGGCGTCACCGCCAGGCTGATTAGCAGCAGCGGCAGCAGCAGACCCGCGGCCAGTCCCGTCACGCCCCACGCCAGGGAGAAGACCACGCCCAGGGCAATGCCCCCCACGAGTTGGGTCAGCTGGACGGCCGTGACCGTCTTGAGCGCCCGGGTGCCCACCAGGATGATCGTGGCCATGCCGAAGCACCAATGCCCTAACAGGCAGATGGTGGTCGCCACCAGCACCCCCAAGGTCGTTTCCTGCCCCGGACCGAGCCAGTGATACAGGATGGCTGGTCCGAAGAGGATCAGGCACGCGCCGCCTGAGAGCCCGATCAGCGCCCCGAACCTGCTGCCGCGAACCAGCACCGAACCCAGCCTTGCCTTCTCGCCAGTGGCGTAGAGGGAACTCACGATAGGCAGGAACACAGCCCCGGCGCCGACCACCAGCCCGCTGAAGGCCCTCACGACCCGGGTGCCGGCATAGAGGTACGTGATCTCTGCAGGTCCAAGCATCCAGGCGGCCAAGAGCGGGCCGCTGTCCCGGAGGAGGACGGTGCAGACGGACCAGACCGCGGAGTGCCCGGCGAACCCTAAAAGCCTCTTGAGCGCCTGCCTGGACACCAGAGACAGGTTCAGCCTCAAGCCGGGGGCGACGATCCTGAGGGACAGCAGGTACAGCACGAAGCGACAGCACGCCCCCGCGCATAGGGCGGCCCCGAGGTACGCCAGAGACGGGCCGAGGGATTGGAAGGTGACCACGACGACCGTCGCCCGGACGATCAGCGCCACGAGCTCGATCAGGTTCCGCAGGTAGTGTCGCTGCAGGCCCAGCAGCACGCCCTGAGCGGGGATACACAGCAGCGAGAAGACAATCGCGGCGCTGACCCAGAGCAGAGCCTGGGAGCACTCGGCGGCGGCCTGGGTGGGGATCTTCGGCCAGATCGCCGCATAGTAGCGCGCGACCGCCAGGCTCCCGGGAAGCGCCAGCAGAGCCGCAAGGCCGTATACGATGCACGCCGAGCTGAAGAGCGCCGACATGCCGCGGTCGTCACCCCGGGTGTGGTCGGCGGCGGTGAAGTGCTGGACGGCCTGCGACAGCCCGGCCCCGAGCAGGTGCATATAGCCGACGATGCTGATGATGATGGCCCAGCCGCCGTAGTGCTCCGGGCCGACCCTGTCGAGCACGTAGGCGATGAGGAACATATTCACGCCGACGATGGCCAGATGCAGGGCCCATTGCGAGGCGATGTTGACGCCCGTCCGCGTTGTCGAGACCTGAGCCTTCATCCTTGGGTTCCCCGCGCCGCTTGACGGGGTGCTCGCCACGCCAATCGCGACGCCGGGGGGTCGCAGTGGGCCGCGTCAGGCCCCGTTGTGCCCGGCATGCCCCGGAGCGAAATCGGGCTCCTGCGGGCGCGCCAGAGGCCGGACTCATCCTATCCTATGGTCTTCTCTGAGGCACGACCATCCTGACCGATGGGGGTCGGCAACCAGCTACAGGACCGCTTGGCCCTGCCGACGTGATGTAGTATCGGCAGGAATCAAAGGAAGCTGCAAGGTTCCATACGGCTGTGCGGGAGGTCGGGTTCTCCCCGGCGAGGTCGTCTTGAGCCTTTCGACTTGAGGGGGGCAACGACAGTCAAAACCGTTTACGACCCAGGCGTCGTGGAAGGCCCGCAGCTACAGCCTGCACCGGATCCCTATCGCCCCGGGTCCGCGTCAGGCCCGGGCACATCGAACCAGCGCCGCAGCTCTTCCTCCCGGATGATTATGAGGTTGCTGTCGTACCGCTCCATGTTCAGGCAGGTGAAGACAAGATACGGGGCGCCGTCGCCCGTAGCGATCTGCGGCACGCCGAACCACGGGTGGGCCTCCTCCAGCCAGCGCGTCAGCTCTAGTCGCTTCCAGCGCCGGCCGCTCGGGCTGACCCACAAGCTGGGAATTTCGTCCCACTCGGTGGGTGTGTTACACCGGTCCGGCCCGTAGAACCAGTGCAGCCCGGACGTCCCCTCGCGGTCCGTGGCGAGTACCCATGTCCCCTTCGCGAGTCGGGTACCGCTCAGCACCGGCCCGCCTACCTCGGCAAGTCTTTCAACCTCGCCAGTCTTCCGGGACCAGCGAACGATGTATCGGTCCTCCGGCAGGTTCGTGTCCGCACCCCAATACAAGTAATCTTCGGTGAAGTACACTTTCCCCGCACGCCAGAGCTGGCTGCCCCCGCCGATCCGGTGGAACGTCTTGCCCTCGTCCTCGGAATAGGCAATGAACGAATGCTCGCCGGCGTCGCCGGTGCAAATCCACACGGCGCCGGTGAAAGGATCCTGTTGGATGGCGTGCACGTGACGAATGCTGCCGTCGGGAAAATCGTGGACAAGCTCCCAACTCCCGCCGCCGTCGCCGCTAGCGTACACGTGGACCGGTCCGATGTCCTGGTTGGCTGCGTATTCGCCGAAGAGGATCCGGCCGCTGTCCAGCTCGGCCAGTCCTGGCGAGCGGATCCCCCTTCCCATGCCGGCGCCCCAAACGCGGAACTTGAAGACGCGCTGGAAGTTGCCTTCCCCTGGCCGGCCGCGATACAGGGATCCGCCGGCCGATACCAACAGCTCCCCCGACCGCAACGCGAACATATCGACAATGTCGCTGCGGTGGATGTGTCTTCTGGCAGCCGAGAAATGCCCCATCCAGGCCTTCCCAAACTGGCACGGCAGGTGACACTTGCGGACGAATCTCATCGAGCCGGGGCGCAGCTCATAGAGGTGATAGCCTCGGGTGGCCTGGACGGTGCCGTCGGGGGCGACGTGCTGGCACACCAGGTCCGGCGCCAGCAGGCAGTCGGCGCCTGCCGGCAGCTTGTGGGGCCGCAGGGCGATGGAGCGGGCGCCTCGCAGGTCGCGGACAAGCCCACCAGTAAAGGCGTCGCCCAGGGCCCGCCCCAGCGCCCCCAACTTCCTGCTCTTCTTCGAGCCGCCACCACTCATGCCGCTATCATCGGCAATTGCGCCGGGTAAGTCCATGCCAGCTCCCGCACGGCCGCGCGGCCCTTGCTGCCCGGAGCGGCGACCGACGTACTCCTCTTCGGTCTGCGGATGGGCAGAATGAGGATGCCTTGGCGCGGCCGGCGGACCGGGGTACCATCCGACCAGCCCGTGCTCTCGCGGCCGGGACCGGTGCCGCCACAGGCGCGCACCACTTCCCGCGCGACCGCCAGGGCTCGCATAATGGACCTTCCCACTACAACCTGCGAAGACCCCGTCGTCGTCATCAGCGACCTGCATGCAACCTGGTCGGCTCGCTGGCGGAAACGACTTGACCGGCTGCGCCCGTTGTGGCGCGCGGCCAGGACGATGGTCTTCAACGGAGACACGATCACCGTCGGGCGCACGGACGACAGGGCCGCGAATCAGCAGGTGCTGGAGCACCTTTCGCGACGCTGCGCCGAGGACGGCGTCCGGGCCGTCTTCCTGGCAGGGAACTGCGATTTCGACCTGCCCGGCCAGAGATACGTCCCACTGGCGGGGGGGAAGGTCCTGATAACTCACGGCGAGGCGATCTTTCCAGGGGTTTGCCCCTGGCGAGACGTCGCCCCCCGGATCATTACTGCCAGGGCGTCGGCCCTGGAAACGATGCCGGCCTGGCGCCGGGACACGCTGGGCGGGCAACTGGAAGCGGTGGCCCTCAGCCTCATCAAAGTGCACGACCCCTCGCGAAGGAGCCGCCCATTGGCGATCAGGGTGGTGGATAGGATCCTCTATATGAGGAGCGCGCCGCGGCGGCTGTGGGCAGCGCTGTGGGCGTGGCGTCAAGCCCCCCAGCTGGCGAGGCGGTTCTTCGAGAAATACGCGCCGGAGGCCAAGGTCATTATCATCGGCCACACCCATCGCGCGGGAATCTGGAACCTGCCGGGCAGAGTCCTGGTCAACACCGGCAGCATCACTGGCCCCGGCCGGGCCCTGACTGCCCGCCTTCAGGGGGAGCAGGTGGTCGTCCAGCGCATCCGGGAAGGCCCGCGCGGCTATCAGGCCGGCGAGACGGTGGCGCGGCTTTCGACCTGACCTGCCGGAGCGATACTTCACCGTGCCGGAGGCGCTTGGTCGTTCCACGACGGCAGCAGAGCGGCCGCGGGTCATCCGGTCGCGGCATCCCCTCCTCCGGGCAAGATCATAGTCGCGGCGGGGCCGGAAGCGGTCAAGACCACGGCGCGTGAATGCCCTTCTCCGCCAGGACCACGGCGAGGGCCGAGAGCTGCGCCTTCACCGAGGCGGTCAGAGAGAACCTCCCCCGCACCCAGCGTCGCCCGGCCTGGCCCAAACGACGCCGAAGGTCCTCGTCGGCAAGCAGCCGCTGGGACGCCTGGCAAAACGCGTCCACGTCGGCCGGCGGCACAAGGAGCCCGGTTCGGCCGCTGTCGATGGCGTCCCGGCTGCCGCGCACGTCGTAGGCCACTACCGGCTTGCCTGCGGCTTGTGCCTCCAGGAGGAAACGCGGAAGCCCTTCGCGATAGACACTGGGAAAGACGGCCAACGTACAGCGGTGCATTAGCGGGCCGATGCATTCGGTCCACCCGAGGACGCGCACGTTCCTGCCCACCTGGGCGGCCTGCCGGCGGATGCGCTTCCACAACGGACCCTCACCGGCCAGGATGAAGTCAGCCGTCGGCCCGGTGCGTCGCGCCAGCTCGAGCACGTCCCCAGGCCGTTTGTCGGCAATGAACCGGCCAAGGTAGAGAATAAGGGGACGCTGCTCGCTCAGGCCCAGCTCCCTGTCCAGCTCCCGGCGACGGTCCTGGTCGGGTGGCTTGCCCCACAGGTCCACGTCGAGACCCACCCCGGGCACATGGAACCATCTGCCCCCCGGCCGGACCAGTCGGAACCGCTCGCATGCTTCGGCATCGTCCCGGTTCATCACAATGACCGCGTCAGTATGTCGAGCGACGCGCTGCTCGATGCCTCGCAGCAAGATGTACTTCAGCCGGTTCTGGCGCGGGGCGAAAGGCAACCCATGGGCCATATATACTACTGCACCAGTACACCCGGTGGCGGCCAGGCGCGCTATCCAACTCATGGCCGGCGTGTGCGCCACCACCAGGTCATAGCGGCGGCGCCGAAGCAGAGACCGGACCTGGCGGTAGGCACGCAGCCAAGTCAACGGGTGCAGCCAGGACCCGGGCGACAGGCCGTGCAGCGGGAAGCCGGCCTTTTCCAGCGACACGTAGTTAGGGCCGCCGCGCATGCACGCCAGTTCCAGCTCGGCCCCCGCATCGCGCATCGCTTGGCAGACGGGAAGCATGAACAGCCGGAGCGGACCGGCTTGGTTGGCAATCTGCAAGACCCGAAGGGGCTCCGTCATTTCGGCGGCCTCCGCCCGCGCCGCAGATGGTCGAACAGCTCGACGGTCCGCTCGGCGACGCGCCTCCAGTCGTACCGCTCCTTGACAAGCTCATGGACCTCCAGCCGGCGGGAGCGAAGTTGGTCGGCGTTCTCGACCAGATCCATCAGGGCCTCTGCCAGGCTTTGGGGATCGGCCGGGTCGAAGGTTCCCGGCAAGGAAAGATCCCGCAAGACCTCGTCGATCTCTGACCCCCGGGCCACCAAGACGGGCAGGCCGACACTAATAGCGTCCCAGAACTTCAGCGGCGAGCAGTACCCCAGCTTCCGGGGATCATGGATGGGGATTACGCCCGCGTCGCAGGCGTCCAGGAAGCCCGCAACGCGTTGGGGCGGGCCCTCGTCCAGCAGGATGAACATGTCCTTCAGCCCGCGGTCTTCAATGCCGCGGCGGAGGTCATCCGCGGCAATGCCGCCGCCCATCAGCGCCAGCTTCAGCCTGGGGCGGAGCGAGCCGGGGATTCTCCCGGCAGCATCCAGAAGGAAGTCCAGCCCTTGCCACGGAGCGAAGCTTCCTGCGAAGCCTACGATGAAGGCCTCCTTCGGTAGGCCGAACCTATCGCGGGCGGCCAGGCGATCCACTGGGCGCATCAGGTCCGTCCTGGCACCGTTGTGCACTGTGATCGTGGAGTCGGGGTGGGCGCCGCGGCGGATCTGTTCAATGCGCAGGCCCCGGCTGACGCAGACTAGCGCACTGGTGAGGCGGTTGTTGACGCGGTCGAGCCCCCTGGCCAGACTCGCCGCCCAGGCCGGCTCGCCCCGCATGAGGATTTCCTGATCGACCATGCTGTCCACCTCGCCGACGAGCGGCACGCCCGCCGCCCGGCAGATCAGGGCCATGATCCCCTGAAGGAAGCAGGTCCGAACATACACGACCGAGGGCCGGTAGCGGATCAGCCACAGCGGCAGCAGCAGCACGGAGATGGCCTGGAAGCACAGGAAGCTCAGTATGCTCCGCCGGGGCAGGTCCACGGGGCGGACGTCCAGGCCGCCGCAGTCGAGCTCCTGCCGCCCGTAGCGGGGGGCGATGATCGTGACCCGATGCCCGCCGGCGACAAGCCCGCCGCACAGGCCCAGGCAGTGAACCGTCCCGCCGCCAGGCTTGGCCAGGCTTTCACCCCAGATGACCAGGACTCTCATCCGGCGACCTCTTTCTGCGTCCCACATGCTTCGGCGTGTCAGTCGGCCAGCGGAACTGGCCGG
The DNA here is from genome assembly GCA_965602635.1 of uncultured Planctomycetales bacterium. Classification (GTDB taxonomy): domain Bacteria; phylum Planctomycetota; class Phycisphaerae; order SM23-33; family SM23-33; genus CBFCZU01. The sequence continues at coordinate 5,913 of CBFCZU010000087.1, read as the reverse complement.
CGCCCCGCGCCATCCCGCCGCGGTCTGTTCGCCCGTCACGTTACAGCATTCAATACCACCTGGGCAAGCTGGGCGCGCGACAGTCGTTGCCTGCGATTACTTGGGAACGGTGGAAAGGATCGCGCTGCGAAGCTCGATGAGTTCCCTGAAGGCCTTGAGGATGACCGTGATCTTTCCCCCCGTCTGCTCGCCGGCGATCCTCGGCCTGTGGTGGACCGGCAGCTCGCCGATCGTGCAGCCGGCCCTGGTCGCCCGGGCGAGGATCTCCGCGTCAATCAGCGCGCCGGATGACTTCAGCTCGATCACATCGAATATCGAGCGCCTGTAGACCTTGAAGGCGCAATCGACGTCGCGGCAGCGGAACCTCAGCAGCGCCTGCACCAGCTTGCCCCACATGAAGGCGTTGAGCCTTCGGATGGCGTTGTCCTGGCGGTTGATCCGGTACCCGCTGACGATGTCGTATCGCCGCGCCAGAGGCAGCAGCTCCGACAGCTCACGCATGTCGAACTGCCCGTCCCCGTCGGTGTAGAAGACGAGCTGTTTGGTGGCGGCGGCGAAGCCGCTCCTCAGGGCGGCGCCGTAGCCCTTGTTCGTCTCGTGGTGGACGGCGCGGATTCGCCCGTCGGCGGCCGCCAGCTGATCGGCGATCTCACCGGTGCGGTCACCGCTGCCGTCGTTGACGATGATGATCTCGAAGTCGTCGCTGACCGAGGGAAGGACGTCCAGGGCCTCCCCGACGACGCGCTCGACGTTCCCCTCCTCGTTGTAGCAGGGAAAGAACACGCTCAGTCTGGGCCGGCTGGAGCGATCGGTCATTCCGCGGCTCCTTCTGAGGCGATTCTCGCGTGATCGAGGGGCCGGAGCAAGGTCTGGGCGGCGGCACTGGAAGGGGGCTGCTACGCGTCCGGGGAGCTGTCCTCCTCTTCGGCAGGGGCGCCGGGCCCGGGCTGACCCTTGGGCGAGAACATCCCCTTGGCCGCCAGGATGACGACGATGACGGCCAATATCGCCGCGTCCAGCGGGATGGCGTACCGCGTCCTCAGGAAGATCGACTGGAGCACACCCAGTGCCGCCGCCAGCAGCGCCAGCAGGTAGAACAGCCCCACCACTGCCTTGATGCTCATGCCGCGATCGACCAGTTGATCGTAAAGATGCCCCCGGTCGCCGGCGAAGATGTTCACCCCCGCCAGCATCCGGCGAACGACCGCCAGGGCGGTGTCGATGATGGGCAGCCCGAAGATGACCCCGGCGGCCAGGAACCAGCGGAGCGTGCCCTCTATGGCGAAGAGCATCAGCATGGTGGCGACGAAGAAGCCCAGCAGCATCGAGCCGGCATCGCCCAGGAAGATGCTCGCCGGGGGGGCGTTGTACGGCAGGAACCCGAGCACCGCCCCCGCCATGGCCAGGCTGAGGATCACGCGGAACTGATCGGGCCCGGTGTCGTGGTGGCCATAGCAGGCCAGGTACACCGTCAGGGCGACGAACGCCAGGGCGATGATTCCGTTGACCCCCCCGCAGAGGCCGTCGAGCCCGTCCAGGAGGTTGGTGGCGTTGCAGGCGGCGACCATCACCGCCACGGTGACGCCCGCTGAGATCGTCACGGCCAGCCAGACCGGCAGCTCCACCCCGACGATGGAGAAGAACATCCTGGCGGCCGAGACGTGAATGCCGATGGTCCACAGGCCCGCGAAGAGGACACCGGCGGCGATGACCTGTCCGATGACCTTGTACTTTGGCGGCAGCTCGCGCAGGTCGTCCAGCAGACCGGTCAAGGTGATGATGACCGCCGCCGCCGCGATCGCTCCCGCCAGCGGCCAGAGGTCGGGCCAGCCGGCGACGCCGACGAAGATCGCCACCAGGAACCCCACGCAGATCGCCAGCCCGCCGAGATAGGCGGTCGGGCGGGCGTGGGGCTTGAGCCCGGCGTCGGGGCGGTCAACGATGTTGGCGCGGTATGCGATCCACCTGACCACGGGGGTGACCACCACCGAGACGCCGTAGGCGAGGACTCCCAGCGGCCAGATGCCGTCCAGCACCTCGATTGGCGAGTACACTGTGGCCATGGGGTGTTTCCCGGTTCGGCGCCACCCCAACGTTTCCCGTTCGCCGGCCGGTGGCATTCTAGCCTCTTGCGGGAAAGTTGACAATGGCGCTGCCAGGGCGGCGCGAACCCGCCGTCTCTAGCGCGACGCCTTCGTGAGCTTCTTCTTCCGGCTGGCGGCCGAGGGGCTCTTGATGCCCTTGTTCAGGGCCCGGTCTATCTGGCGGACCGCCTGCCTGAGGCGCGAGGCGTTCTCGACCAGGGCGATGCGGACGTAGCCCTCGCCGTTCTCGCCAAAGGCCCTTCCCGGCGAGACGGCGACCTCGGCCTCTTTCAGCAGGCGGAGTGAGAAGTCGATCGTGCCCTCGCCGGCGAGGTGCTCCTCCGAGACGCGCGCCCAGACGAACATGCCCGCACGGGGCGAATCGACCTCCCAGCCGACTTTTCGCAGCCCGGGGACTACCACGTCGCGCCGCTGCTGGTAGGTCCGGGCCTGGTCGGCGACCGCCTGCTCGCAGTGGCGCATGGCGATGATGCCGGCGATCTGGATCGGCAGGAAGATGCCGTAGTCGTAGTAGCCCTTGATCGTCGCCAGGGCGCGGATCATCTCGGCGTTGCCGACGCAGAAGCCGAGCCGCCAGCCGGCCATGTTGTAGGGCTTGGAGAGCGTGACGAACTCCACACCCACTTCCTTTGCGCCCGGCGCCTGAAGGAACGACGGCGCGGCGTAGTCGTCGAAGCACGTCCGCCCGTAGGCGAAGTCGTGGATGACGTAGATGCCCGTTCGCCGGGCCAGGTCAACGACCTCCTCGAAGAACCCCACGTCGGCGACGGTCATGGCGGTCGGGTTGTGGGGGAAGTTAAGGATCAGGCACTTTGGGCGCGGGTAGAGGTGCTCAACGACGTCGGCGATCCGCTTGAGGAATGCCTCGTCGTTGCCCAGCGGGACGTTGATGACGTTTGCCCCGGCCAGGGCGACGGCATAGACGTGCACCGGGAAGTACGGGTCGCCCACCACGGCCGTGTCGCCCGGGCCCATCAGCGCCAGGCAAAGGTGCGAGAAGCCCTCCTTCGAGCCGATGACGGCGATGACCTCGGTCTCGGGGTCGAGCGAGACGCCGTATCGCTGCTGGTACATCGTGGCGACCTCGCGGCGGAGGTTGAGCAGGCCGGCCGAGGGTCCGTAGCGGTGGTTCCGCCCGTCGCGGGCCGCCTGGCAGAGCTTCTCGACCGCCTCCTGCGGCGGGGGGTCGAGGGGGTTGCCCATGCCCAGGTCGATCACGTCCACCCCGGCGACGCGCTCGGCGTGCTTGAGGGCGTTCAGCCGCCCGAACAGATACGGCGGCAGCCGCCGGATTCGCCCCGAGACGTCGATGTTCCACTGCTCGCTCATGGGTGCACCTTCTCCGCTGCGGCCTCGCCGGTCGCCTACTGTAGGTTCGGAAGTTGCGGCGGGGGTCTTTATGTGAATCCGACCGGCGGGGCGAGAGTCTCAGTTGCCCTTCATGCCGCCGGGCAACCGCGCCGATAAGTCTGATGCCGCACTGCCAGCGGCGAGCCCTGTTTAGAGGACCAGGAATGAAGGTCATAAACGTCGTCGGCGCCCGTCCGAACTTCATGAAGATCGCCCCGCTCATGGAGGCGTACAAGGCCCACCCGCGCATCGAGCCGCTGCTGGTCCACACCGGCCAGCACTACGATGAGCGGATGAGCGACCTGTTCTTCAACCAGCTCGGCATACCGGCCCCGGACATCAACCTGGGGGTGGGCTCTGCCTCGCACGCCGTCCAGACCGCGGCCATCATGAAGGCCTTCGAGCCGGTCGTGCTCGAGCGCGGCCCCGACGCGGTGCTGGTCGTGGGCGACGTCAACAGCACCATCGCCTGCGGGCTCGTGGCGGTCAAGCAGGGCGTCAAGCTCATCCACGTCGAGGCCGGGCTGAGGAGCTTCGACCGGAAGATGCCCGAGGAGATCAACCGCATCCTCACCGACGCGATCTCCGACCTGTTGTTCTGCACCGAAGAGAGCGGCGTGCGAAACCTGCGAAACGAGGGCGTGCCGGACGAGCGGGTGTGCCTCGTCGGCAACGTGATGATCGACACGCTGCTGAGGAACAAGGCCAAGGCGGACAGCTCGCCGATCCTGGACGAGCTGGGCGTCTCGCCCGGCGAGTACGCGGTGCTGACGCTTCATCGCCCCGGCAACGTGGACAACCAGGCCGCGCTGGGAAGGATCATGACCGCCCTGGAGGTCATCCAGGCGGAGCTGCCGGTGATCTTCCCGATCCACCCGCGGACGCGCAAGAGCCTCGAGCGGTTCTCCCTGATGGGTCGGGTCGAGGCGATGAGCGGCCTGCGGCTGATAGACCCGGCCGGGTATCTGGACTTCCTCAGGCTGACATCCTCGGCGAGGGTCGTGCTGACCGATTCGGGCGGCATACAGGAGGAGACGACGATCCTGAAGGTCCCCTGCCTGACGCTGCGCGAGAACACCGAGCGGCCGGTGACGGTCGAGGTAGGGTCGAACCGTATCGTCGGGACCGAGACGGCGCGGATCATTTCGGCCTACCGGGAGAGCGTCGCCCGGGCGGGTCCCGCCGGCGAAACTCCGCCCCTGTGGGACGGCCACGCCGCCGAGCGGATCGCCGAGGTGCTCGACAAGGCCGAGTTTTGAAGCTGCCTCCGGGCCAATCGGCCGATAAACCTTTTGTCGCGAACACCGCCCCGGGTGGGCGGGTGTCAAGGCTGCGCGGGCGCCTCGGGGCTCTCGGGGCGGTCGCCGACGAGCGGATCGAAGCGCGATGAAGCCAAAGACGATAATCCAACTGATTCGGCCAACTCACTGGACGAAGAACGTCCTGGTTCTCGCACCGGTGGTATTCGCCATGCGCGTGTGCGATCCGCGCGCCTGGTATCAGGCGGCCCTGGCGACGGTGGCGTTCTGCCTGGCCTCCAGCGCGGCGTACGTGTTCAACGACATTCATGACCGCGAGCGTGACCTCCGGCACCCGGCCAAGAGCAACCGCCCGCTGGCATCGGGGCGGGTGAGCGTCCGGGCCGCCGTGGCGATCGCGGCGATCTTGCTGCTGTCGGCGCTGGGCGTCGCGCTCGCCGCCAACAGCCGCGTCCTGGCCGTCGTCGCCGCCTACCTGCTCCTCCAGGCGGCCTACACCCTGGCGCTGAAGCACAGGATGCTGCTTGACGTCATCTGCATCGCCCTGGGCTTCGTGCTTCGGGCAGTGGCCGGGGCGGTGGCCATACCCGTCGTCGTCAGCCCCTGGCTGTTCGTCTGCACCTTCACCGTCTGCCTGTTCATGGGCTTCTGCAAGCGGTGCAACGAGATCGCGACCGTGGGCGGCATTGACGAGGCCGGCGAGCACCGCTTTACCCTGGCCAGCTACAAGCCCGAGCTGCTGACCCACCTGATCACCCTCTCGGCGGCCGTGGCGATCATGGGTTTCCTGCTCTATGCCTCCAGCGGTCGCACCGTGCGGAGCTTCGGCACTAACTTCATGATCTACACCCTGCCGGTCGTGATCTACGGCGTCTTCCGCTTCGCCATGCTGTCCATGAGGGGCAGCTACATCGACCCGATGGACATAATCCTGAACGACCGCCCGTTCCAGGCCACGGTGCTCATCTGGGTCGCCGCCGTCGTGGTCGTGATCTACTGGGGCCACCAGTTGCAGGATTGGGCGCGCTGCTGGGTCCAGGGCTAGCCCGGATGTTGCACGATGCGCGTGCAACATCCGCCCTGCGGGCTTCGACGCGAGCGACTTACGTCGCTCTTGCTCAGGGCTAGCCCGTCCCGGCCGCGGGCGCCGCCGTCCGAGGTGCCGCCGATCGGCGTATAATGGTCTGTCGTTCGAGGAC
>CBFCZU010000086.1:0-15835 GCA_965602635.1 uncultured Planctomycetales bacterium | reverse complement strand
GCGTCGAAGCCCGTGGGGCGGATGTTGCACGCGCATCGTGCAACATCCGGGCTAGCTGCGGGCCGGCCGCCAAAATTCCTGCCGTCCGCGGGAACTCGCGTTGACCGACTGCGTCTTGATCGATAGAGTGTGAGCGAATCACAGGGCAAGCATTATACCGATGTGCGGGGAGAGCTATTCGATGGTCAAGCGGCGCGGACCTGACCCGGTGCGAGCGGAAGTTCAATTGCCGAGAGCGTTCGCCCACGCCGTCGTGTTCCTGCTGGCGGTCGCGGCGGGCCTGCCCCGAGCCGCTGAGGGGGCGAAGGACAAGACCTCTACCAAGCCTGCCGGTAGCGAGAGGGCCAAGAAGCCCGAGGCCCAGTGGCAGTACCTACAGGCCCGTGTATCGCCGCTCGACGAGTATGGCATTCCCGGCGGGTGGGTCAGCGGGCAGAGCATGCGGACCAGGAGAACTGTCCCCAAGGGACTGGCCCTGCCGGACGGCATGGGTGAAGACGTCCGCTTTGCCGTCTGGCGCTGCCCCCGGACGAAGAAGGGCAGAATGCTGCTGGCCATAGCCAAGTCCGGCAAGGACGGTTCGCACGACACGCTCTGGGTGGACAGCGACTTCGACGGCAGCCTGGCTGACGAGGAGGCGATCAACCGGGGTGGTCCGGCAGGCGGGGGCTGGCACGTGGAGTTGGGGCTGCCCGGCAAGTCGGGCCCGGCCTTGCACAAGCTGGGTCTGTACCTCTTCGGCTCCGGGGGAAGGAGTGTCTTCGCGCGCTCCGAAATATGGCGCGAGGGTACCGTCGAGGTCGGCGGTGCAGAACGTAAATGCACGCTGGTCGATTTCAGCGGCAACGGAAGCTACAACGACGTGTCCATGAACTTCAAGGGCAGCGACCGGATCCGGATCGAGACCGGCGGCGAGTGGGTCACGTACGTGGTCGGCAGGTACATCGACATCGACGGCGTGCTGTACCGCCTTGATGTGATCCCTGACGGGTCGAAGGTCAGTTTCACCCCGGCTAAGGACGTGCCCATGGCGGCAGTGAGCCTGCCCAAGGGCATGGCCGAGCTGGTCGTGTACGGTGAGACCGGAACCTACTACCTGCGCGCGGAAAAGGGTGCACTGTGGCTTCCTGCCGGCAGGCACCGGGTGGAGTCCTGGACGATGCGGCGCAAGGATGAGGCCGCAGGCGAATGGCAACTGACCGGCCGCCTCACCCACGACACGGCGCCCCTGGTGCTAAAGCCGGACAAGAAGCCCAAGCTGCTGGACGTGGGCGAGCCCGTGGTGGGGTTCCTGTCCGTGATCGGGAAGGAAGGGCACCATACCGTTTCCGGCGGCATCAGAGGCCGGCGCGGGGAAAGGCTGTATCTGGTCCAGAGCCCCCTGGCGGCCCAGGTGCCCGGGTCCGCGACGGTCAAGCCCAGGATCCGCATCCGCAGCAGCGACGGCGAGTACGACCAGAGCTTCGAAGTGGCCGGACAGTGGGGGGGCAGGGGCGAGAGCCGCAGAAAGGGCGTGGAGTGGTGGGCGCCGGAGGGGACGGCCGGACCGTTCACCGTGACGGTCGAAGTGGACGGGCCTTTCAAGCTCAAGGCCAGGAAGCACCTGATCAGGGACGCCCGGGGGGAATAAGCACCCGAGACCGCAGCGCGGGCGCGGTGTCGCCTGCTAGCGGCCCGTGACGTCTCCTATTGCGGGACAATCAGCTTGGGCCCCATGTCCGTGTCCGGCGGGGCCGTGTGCACCGTGAACAACTGGGTCTGGGCCAGCATCATCGGCTCGGCGGGCTTCCGGACCCCGACGATCCTGAGCCGGCAGAGCCTGGAGTTGACCTGGGGGACGTTCCACTTGACGGCCTTGCCGGGCTGGATGTTCTCGGCCACCGTGCGCCATGAGCGGGCGTTGTTGGCGGAGAATTCCAGTTTGAGCTGCCCGTACTTGCCCGCCCCCGCCGGCAGCCAGTTGAGGATCCTCGATGTCCCGCCGCGGATCAGCGCACCCGGCTCGGGCCAGCCCAGCTTGTCGCCGGGCAGGCCCTCGGTCTGGCTGATCAAGTCTGCGGGCCCGACGGGCTTAAGCTCCACCTCGGTGGTCGTGCCTTCGGCGCGGGCCACGCGGAGCATGTCGGTGAAGGCGTAGCCGAGGTTGCCCGCCTTGTCGCGGGCCTCGACGCGGAAGCGGATGCCCCCGGGCGCCCGCTGGCCCGGCCTGCCGGCTGCCTCGGCCGGAATCGGCACCCGCATCTGACCGCTGGGCTCGAGATTGACGGGGAACTTCTGCCAGACCACGTTGTCCGGGAAGGTCGCGAACGTGGTCGCCAGGTACATGCTGTCAGGATCGAGGTTGGCGTCGCGCACCTGCCAGCTTACCACGACCTCCTCGCCGGCGCCGTAGATGTGCGGCACCTTCTCGCCGTGCTCATCCTTCTCGAACGGCGGCGGGTCAACCTCCAGCTCGATCTGCGGCGGGGTGGTATCCACCACGTAGATGCGGTGCGGCTGGCCCGGCGGAGACTGCACGATCCCCTGTCCCGGGCCGACGAAGCGCAGCCAGTGCGGCCCGTCGCCGGCGGCCTGGAAGAGGAAGTGCGTCTGCTCGGCGCCGAAGTAGCCGGCCCGCTGCCAGTCAGTGCCGGCGTTGGTGGAGCACCACAGCGCCATCCGCGGCACGCCAAGGACTTGGTAGCCGTGGCAGTGCTTCACGAAGAAGGATATGTTGCTGCTGTAGTACACCGGTATTCCCGAGCCGATGGTCTCAGAGACCGGCAGGTCCTCGCTGGGGCGATGGTAGAACGGCGCATCGTAAGCCCAGGAGGGGTAATCTTGGCTGGGGGACCACTTGGGGTTCTCGTCGGCCAGCTCACACCCGGCCAGGAGCACGGCCACGAACGTCAAGGCAATCTTTGCGCGCATTGTCAGGCCCTCTGAATCGCCGTAGGGATGGACGTTTTCACTCATATCGGCACCGGGCCGTTTTAGCATAAGGGCATCTGAGGGCGTTGCAGCTAACCGCTCGACATTTGCGCGGGCGGCTGTATAATCCTTCTTGCAGATCGCCGAATGTCTCGGCGTGTGACTAAGGAGCACCATGGCTAAACCCAGGCGCAGAAGGAAGGTCGGTTCCAAGAAACGCCGCGAGCGCCGGAACCGCCGCAAGAAACGCTAACCGCCACGGCGACGCCGGCTTGGGCGAGCTGCTGCTACTGCCACAGGCCGGCGATCTCCTGGCCGCAGTCGCCGCACGCCCCGCCCGAGAGGCGGTTTTCCCTGATCGTGAAGCCCACCCGCCGGATCAGCGTGCTCGAGCAGGCGGGGCAGCGTGTGTCCTCGTTGTCGTCACCCGGAACGTTGCCGGCGTAAACGTATTTCAGCCCCGCCGACCTGCCGGCCTCGAGGGCCCGCGCAAGCGTCGCCAGCGGCGTGGAGGGCACGTCCGACCATTGGTAGTCGCCGTGGAAGCGGCTGACGTGCCAGGGGACGTCGGGGCCCAGTTCGCCGGCGATGAAGCCGGCGATGTCGCCCAGCTCGGCGTCCGAGTCGTTCATCCCCGGCACCACCAGCGTGGTCACCTCCACCCACACCCCCGCGGCCGCCAGCTCCTTCAGGCACGTCAGCACCGGCTCCAGCCGGGCCTTGCACACCCGCCGGTACGTCTCGTCCCGGAAGGCCTTCAGGTCCACGTTGATAGCGTCGAGGTAGGGGGCGATCGTCCGCACCGCCCGCGGCGTCATGAAGCCGTTGGAGACGAAGCAGTTCCTGATCGACCGCTCGCTCGCCAGCCTGGCCGTGTCGTAGGCCAGCTCGAAGAAAATCGTCGGCTCGGTGTAGGTGTAGCTGATGGACGCGCAGCGGCGCTGCTCGGCCGCCGCCACGAGGTCTTCCGGCGGGACGGCCTGGCCGCCGCCGATCCGCCCCGTCCGCGGGGCCTGGGAAATCTGCCAGTTCTGGCAGAACGCGCACTGGAAGTTGCACCCCGCCGCCGCCACCGACAGGCTCTGCGTGCCCGGCAGGAAGTGGAACAGCGGCTTCTTCTCGATGGGATCGACGTTCACCGACACCAGGGCGTCGTAGTTGAGCGAGACCAGCTTGCCGCCCTGGTTCTCGCGCACCCGGCAGATGCCCGTCTTGCCGGGGGCGATGACGCACTCGTGCCCGCACAGCCGGCAGCGGACCTGCTGGCCCTCGCCGGCCTCGTACAGCATCGCCTCGTGCTTTCCGCTCTCGCTCATGGCACGGCCACCGCGCATGCAATTCTAGCATTTTACCCCGCAGCGGTGCGAGGAACAGCCCGGCGGTCGAGGGTGAATTGCCGTTGGCAGCCTCGCAGCCGGGCGTTACAATGGGCCTGTCATGAAGTATCACGCGCGATATTGGGTGTGGCCGCGGCCGGGCCTCCGGGCTCGGCCTGCTAAGGGGTCCGGCCCTCAGGGCCGATAATGATACCTGAACGCCCTTGTTGCGAGTGATGCCATGAAACACTACTACCCCACCTTCGAAGACTTCTGCGAACTTGCCGAGCAGGGCAACACCATTCCCGTTTACCGGCATCTGCTGGCCGATGCCCTCACGCCGGTCAGCGCGTATCACAGGCTCGCGCTAGACGGCGACACGCCGGCGGACAACGCCTTCCTGCTGGAGAGCGTCGTCGGCGGCGAGCAGGTCGCGCGCTACAGTTTCGTCGGCGTCGATCCCGAGCTAACCTTCACCGCCACGCGCGAAAACATGGTCATCACCCCGCGCGGCGGCCGACCCGAGAGCAAGCAGTCCAACGACCCGCTGGGCGAGATGCAGGAACTGCTGGCCCCATACCGTGCGGTTCACCTGCCCGACCTCCATCGCTTCACCGGCGGGCTGGTCGGCTACGCCGCATACGACATGATCCGCTACTACGAGCGGCTGGGCGAAGCTCCCGAAGACGACCGCGGGCTTCCGGACCTGAGCTTCGGGCTGTACCGGACGATGGTCCTGTTCGATCACGTTTCCAAGACGGTCAAGGTGGTGTGCAACGCGCACGTGAGGGGCGATCCCCGCGAGGCCTACGACGAGGCGACCGAGTCCATCGAGCGGACGATCGACCGCCTCCGCGGCGGCAGCGAGCAGGGGGTCGGCGAGATCAACCTGGGGCCGTTGCCGAAGAAGACCTTCGAGTCCAATTTCGCCCGGGCTGACTTCGAGAACGTCGTCGAGCGCTGCAAGGAGTACATACGTGCCGGGGACGTCTTTCAGGTCGTGCCGTCTCAGCGCCTGGCCGTCCAGACCGAGGCGGCGCCGTTCGAGATCTACCGCGCGCTGCGGGTGGTCAACCCGTCGCCGTTCATGTTCATTCTCAACACGCCCGAGGTGACGCTGGTGGGCTCTTCTCCGGAGATCCTCTGCCGCGTGGAGGACGGTATAGTGACCAACCGTCCGCTGGCGGGGACGCGCCGCCGCGGCGAGACAAGAGAAGAGGACCTGGCGCTGGAGAAGGAGCTGCTGGCCGACGAGAAGGAACGGGCCGAGCACATCATGCTGGTGGACCTGGCCCGCAACGACGTGGGGCGCGTGGCCGAGCCGAAGACCGTCGAGCTGTCCGACGTGATGACCGTCGAGCGCTACAGCCACGTGATGCACATCGTCTCCAACGTCACCGGCAGGCTGGCGGCGGGCACCACTGCCTTCGACGCCCTGCGAGCGGCGCTGCCCGTGGGGACGGTCAGCGGCGCGCCCAAGATCCGGGCAATGGAGATCATCGACGAAATGGAGCCCACCCGGCGCGGGCCTTACGCCGGGGCCGTCGGATCCGTGGACTTCGGCGGGAGCATGAACACCTGCATCGCGCTGCGGACGATGGTCATCTGCGGCGGCAAGGCGTATATCCAGGCGGGGGGGGGCATCGTCGCCGACTCGGTCCCTTCGCGCGAGTACGAGGAGACGATCAACAAGGCCAAGGCCCTGCTGCGGGCGATCGAGGTAGCCGAGGCCGGCTTCGGGGCATAGAGGCCCCGGTGCGGACCCGGCCGCGTCAGGCTCGTGCCTTGGATGTGAAGATTGCCGCGACAAGCTCGGCGAGCATTACCGCCGCCACCAGCCCGACCATGTCCGCCAGCCAGTCGCCCACCGCGGCGTGCCGCCCGGTCACCAATTCCTGGGTGAGCTCATCCAGCGCCGCATAGACGGTCAGCGTGACCAGGACGTAGAGCGTGCGCTTCCACCGTCCCATGCCGTATGCCCGCAGGGTCAGCCAGAACAGTCCGCCCAGCAGGAAATAGGCGATGGCATGCAGCGCCTTGTCGGAGACGTGTAAGTGCGGCGCTCTCGGGGCGGGTATGTGTGTTGCGATCATCTCCACCACCCAGGCGCCCACGCATGCTATGAGGATCGCCCGGCGATACCTCTGGATGAAGTGGCCTTGGTCTTTCATGGCGTGGGGCTCGTGTTCGCCTGCGGCGGCTCAGCGGGCGGGGGCTCGTCGCCGGCCGGCAGCGCGGCCTCCTGCGCGGGCGGGGGCGGGGGCGGCTCTTCGGGCGCGTCGGCAGGCTGCGCGTCGGCCTGCTCTCCCGCGGCGGCGCCGAGGAACTCATCAGCCAGGGCCGCGTAGTCCGCCGCGCCGTGCGAGGACGGGTCGTAGTTCATGATCGTCGTGCCGTGACTGGGGCACTCGGCCAGCTTGATGTTGCGGCGGATGCGCGTCTGGAATATCCGCGCCTCCGACCAGGGGCTCTCGCCGCCTCGGGCGTCGGCGAAGAAGCCCTGGACGTCCTCGACGATCTCGGCGGCCAGGCGGGTGCCGCTCTCGTACATGCAGAAGATCACGCCGGAGACCTTCAGCGCCGGATTGATCCTCCGCTGGACGAGGGAGACGGTTTCGAGCAGCCTGCCCAGGCCCTGAAGGGCGAGGAAGTGCGGCTGGAGGGGAATCATCACCTCCTGGGCGGCGGTCAGGGCGTTTAGCGTCAGCAACCCCAGGCTCGGAGCACAGTCCACCATGACCAGGTCGTATGGCAGTTCTTCGGCGGCGAGACGGTCGCGGAGGATCTGCTCGCGTCCGACGGCGCCGGCGAGCTCCACCTCCGCCGCGGCCAGGTCTATTGTGGCGGGCGCCACCGAGAGGTTCGGCTCGACTGCCACCACCGCCGCCGTCAGCGGCGCGTCCTCGGTCATCACCTGGAACATGCTCACCGGCAGCGCCGTCGGGTCGATCCCGAAGTGCATGGTCAGGTGCGCCTGCGGGTCCATGTCCACCAGGCAGACCGAGTGTCCGCGCCGCGCCAGGGCGGCAGCGAGGTTGACGGCTGTGGTCGTCTTGCCCACGCCGCCTTTCTGGTTCGTCACCGCGATGGTTCGCACGCCGGCCATTATAGATTCGTCCCGAGCGCCCGCAACCTCAACCTCGCCGCACCGCCGCGCGTAAAAAAAGCAGTAGGTGCCGCCGTGGCATGGCACCTACTGCTTTTGCCTAGTACCTCTCGACAGTCCGTTTTGAGAGGCGACCGCTGAAATGCTTCAGCGATCTTGGCCTGTTCTGTGTTGGCTGTGTCTCTTCGTCGTGGCTTTACCTTCTCTTCTTCTTCTTGGCCTTCTTCTTGGCCTTCTTCTTTGCTACCTTCTTCTTGGTTTTCTTCTTTGCTTTCTTCTTCGCTACTTTTTTCTTCGTGGCTTTCTTCCTCTTTGCCATTTGTCACCTCCTTCCGGTGTTGGCATTACGAAGTGAATTAGTTGCCACGTGACTATGTTGTACAACTGTTCTTTTCTTGTTGCCAAGCATTACTAAGAAATTTCTCGACTAATTTTCGCTCTGTCCTTTAGCGCGAATGCGCGTTGCGCGAGCGCATTGGGTGCGATGGCGCGGCCGCGCGCGAGTGGAACGTTGACGTGGGCGCGCGAATCGCTGTCGCTCCGGGCGGAGGCGGGAGGCGTCAGCGCAAGCGCAGTTGCCCCGACCAGGGCGGCAGCGGCAGGTCGTGCAGCGCCGCGGTGGACAGCGCGCACTCGGCGAAGCCGACCACCGTGAGGGTGAGGAACTTCGACTGGTTGATCGGCTCGGCGGGGTCGCAGAGCGTCTCGACGAAGTCGAGGCACGCCTTGCGAAAGGCGCGCGCCTCGCCTCCGGGCACGCGGCAGGCGCAGAGCTTCACGGTGCGGGCGGTGAGTATCTTCTTTCGCTCCGGCGGCTGGAGGATGCGCCTAGGCCAGCCGCCGTGACCCTGGCGCGCCCGGACGATTGCATAGCGCAGCGCCCAGCCGGCGAACATGCCTGGTGAGAGCACCGCCCCCAGCCGCCGCGGGCGGTAGCGGTTGTCCGAATTGGCCGGCTCCTCGTCCAGCCGGCGCGTGAGCTTGATCGTCGCGGCCTGGATGACGGCGGCGTCTTCGCGGTTGACGCGGACCTGCCCCAGCTCGACCCGCAGATGTTCACGACTGCTCTTGGCCATGAGAGCCGGGCCCTAGATAATGTGCTTGCCCAGACCACCCTACCGACGCTGGCCCTGTAACCTCCGATGACGGTGGAACCTATATATACCCGCTTGACCCCTGCACCGTCAATGCCCAATCTGCCCCCGGAGGCGTGAATTCGCTCCTGCCTGGGGGGCGGTGGGCCTGTTCAAGTGCCCTTCCCGCCGCATAGTATCAGGTTGAGGCACGAATTGAGGTCAGGACCCAGGGTCGGGCGTTGACAGGGGGCACATGTCCGTCGGCGCCACGCCCGCGGGGGGCGCCGATGAGGGAGAGGAGGCTTAAATGGCGGTCGATGATCCCTACGGACGGTGGCGGTTGAGCTTACTGGTGGACATGTCTGCGCTGGCGCGGCGGCGCCTGGTCGAGACCGTGTCGGCGGGCGGCGGCGGGGCGAGGCTTCTGGGCCTCCTGGCCGGTGCCCTCCGACGAAAGCGGGCAATGCTCGCGCGGGCGTTTCCCGGCCTGCCTGCCGCGAAGGGGGAGGTGGACGTGCGGGTGGCCGAATGTCTGCTCGCCGCCCTGGGTGAGACCCACGCGACCTGGGTGGCTGCACTGGCGGCGCTGGCCGATGACAACGAGCTGTACGTTTCACGTCGCGACGCCGAGGGCGGAGCGTGGCGGATGGGCGATCTTGCCGCCAACTGGATCCTGGACGATGCCGAACTGGCCGGTTTGGCCGAAGCCGCTTGCGGCGCTGAGCAGGCGGCCGCGGTTTGAAGCTGCGGTGAGGTGAGATACAATGTTGCTCTATGTGCGGATTCGCAGGAGAGCTTGTCTTCGGCGCCGGCGCGTCGGCCTCGACGGAGTCGCCCCGGGCGATGGCGGCGCGGCTCGGGCGCCGTGATCGCGCCGACGTTGCCGCGTGGATGAGCGAGGACGGCCGCTGCGCGATCGGTTTCGTTCCGCCGGCGCTCGCGTCCGACCGGCGCGCGGCCGTCGCGATGGTCGGAGACCTGCTCGACCCTCCCGGCTGCGGCGCCGAAGAACTTCTCGCGCTGTGGCGCCGCGAGGGCGAGGAGATCTGCACTCGCCTGGAAGGCGCGCTGGCGATGGCCATCTACGACGCCGAAGGCGGCAAGCTGCTGCTGGCGCGCGATCGCCTGGGGCACAAGAGCCTGTGGTACGCGGCGCTGCCCGACCGGATCGTCTTCGCCACGCGGGCCGCGGCGCTGCTGGCTCACTCGGGCGTCGAAGCGCCCGTCGATCCCGAGGCGGTCGGGTTCTACCTGACGCTCGGCTACGTGCCCGCGCCGCGAAGCATCTGGCGCGGCGTCCTGAAGCTGCCGCCGGCACACTGCATGACGGTGACCGCCGCGCCGGCCGAGCCGCGCCGGTACTGGCGCCTGCCGGAGAGGACCGAGGCGATCCCGCCTGCCCAGGCAGTGGAGCGCGTGCGTCAGGCCGTCTCGGCCGCCGTCGCCGAACGAACGGCGGGGGGCGGGTCGGCAGGCGCCCTGATCAGCGGCGGGGTCGATTCCTCCATCGTGGCGGCGCTGATGGCCCAAGCGGCCGGGGACGTCGGAGGGGTCAAGACCTTCACCGCGGGCTTCGCCGAGAGCGGCTTCGACGAGCGGGCCAACGCCCGGGAGGTCGCGCGGCACCTTGGCACGGACCATCGCGAGATCGTTGTGTCCCCGGCCGGGGCCGAGGAGCTGCTGGACCGGCTGGTGGAGCTGTACGACGAGCCGCTGGCCGACTCATCGGCCCTGCCGACGCACCTGCTTTGCCAGGCCGCCGGCGAGCATGTCGACGTCGCGCTGGGCGGCGAGGGCGGCGACGAAGTGTTCGGCGGATACGACCGCTACCGCGCGATGCACCTGGCCGACCGCATGGGCCCGACGCGCTGGGCGCTGACGAAGCTGGCGGCCTGGGGGGCCGGGTGGATCGCCCCCCACGACGAGCGCAGCCGGCTCCGCCGGCTCGTGCGCTTCGCGTCGGCACTCGACCTGGCGCCCGCCCGCCAGTACCTCGCGTACCGGCGGCTGTTCTCGCCCGGGCAGTTGGAGGCGCTGCTGGAGCGCGACTTCGCCGCCGCCGCGAAAGTGCAGCAGCCCGGCGAGTGGTTCGCCGACCTCTACGAGCAGGGCGACTACGACGACGAGCCCGCCCACGCCCAGCGGCACGACCTGCTGACCTACATGCCTGACGACCTGCTGGTCAAGGGCGACACCGCATCCACCGCCGCCGCCCTGAGGCTGCGCACCCCCATGATCGATCACGAGGTGGTCTCGCTGGGTCTGTCGCTGCCCGTGGGCCTGAAGATCCGCGGGCGGCGGGGCAAGGCGATACTCCGCGACGCGTTCGCGGCGATGCTGCCTGCCGCCGTTCTCAGCCGGGGCAAGCAGGGCTTTGCCGCGCCCATCGGCGACTGGCTGCGCGGCGAGCTGCTCGAGCCGCTCCGCCGGACGCTGCTGGACGGGCCACTGGTCGGGCGAGGCTGGATGAGCTACCTGCCGCTGAAGCGGATGATCGACGACCACCGCGCAGGCCGCCGCGACCACCGGCACCGCCTCTGGGCGCTGCTCTGGCTGGGGCGCTGGCTGGAGAAGGCCCCCTGATGCCGCGCCTCGGGGCCTGGCCTAGCGCTGGGCCAAGACGTGGATGCACCCTGCCGAGTGCGGCTTGAGGGCGACCGTCAGCCCGCGGCGGATCAGCTCGGCGCCCGCGACCTGCCGCCCGCGCCGCGCGGTGGCCAGGTTCTGGACCAGATACGTGGCCTGCGGATCGACGCGGCGCAGAGCCAGGCTGACGCGCTCGGCGTTCCCGGCCATGCGGAATGCGAACACGACGCTCTCGTCTGCCCCCTCGTCGCTGAACTGCACGGCGTCCCAGTCGCGGTCGGTGGTGGGGGTGGGCAGGAGCTGATGGAAGTCGGCGTCGAGCAGGTGGCGGATCCGCTTGTACCGGTCGGTCCACTTTCGCATCCGCCGCGTCAGCGCCGCCGGCCAGGACGCCACGTCGCCGCTGAAGCCCAGTGCCCCGCACATGCGTGAGATGACGTCGCGGTCGCCGAAGCCCTCGCCGCCGGCGCCGTGGTTGACGGTGACTGCGCTGCCGCCCAGCGACCCGGGCGCCAGCCGGGCGAACCGGCACTGCACGTAGCGGCAGATGTCGGGGTTGTGCGTGTGGTCGGACAGCCAGAGGCTGTGGCTGCGGCGCAGCGTCGCCAGGTCGATCCGCCGCCCGCCGCCGGAGCATGTCTCGATCCGCAGGGGCTCGTGGCGCTGCATGAGCGTGTCGAGGACGCGGCACAGGCCCGCGCAGTAGTCCAGTTGAATCCTGCCGGTCGCATCGGCGGCCGAGAGGTACGGCGCCGGCTCGATGTTGTAGTCGAAGCGGATCCATTCCAGGCCCAGCCGCTCGACCCAGCGCGAGACGGTCTCGATCGCCCAGTCGGCGGCGTCTGGGCGGGCGAGGTTCAGGTGGCGCGCCTGCCGCTGCTGCTGGGGCGGGAAGAACAGTTGCGGGAACCCCTCCGCCGCCCAGGTGCCGGGCATGGCCCGCTCGATCTCGAACCACAGGCCGAACTTCATCCCCGCCGAGCGGACGGCATCGGCCAGCGCCTGGAGCCCGCGCGGATACCTGGCCGGGTCGGCACGGTCCCAGTTGCCCACGCCGGCGGGGAAGCCGCCCTCGAACCAGCCCGGCCCGTGCACCCAGTACTCGACCCCCAGCGCCGCGGCGCGGGCGACCTGCCGGCGGAGCAGCGCCTCGTCGAAGTCGCCGGCGATGCCGAACCAGTGATTGTAGCTCACCGCCGGCCCGGCCGGCCCGTCGGCGCCGGGGGGCCGCGGGCTGATCCGCTCGCGAAGGTATCGGCGCAGGGCGTTCGTCCCGGCCTCGAGCCCGCCGTCGAAGAAGCCCACGTGCACCGGCGGCAGGGCGAGTGTCTCGCCGGCGGCGAGGACGACGTCGGCCAGCTTCAGCGCCCCGCGGATGAACGGCCCGTCGCCGACGTGCCGCAGGGCCAGTGACCATCCGCCGCAGAACTCCATGCCGCAGAAGAGGCCCGGCCCGTCGGCTTGCTCCCCGGCGGCGGCCAGCATCAGCGGCAAGTGGCGGTTGCTCGACCGCCCGCAGGCCGGCGACTCGATCCGCACCTCCCCGCCGAAGACGAGCCGCTCGCGGGGGCGGTAGGCGCGCGGGGGGTAGAAGTTCTCGCTCGTCCCGCCGCCGGCGGTGAGCGTCCGCCAGGGCCCGCCCAGGCGCGGGAAGCGCACCACCAGCGGGTAGATCGCCTCGACCACGGCCTGCGCCGCGGCGGAATTGGTCAGCTCGACGTGGTACGTGGCAGCGCGGCGGGGCGGGTCGAGCTCCAGGACGACCCGCGCCGTCAGCGCCCCGCCCGGCTGGGCGAGCTGCCACACGCACCGGTCGCCCTCGGCAGCAGGCGCGGCCGTCTGATGCCAGCGGACCGCGGCGCCGCCGGAGATTACCTCGAAGCCCTCACCCGGGGCGAGGTGATCCGCCAGCGGCCCGCCGGCAAGGCAAGCCAGGTGTTCGGTCAGGTGACGCTTCATGTCACTAGCCTGCTCATTGCATGATCCCTTCCGGGTTCCTGCAATACGCACCTTTGCGAGAGGCGGTTCTCTCGCAAAGGTTTCGAGTCGGCGCTTCGCGCCTCGCTCAAGGCTAGCCCTGAGCAAGAGCGACGTAAGTCGCTCGCGTCGAAGCCCCCGCGGCGGATGTTGCACGCCCGTCGTGCAACATCCGGGCTAGCTCACTGCGGACAGCGCGCGGATCGTCGGGCGAAGTGAGCATCTCCTTTGCCAGGGGCCCTTGTACCCGCGAGCCCCCGGCCGCTGCCGGGGTCGCCTGCCTATTCCAGCTTCGCCAGTTTCCTGGCGTAAGCGACGAAGCGCTTTTCGAACGCGGGCAGGTCGGCGTCGATGTAGTGCTTGAAGACCGGCACGCCGGTGGCGCGGACGTAGGTCCTTCCCGAGCCCATTGCCGCCGGCACGTTGAGTGCAGCCCGCAGCCTGCCGGCCTCGGCGTCGGCGATCATCCGTCCCAGGGCGGCGCGGTACTGCTCGTCGGAGCGGATGAACAGCAGCAGCGCCCACAGTTGCCCGTAGTACTCGGGAGCGGCGCGGAGGTCCTCGCCCATGTGGTCGCCCGGGTCGGTTGACAGGAGCCTCTTCATGCCCAGCCACCGGCGGGAGGATATGGCCCGCCGCAGGTCGAGCTGCCTGCCCGTGTTCTCGGCCGGGGCGAACCGGACCGAGTCGCGACCCAGTTCGTATCCCTCGGACAGCACGGCCAGGCCCTCCTCCGCCCACGCCGGCAGGCCGTCGCGCAGACGGTGATGGAGGAACTGATGGCAGCCTTCGTGGGCGGCGATGGAGAAGGTCGCGAAGTGCCCCAGGTCCCACAGCACGCACACGCCCCGGTAGCAGTACCCGCCGGCCTCGATCTGGCGGTGCTTGGCGTTGGGCCCGAGGACGCGCTCGGTCAGGACGTCCCACTGCTCGCGGCTGGCGAGGACGTAGATGGGCATCGGCTCACCCGCGTCGGGCCGCTGGCCCAGGCCGGTCAGGCGGAGGTAGTTGTCGTGGGCCGATTCCATGAACCCCGGCAGATAGGCGACCAGACCCCGGTTGCCGCTGGTGGTGAAGATGTTGTAGTGCCGGGTGGACAGCCGCTCGCCCGTCAGCTTCCCGAACTTCCATTCGTGGCGATGCACCGGCACGATGAGCGACGATGAGGCCTCGGGACCGCCCCCGCAACCCGCCGCCGAGAGAATCAGCACGCACGCCATCACCCCCGCGACGGCGAGAGCCGCGCCGCAACGCCGTTTTTTAGCTTTCCGACACATGCTCGACCTATTACCATAATACGGGCGTAAGGGTGTGCGAAACAGTTTTCCCCTCTGACCGGGGCCGGACAAGACGGCTGCCTTCGAACCCCCCGGACCAATGCTGGAGGAAAGTTCGATGAACACAAAAGCTATCATCGCTGGGTGCGTCGTACTTTCGTTGCTGTGGTCGGTGGGTCTCGCCGCCCCGCCTCTGGCGGACAAGGTTCCGGCCGACGCCCTGCTCTACGTCGGCTGGGCGGGGCGGAGCCTCACGTTCGACGGGTCCATGTTCGGGCAACTGCTGGCCGAGCCCGGGATCGGGCAGTCCCTGGCGGCGGTCAAGCAGGCGGCCCAGACGCTCCTGAAGGGCGAACCGGAGGCCCTGGCCACCTTCGAGAGCCTCTGGTCGATGGGGGGGATTGCCTGGCGGCACCCCGCCGCGCTGGCGCTGTATGACATTTCGGCTCCCGCCCCCGGCGGGATGCTGCCCCAGCCGACGGTCTCCGGGGCGCTGCTGATCGACCTTCAGAAGGACCGCGCCGCCTTCGACGCGCAGTTGCAGAAGCTCCTGCCGGTGCTGGGCAAGCACGTCAAGCTCTCCGACACGACCGTCGGCAAGATTTCCTGCAAAAGTTTCCCCACGCCCGTCGGGCCATGCGCGATGGGGTTCGTGGGCGAGGTATTCTTCATGGCCGTGGGGGAGGGCACGCCGGCGAAGATCGCCGCCCTTGCCGACGGCAAGGCAAAGCCGCTCTCCACGGCTCCGGCCTTCACCGCCGCGATGAAGGAGGTCTGCGGCGAGCACGTGCAGATCGCCTATTACGTTGACGTCGCGAGGCTGCTGGCGGTGGCCAAGAAGGTGCTGCCCATCCCGCTCGTCCCGGAGGACGCGGCGGAGGGCGCGGACAAGTTCGACAATGTCATCAAGGCGCTGGGCATCGGTGGCGTCACGACCGTGGCCGGGGCCACCAGCATCGTCGATCGCGGCATGCACGAGAGGTGCCGCATCTCAACCCCCGCGCCCCACCGCGGCGTGCTGATGCTCCTGGCGGGAAAGCCCCTGGGCGCCAAGGCCCTGGAGGGCGTTCCCGCCGACGCGGACCTGGTCGTCGTCGGCAACCTCTCGGTGGCGGAGGTGGTGGCGGAGGTCAAGCGAGTGGCCGCAGCCATCGAGCCCCGCGCCGGAAAGCAGATCGAGGCGGTGATCGCCGGCGCGGGCGATACCGTCGGGCTGGACATCGAGAAGGACATCCTGGCGCACATCGGCGACCAGTGGACGCTCATCAGCGCCCCCTCGCTGGGCGGCACGCTGACGGGCACGGCCTTGGCGGTGGAGCTGAAGGACGCCAAGAAGTTCTCGGCCTCGCTGGCGAAGCTGGAGGCCTTTTTGCGGAAGATGCTGGCGCCTCGCGAGAGGATGGTCGAGGACGTCGAAGCGGTGCGGGAAGGAGTCAGCGCGGAAGCCGCAGTGTCCGTCGGCGCCCAGGTCGATGCTGTTGCCCCCGTTTTGCTGGGGGGCCCGTTCCGGGCGTCGGTCTGGGGCGGTCGCCGCCGCGGGCCCAAGGCCGCCATCCGCGCCTACAAGTCCGGGGAGATCGAGGTGCA
>CBFCZU010000085.1:0-15851 GCA_965602635.1 uncultured Planctomycetales bacterium | reverse complement strand
GCAGCCGGCGCTGCCGAACGGTAAGCCGACCTGGGCTGGACTTGCTCATCGGCGGCCCCTGGGCGCAGGCGCTACGGCTTCTTCTTCCTGGTCGCCTTTCTTCGCTTCCTGGCGGCAGGCTTCCGGCCGAGGTCGAAGGCGTCGTGCACCAGCCGCAGGGCCTTCGGGCCGTCCTTCTGGTCGATGATGCACGAGATCTTTATCTCGCTGGTGGAGATGTTCCGGATGTTCATGCCCCCGTCGGAAAGGGCCTTGAACATTCTCTCGGCCACGCCGGTGTGAATTCGCATCCCCACGCCGACCACGGAGACCTTGGCCATGTCGTCCTCGTATTGCGCCTTCATGCCCGGAACCCTCTTCTGGAGGCTGCGGCAGACCTTCTTTGCGTCGGGCAGGTCGGGCAGGTCGACGGTGAAGGCGACGGTCGCCGCCTTGGGCGAGGTCTCGATCTGGATAATGTCGTCCACGACGATCTTCGCCTTTGCGATGGCGTGGAAAATCCTGGCCGCCAGCCCGGGCCGGTCGGGCACGTTGCGCAGGGTGACCCTGGCGAGCTGCTTCTTCAGCGCCGCCCCGCGGACGACGATCCGTTCCATTTCGTCTGTCTCGGCCACGATCATCGTTCCTTTACGATTGGACGTGCTGCTCCGCACGTGTATTGGCACATTGTATTTCATGGCGAACTCGACGGCGCGGTTGTGCAGCACCGACGCCCCCAGCGACGCCAGCTCGAGCATCTCGTCGTAGCTGATGCGGTCGATCTTCCGGGCGTTGGGGACGATCCTGGGATCGGCGGTGTATATGCCGTCCACGTCGGTGTAGTTCTCGCAGACGTCGGCGTCGAGGCTGGCGGCGATCGCCACGAGCGTGACGTTGGAGCCGCCCCGGCCAAGCGTGGTGACCGCACCTTCCTCGGTGACGCCCTGGAAGCCGGCGACGATGACCACCTTGCCGGCGTCCAGTTCGCGGCGGATCCGCTGCACGTCGATCCGCTTGATCCTGGCGCGGGTGTGGACGTCGTCGGTGACCATGCCGATCTGCCCGGCGGTGAAGCTGATTGCCGGACAGCCCATCGCATCGAGCGCCATCGCCGTCAGCGAGATCGTCACCTGCTCGCCGGTCGTCACGAGCTGGTCGTACTCCCGGCGCGGGGGAGAGGGATTGACCTCGGCGGCCAAGGCCTCCAGCCGGTCTGTGGTGTCGCCCATGGCCGAGACGACGACGACTACCTGATGCCCTCGCCTCTTGGCGGCGACGGCGCGGCGAGCGGCGGCGCGGATCTTGTCGGCGTCCGCGACGCTGGTGCCGCCGAATTTCATCACTACAACGCTCAAGGTTGCTCTCCGCCGGGTGGCCAACTATGATCCGCCCCGATACGCCCGGGCGCGGCGCCGATAGGATAAGACAAGTCGGCGGCCGCTGACAAGGGCGTTCCGCCGCCCGGCGGGGAGCGCTGGCCGGGGCGAGACACAAAGGAGCTGAGCCGATGTCCAGGACGATCACTCAGGCCCGGCGCGAGGTTCCGGTGTATGACGAGGTGGACGTGCTGGTCTGCGGTGGGGGCCCGGCCGGGTTCTCGGCGGCCGTGGCGGCGGCACGGGCCGGCGCCAAGACCCTGCTCGTCGAGCAGGCCAACTGCCTGGGCGGCATTTCCACCGCCGGCGGGCACAACCACATCTGCCTGTTCACCGAATGGGGCACGGACGTCCGCGTCGTCGGCGGCATTGCCTACGAGGCGGCCCAGGGGGTGGTCGCGGCTGGCTACGGCCGCCTCGAGCGGGGCAACATAGACTTCGAGCTTGAGGGGATGAAGCTCGTCCTGGAGCAAAAGGCCGCCGACGCCGGCGTGAGGCTGCTCTACCACACCCTCTTCGCCGAGGCGATAGTCGAGGACGCCCAGGCGGTGGGGGCGTTCATCCAGAACAAGTCGGGCCGCCAGGCCGTGCTTGCCCGGCGGGTGATCGACGCCACCGGCGACGCCGACGTCGCCGCCTCGGCCGGGGCGCCGCAGGAGATGGGCCGACCCGAGGACGGCGCCTGCCAGCCGGCCACGCTGATGTTCACTCTCGGCGGCGTGGACTGGGACCGCGTCCGCCGGTTCCGCAAGGACGACTACAAGCTCAAGGGCGTCTGGAAGGCCGCCCAGGACGCCGGCGACATGGAGCCGTTCCAGGACCAGATCATGGGCTGGTGGTGGACTCCGACCCGCCCCGACCAGCTTGGGGTGAACTTCACTCACATAGTCGGCGTCGATTGCACCAGCACCGAGCAGATCACCGCCGCGACCATCGAGGGGCGGCGGCAGGCATTCGCCATGATTCCCGTCTTCCGCAAGTACGTTCCCGGGCTGGAGGGCTGCCACCTGATCTCGACGGCCGCCCTGCTGGGCACGCGCGAGAGCCGGCGGATCGTCGGCGACGTGGTGCTGACGGCCGAGGACATCCTCGCCAGGCGCGACTGGCCCGACGCCGTCTGCTACGGGTCGTTCTTCATCGACGTGCACAACTGCACCGGGCCGGGCATGGACGACGAAAGCCACCGGCCCGAGCCGGGCTTCAGATACCAGATTCCCTACCGCTGCCTGCTGCCGCGTGGGGTGGAGAACCTGCTGGTGGCGGGGCGGTGCATCAGCGTCACTCATCGGGCGCTTGGTTCCACGCGGGTGATGCCTCAGTGCGCGGCCCTGGGGGAAGCGGCTGGGGCCGCCGCGGCAATGAGCCTCGACGCCGGCTGCACGCCCAGGGAGCTGCCTGCCGACAGGCTCCGCGATCACCTGCGCTCGGCGGGCGGCATCGTGGACGAGGAAGGCATAGAGGCAGTTAATGCCGGCGGATAGGGACGCCAGGCGGGTCAGGGGCGGGTCACTGCGCCTTGATGAAGAACTCCATCAGCTCGCAGCCGCGGGCGATGTGGAGGTCTGACTCGGCGGCAGCGGCTTCCGTGAAGGGCCGCTCCACCACGGCCGAGAGCCCCGTGCCCGCGACCGCAAAGGGCACGCTGTCGCCCGTGTGCGTCCGCCGGGGTATGGGCGTCGGGTGATCGGGCAGGACGAGCAGCCGCCAGCCTTCCGCGCAGCCCTTGAGGTGCTCCAGGAGGACGGCGACGACGTGGCGGTCGATCTGCTCGATGGCGTGCACCTTGGCCTTGACGTCGGCCTGATGGCCGGCCTCGTCCGGCGCCTCGATGTGGACGCAGACGATGTCGTGATCGGCCAGGGCCTCCACCGCGGCGGCGCCCTTGCCGGCGTAGTTGGTGTCCACGAAGCCTGTCGCCCCCGGCACGTCGATGAAGTCCCAGCCGATCAGCAGCGCCAGGCCGCGGATCAGGTCCACTGCCGAAATGGCCGCCCCGCGCAGGTTGAAGCGCTCGCCGAAGCTCGGCAGATGGGGCATCTTGCCCTGGCCCCACAGCCAGATGTGGGTGGCGGGGTTCTCCCCCAGGTCGCGTCGGACCTGGTTTACCTCGTGCTCGGCGAGGATGGCCTCGCTGCGCTGGATGAGCGTGGCGAGGATCTCGCTGCCCGGGCCGCGGGGGTAGAAGCCCTCCACGCTCTGGCCCAGGATGTCGTGCGGCGGGGTGGTGGTCACGTCGATCTCGCCGCTGAGCGTCATCAGGTGGCGGTAGGAGATGCCGGCGTGGAATGCGATCCGGTCGTGCCCCAGCAGCCGGCCCAGCTCGGCGATCAGCGCGGCGGCCTCTTCGGTGGAGATGTGCCCGGCGGAGTGGTCTTCCATCACGCCGTCGATGATGCTCACCAGGTTGCAGCGGAAGACCCACTGGTCGGCCTCGACCTTCAGGCCCCTGGCGGCGGCCTCGAGCGGCGCCCGACCGGTGTAGCACTGCTTCGGGTCGTAGCCCAGGACCGACAGCATCGCCACGTCCGAGCCGCAGCTCATGCCCGAGGGGATGTTGCGGACGGTCCCCAGCCGCCCGTTGGCGGACACCCAGTCCATGTTCGGCGTATGGGCCGCCGCCAGCGGGGTGCGCCCGCCCAGCTCGTCCAGCGGCACGTCCGCGGCGCCGTCAGGAATGACAATCGCGTACTTCATCGCCTCTCCGCTCGGAAACGCCCGCTACCGGGGCCTAGCCTGCTTATTGCATGACCCCTTCCGGGTCCATGCAATAAGCACCTTTGCGAGAGACGGTTCTCTCGCAAAGGTTTCGACTCGGCGCTTCGCGCCTCGCTCAAGGCTAGCCCTGAGCAAGAGCGACGCAAGTCGCTCGCGTCGAAGCCCGCGGGGCGGATGTTGCACGCGCATCGTGCAACATCCGGGCTAGATCGTCAACTGTCAACGCACGCCCGTCAATCTGTTTATTCCACCCGCTCGGGATGCTCTTCCACCATGCGGATGCACACGCACGGGGCCTTGACCGCCTTGAGGCGGCTGACCTCCGCCAGCGCCTTGCGGAGCCCGCCCTCCGCGGCCAGGTGGGTGGTGATCACCACCGGGATCCCCTCGGTCTCGACGTCGCCGGCCGGCTCGTGCTGAAGCACCGAGGAGATGCTTATCTGCGTCTTGGCAAGGATGCTGGCGATGGCGGCGAGGACGCCGGGGCTGTCCTCCACCTGGAGGCGGAGGTAGTACCGGCAGCGGACGGCGTCGATGTCCAACTGCTCGGCCGGTTCGCAGCGGTCAGGCCAGATGCCAAGCGAGTCGAATTTCCGCTGGGCGTTGCCCAGGGCCACCGCGACCAGGTCGCCGATGACGGCGGCGGCGGTGGGGGAGCCGCCGGCCCCTCGGCCATAGTGCATCATGTGGCCGGAGTTGTCCGCGTACGTGCTGATGGCGTTGAACGGGCCCGAGACCCTCGCCAGCGGATGCCGCGTCGAGATGAAGGCTGGGTGCACGCGCAGAGACAGGCCCTCGGGCTGCATCCTGGCGATTGCCAGCAGCTTGACCACGTAGCCCAGCTCGCTCCCGTAGCGGATGTCCTGCCCCTCGAGCTGGTCGATGCCCTCGACGTAAATCCTCTCGAAGTCGATCCGCCGCCCGAAGGCCAGCGCCGCCATGATGGCCAGTTTGTGGGCCGAGTCAGTCCCGGCGACGTCCAGAGTGGGGTCGGCCTCGGCCAGGCCCCGCGCCTGGGCCAGCGAAAGGGCCTCGGAGTAGATCTGCCCCCGCTCGGTCATGGCGGTGAGGATGAAGTTGCACGTCCCGTTGACGATGCCGTAGATGGCCTCGACGTGGTCGGTCGCCAGCTCGCCGGTCAGGGCGGCGATTATCGGGATGGCGCCGGCGCAACTGGCCTCGAAGGCGATGCAGGCGCCGCTGTCGCGAGCGAGGGCCCATAGCTCGGCCCCGTGGTGGGCCAGCAGTGCCTTGTTGGCGGTGACGACGTGCTTTCCGGCGGCCAGCGCCTCCGAGACGATATCCCTGGCGGCGGTCGTTCCTCCGACCAGCTCCACGACGGTCTGCACGTCCGGCCGGGCGATCGCCGCCGCCACGTCGTCGCAGAAGAGCGCCTCGTCGAGCCCCAGCGCGCGGGCGTTGTCGAAGTTGACGTCCACGATCGCCCGCAGCGGCAGAGCCCTTCCGGCGCGCTGCGCCAGATAGTCGCCCGAGCCGGTCAGAACTTTCGCGACGGACCCGCCGACGGTCCCGCAGCCCACAACCACGATGCCGCTTTCCTCCGGCGCTGGCATAAGCATTCTCCTCAGGGCCCTCGCCGCCGAATCGTATGTGCCGCCGGTCCGTGGGTCAAGCCGCGGACCCATCCGGGCACGTTGCCTTCCGGCTCAGGAATGCGGTAACCACGCCAGCGAGGGCAGGCGCCGCTCTTACCACCTGCCGAAGACCCACCTGGCGACGTCCTGGAACGTGATTGCCAGGAATATTCCCAGGATCAGCACCAGGCCGACGATCTGAACGCCGGCGTAAACCTTCGCCGACAGCGGCCGCCCGCGAAGGAGCCTGTGGAGCTTGTCCACGAACACCAGCACCACGTGCCCGCCGTCGAGCATCGGCAGCGGCAGGAAGTTGAACACCGCCACCAGCGCCGAGAGCATGGCGATGAAGTACGCCAGGTCGATCACACCCTCCCGGCCCTTGACTACGGCGATGACGCCGATCCCGACCGGGCCGCTGATGCCCTTGGTGCTCGCCCGCCCCTTGGCGATGTTCCGCAGGGTCTTGTACACCGACACCATCCACATGCCGGTGTCCTCGGTGCTCCAGGCAAGGGCCTGGAGCGGGTCGGCGCGAAGGAGAGGGGTCTTAAGCGCGAGCAACGCCGTGATCGCGGGCGTGTCCACCCAGTACCTGTCGGGATCGAAGACCGTCTTGCTCAGGACGCCCAAGTCGGCGGTGCGATCCTCCCCCTCGAGCGTGTAGGCCAGGGTGACAGCCTTGTCCCCGGCCGAGCGCAGGGCGGCGTACAGCTCCGGCCAGGTGGCCACGGGGGCGCCGTTGACCTCTGTCAGCACGGCGCCTTCGACGATGCCCGCCTTGGCGGCGGCCGAGTCGGCCTGCACCCTCGCCACGAACAGCTTGTCGAACTCGGGCTCGGGCGCGATCCCGATCAGCCCCATGTCGTTCCTGAGCTTCGGAGTGATCTTCAGGTCGAGTGCCTTGCCATCTTGCAGCACCCGGATGGGCGTCTCTTTCTTGGCGAACTCCTTGCTCACCTGCAGCAGCTCGGAGCGGCTGGGCGCGCCCTTGCCGGCATAGTCAACGATGACGTCGCCGACCTTCAGCCCGGCCTTGCCCGCGGGGGAGCCCTTATCCACCCAGCCGATGCGAATCCGCGGCGACATGCCGAGGATCTCCAACTGCTCGTCGATATCGCCGCTCGTGATCCGCAATATCGTGGACAGGGTGACTCTGACCGGTACCTGCTGGCCGTTCCGCTCGACGACGTATTCGATCTCTCCGCCCGCGTTGGCCTGGAGTATCGGCAGCGCCTCCAAGAGTCGCTCGATCGGCTGGCCGCCCACCTGGACAATCCTGTCGTCCTCCTCGAATCTCTCCTGGCCGACGTATCCGTGCTCGCCCGGCTTGTCGATGGTCGTGTCAGACGCCCAGGTTATCCCAAAGATGGGATGCTCTCCAAACCGCCCGACGTCGCCCTTCTTGGGCTTCAGGGTGACGTCGAAGCGGGACTCCTTGTCCTCGAGTGTTCGGGCCACCGTCAGGCAGAATTCCTCGTCGGTGTCGCTGAGGATGGCCTTCATCGTTATCTGGCCGAACCGGCGGATGGGCTTGCCGTCGATGGCGGCGATTCGGTCCCCGGGCCTCAGGCCGGCCCTGTCGGCCGGGAAGCCCTGCCTGGGCCAGCTCATCACGGGCGCGGTAAAGCGTATGCCTATCAGGTACACGACCACGAACAGCAAGGCCGCGAATATGACGTTCATGACGACCCCGGCCGAGAGGATCACCAGCTTGTGCCGCCCCTTTGCCCGATGCCATGAGCGTTCCTCGCCCTCGGCCGTGGCCATGGGGTCGAAGTCGTCCTGGCCCAGCATCTTGACCAGCCCGCCCACCGGCACCATGTTGATGCGGTACTCTGTCTCGCCCCGGCGAAAGGCCAGAAGCCTCTTGCCGAAGCCCAGGGAGAACTCCTCGACCTTGACGCCCGCCCACTTGGCGGCGAGGAAGTGGCCCAGCTCGTGGACGAAGATGACCAGCTCAAGCCCGATCACGAACAGCAGGATCGGCCAGATGTACTGCGACCAGATGGAACCGATGTCGAAAGCGAGGATATTCATGTCAGCCTATTGCCCGCGATAGTGAGCCGCTCGTAACTAGAGGTCAGACTGCCGGCCTGGCTGCCTTGCCGGAGCGTGAGGCGTCGCGGGCGATGGTTTCCCGGGTCAGCCGTCGTGCGTCGGCGTCAGCGGCAAGCAGCATGTCTAAAGATACTTCGGTCTTTAGGCCCGCCTGGTTCAAGACCTCTTCGACAATCTCCACGATGCGTCCGAACTGTAACTCTCCAGCGAGGAAGGCCTCCACGGCTACCTCGTTGGCGGCGTTGAGGGCGGCGCCGGCCGCGGGGCCCCGGCGGATCGCCTCGTAGCCCAGCCGGAGGGCTCTAAATCGTTCCTGGTCAACAGGTTCGAAGTGCAGGCTCCCCAGCGCCGGCAGCCCCAGCTCCGCCGCCGCCCGGGGCGCCCGCTCAGGATAGTATAGCGCGAAGGCGATGGGCGTTGCCATCGAAGGCTGGCCCATCTGCGCCAGCACGCTGCCGTCGCGGAACTCAACCAGCCCGTGAACCACCGACTCGGGATGAATCACCACCTCGATCTGCTCGCCCGGCAGATCGAAAAGCCAGTGCGCCTCGACCACCTCCATCGTCTTGTTCATCAGAGTGGCCGAGTCCACCGTAACCTTCCTGCCCATCCGCCAGGTGGGGTGGTTGAGGACCTCTTTGAGGCTGGCGTCGCGGACCTGCTCGGCCGTGTGGGTGCGGAAGGGCCCGCCCGAGGCCGTCAGGACGATCCTCCGCACGTCCTCGCGTCGATGCCCGGCAAGGCACTGAAAGATGGCCGAGTGCTCGCTGTCCACCGGGAGCACGCGGACGCCGGCTCGGCGGGCGGCCGGCATGATCACCGCACCGCCCATGACGAGCGATTCCTTGTTGGCGACCGCCAGGTCTGCCCCGCAGTCAATGGCCGCCAGCGTCGGCGCCAGCCCGGCAGAGCCGACCACCGCCGTCAGGACCATGTCGGGGCGGGCCCGGCGGACCAGCTCGCCGAGGGCGTCATCGCCGGTGAGCAGCTCGGCCCCGGTCGGCAGGGCGGCGGCCAGGTCGTCGGCCCGGGCGGCGTCGGCAATGGCCACGAACTCGGCGCCGCTGCGGCCCGCCTGCTCGGCCAGCAGCTCCCAGTTGCTCCCCGCCGCCAGGGCGCAGGCGGAGAATCGCTCCTCTCCGGCGATGATCTCCAGCGCCTGCCGCCCGACGCTGCCCGTCGAGCCCAGAATTGCTATCCGCTTGGTCTGCATGGGTGAGCCCATATCATACCGACGTTTCCCCGCCGGGCAAAGCAGTTGGACGGCGAGCCGCGAGATGCCCTACAGGGCGATCGGGTTGGTCCAGGCCTTCCGCCCGCGGTGGTCCACCACGACGGCCCGCACGTAGGTCCAGTCTTCCCCGACCGGGCAGGAGAACTTCCGGATGGCCTTGCCGTCCTCGGCCTTGCGGCGGGCGCCCCGGTAGGCCAGCGCGCTAAGGTAGATGAACTCCACCGGCGAGCAGCTCACCTCGACCTTGCCGCCGCGGACGCGGAAGTCGCTTATCGTCGGCCCGGTGGAGCTGTAGTAGCAGCCGCCGCGCAGGGCCTTCATCACCTCCGCGACGGTCAGGCTCTTCATCCGCAGCCACGTCCAGCCGCCGAAGCGGTCGATGGCGCGGTGGCTGTCGTCCACGGCCAGGCCGCCCAGCATCCGCCCGGCGTCCAGGAGGTGGCACCAGTCGGCATCGCCGGCCGAGCGGGCGATCTTGTCGCAGGTGGTGTTGTACACCTCCAGGCCGAGGAAGCCCTTCAGGTAGGCGTAGTGTTCGTAGCGGTGCCCGCACCAGAGCGGGTGGGCCAGGAACGACTCGCCCCCGGCGGCGCGGACGGCGCGGATGCAGGCGTTGCCGTCATCCGGGTAGGGCTTGTCGAAGCTGAACCCGTGCGGGACGTTGATGCCCACCAGGTGGTGGGGGTTGTCCGTGGTCGGGCAGGCCGGGTGATACTCGATCCCGCTGACGACCAGGAAGTTCTTCCGCGACATGCCGCTCACGTCGTTGGTGCGGTTGTGGTCGGTCAGCGCCAGGACGTGATAGCCGGCCTTGCGGTACAGCTCGGCGGCCTCGGCAGGGGGGACGTCACCGTCGGAGGTGGTGGTGTGGGTGTGCAGGTTAGCCCTGTACCATCGCCCGGCGCGGGTGAACGGATTCACAGCCTTCATTACTCACTCTCCATACTGGCGGAAAGCGGGCATGCTAAGGCCGCGCGGGGGCCAAGTCAACTCGCCACCGGCGGGGCTCACTTCCTGAGCTTCCGGACGACGAGGTTGTCGTAGGCGATCATCTTGCTGTGTCCCATCTGCCGCAGGCCCAGGTACCCCGCCCCGTGGGCCGAGCCGTAGGTCTTCCCGTCGTCCGCGAACACGAGGAACCGCTTCCCGTCCACGGCGCACTCGATGCGGCTGCCGCGGCGGACCACCACCACGCGGAAGGGGCCCTTGGCCCCGCGGGCCATCCTCGAGCCTATCAGCTCCGGGCCCATGCCGACCATGAAGAAGCCGGGGTTCTTGCGCATGTTGGCCGAGCCCCGCAGTCCGGCGTAGTAGGAGAAGTGATAGCAGCGGATGTCGCCGCGCGTGTACTGGCGGAAGTCGCCGTCGCGCCGCCCGAGCGACGGGTCGAACAGGTCGCGTTGCCGGCCGGCCTTGGTCGGTGTGCCCATCGCCGAGATGAACACGATCGCCAGCCCATCGACCTGGCTGGGCTGGACGTCCCAGGCGGCGACGAAGTCACGGGGCAGCTTCCTCTTGAGCCACAGCACGCAGTGCTTGTCGGCGTGGATTTTCAGCCGCCCGGCCTTGACCTCAAGCCGCGCGGGGCCCTCCAGGACCCATTGCCCCATGTCGAGCGGCTTGTCGAATGCCTCCTTGAACAGCACCTCGCCCGCGAGTGCCTCGCCGTCGAAGTCCTCGGCCTTGTCGAGCACGCCCTCGCCGCGGTTGGGCGGGAGCTTCCATCCCTTGACGGCCTTGAGCCGCCTCAGCACGTCCTTCGCCTCGGCGGCGCCCGCTCGCCAGGTGACCGGCCCCAGGGCGACGCTCGCGGGTTTGGCCTTGCCCGCCCGGGGTGCCATCAGGCCGTTGAGTTCGATGCTCCTCGTCAGATTGCGGAACCTGAACGGCCCGAAGAACCACGGCTCGGGCTGGAGGACGCCGTTGAGGATGAGCCGCCACTGGCCTTTCGGGGCGTCGTAGCGGATGGCCAGGTGATACCATTGCCCGCTCCGCAGGTGGGTCAGGTCGAACGACGCCAGGCCGCGCACCCGCGGGCGGCGAACCTCGTT
Source organism: uncultured Planctomycetales bacterium (assembly GCA_965602635.1). Classification (GTDB taxonomy): domain Bacteria; phylum Planctomycetota; class Phycisphaerae; order SM23-33; family SM23-33; genus CBFCZU01. Next base: position 4,840 of record CBFCZU010000085.1, on the reverse strand, counting down.
GCCCCCTTCGACGTCCACGGAGACGCCGTTGTCGTTCTCGCGCAGGTGGATCGTGAGGTCCTCGCAGTGCAGCAGCCGGGCGGCGACCCGCTTGCCTTTGGGGCACACCTGGATCCGCCGGTTGAGCCTGACCCACAGGCTGATCGTCCCCTGTGGGGGTATCGTCCCGAGGCGGACCTTGCCCCTGCCGATCAGGCCGCCGTCGCCTGCCCACAGGGCGCCGCCGGCGGGGCAGTCGAGGTTGCGGGCGTTCTTGCCCGGCGTCATCTCGGCCTTGCCGGCGGCGGTGGCCGCCTGAGCGTCGCCCGGCGACCAGGAGAAGACGACCCCATCGCCACCGGCAGCGCGGACCATGCGAGGCAGGCAGACGAGTAGAACCACGGCGGCGAACGCCGACGACAGCAGTGCGCTGTGTTGCATGGCACGTTTCTCCTTGGCCGATGGTACCGACGGCCGCTGACGCCCGGCCGGCCCTCACGGGCGGGGGACGTCCTCGACCGCAAAGCCGCCGTCGTCCGTGATCCGCACCCGGCGGACCCGGGCGAAGCCTTCCTCGTACCTCGGCGGCTGGAGGCGGTTCCGGAAGCCGGCGATGGCCGCCGGCGGGACGAAGTATGGCACGCCGGCGGGCGCGTCGGCGGGGCGCTGGGCGTTGCGCTTCAGGCAGCTTGCCAGGTCGGCGTCGAAGAAGTACGCCGTCAGGCTCACGGGCTTGCCGGTCGCGGCTGTGAACTCGCCCGCCATGTCGAAGTACCGCCGCCGGGTCTGTGCCGTCGTGTTGGTGTTGTCCACGGCCACGCCGCGGACTTGCCCGCCGCTGGCGCCCGCCGAGGCCAGGGCCGCCAGGATCGCCTCGCGCTCCTTCCCGCGGACGTTACCCTTGCCCCGCCAGTTGTCCAGGCTGACGTGGAGGTACTCGCCCTCCAGGCGCCGCCGGTAGTAGGTCGTCTTGCCAGAGGCCTGAATGCCGATCAGGATGACTAGTTCGATCGCTTCCATTTCTTCGCGGGGCCGGGTTCGCGGCGCTACTGCCGCGGCTGCTTCAGGGCCGCCCCTCGGCGCTGCACGCCACGATGCCGATGTGTCTGGCCATGCCGGTGTCCCCGGGATTCTACGTGCCTGCGGGGTAGACGGCCAGGCTTTCGGCGGCGATGGCCCTCTGGACCGCCTCGCCGGCCGAGGCTACACTGGTCGGCCGCTGGCGCCATTGACTGAGGAGGCAGCCGATGTTTGAGAGGCAGCGCGGCCGGAACCAGATGGCCCTGATCGATGACCCGCTCACCCGCCGGGGCTGCGAGATGTGGCTGGAGCGCGTGCTGGGCTTCTACGGCGAGGCCGGCGGCGTGGACGTGGAGGTGATCGACGACCAGATCGCCCTCAACGAACGGACGGCGGAGTATCTCTACTCCGGCTACACTCCGCCTGAGATCGGCTACGTTCGCGGCTCGCGCCCGATGCTCGAGGCCCTGGCGGCCGAGCACGCACGCGAGGGGATGAGCCAGCGCGACAAGGCCCTGGCCCTGATGCGGCGCGTGCGTGACAACCAGGACCACGGGCTGGCCGCTCCGGGTCTGTTCACGGGCGGCACGGAGGAGGAGTTGCTCAAGCGCGGCGCGGTGATGTGCAACGAGGTATCGCGGCTGTACGTGTGCCTGTGCCAGATTGCGGGGTTGCCCGCAAGGCTGCACTGCTCGCACATCTCGGGGCACATGATGACGGAGGTCTGCGCGGACGGCAAGTGGGGCTGGATCGACCCGATGAAGGGCATCGCGCCGGTCAACGACCGCGACGAGCCGGCCGGCGCGTGGGAGCTGCTGTGCGACCCGGGTCTGTTCGAGCGCCAGCCGGCGGAGGTCTGGGCCGACTGCCGCCCGCCGGCAATCGCCTTCGGCACCGAGCAGCGCGACCCGCGGAACGTCGCCCGGGAGATGGCGCGGAACCGCGACTGCTACTTCCACCCGCGCGAGGCGATGGCCATCGGCAACTACTTCGTGTGGGAGCATCGCCGCTACAGCTACCCCTGGCGGATCGCCCCCGACGACGCGCAGCGGCTCGCCCGCGCCCGCCATGGCGAGGCACTCAACCGCCGCGCCGCCGGCTGGCCCGACCACTACTTCAACGACCAGCTCTTCGACGAGCCGCTCAAGACGAGGTAGCCTCTACAGGCGCACGGGGATGCCCTTGCCGGCGAGGTGCTCCTTCATCTGGCGGATCGTGAACTTGCCGAAGTGGGCGATCGAGGCGACGAGCACGGCGTCGGCGCCGCCTTCGAGGACGGCCTCGGATAGGTGCTCCAGCTCGCCGGCGCCGCCGGAGGCGATTACCGGCACCGAGACCGCGTCGGCGATGGCGCGGGTCATGGGGATGTCATAGCCGTCCTGCGTGCCGTCGGCGTCCATGCTGGTGGGGAGGATGGCGCCGGCCCCGAGCGACTCGGCCTTCCTGGCCCACTCGACGGCGTCGATGTCGGTTCCCTCCCGCCCGCCGCTGACCATCACCTCGAAGCCCGAGGCGAGGTCGCCCGACTTGCGCGTGTCGATGGCGACGGTCAGCCGCTCGGAGCCGAACTTCCCGGCCGCCTCGGCCACGAGGTCGGGGTCCCTCACGGCCGCGGTGTTGATCGAGACCTTGCTGACGCCCGCGTCGAAGAGCCGCGCCATGTCGTCGGTGCTGGCGATCCCGCCGCCGACGGTCAGCGGCACGGAGATCCCCTCCACGGTCCGCCTGACCGCGTCGAGCATCGTCTTGCGGGCCTCGACGGTGGCGGTGATGTCCAGGAAGACCAGCTCGTCGGCCCCGGCCTGACTGTAGGCGGCGCCTGCCTCGGCCGGGTCGCCGACCTCCTTCAGCTCCACGAAGTGGACGCCCTTGACCAGCCGCCCGTCCTTGACGTCCAGACACGGTATCACTCGTCTGTAGTCCATTGCCTTTTCCCTTCCTCGCTGCGAATCTCAACGCGGCAATCTACCGCCCGGGGGCGGCGATTTCAACACCGCTGCCGGGGGTCGGGCCGCCTGCGTCTTGCATTGCCCGGCCGGGCGGGTATTCTCAGCCCGCAAGTCAGAGGGCGACCATGGCCGCCAGACACGTCCATCTGCTGCTGCTCATCAGCGCCGCGGCGGTGCTGGTATGGTCCGGCATAGGCCCCTACGACCGGGCGACCTGGGTCGCCGAGGTCCTGCCGGCCGTCATCGGCTGGGCCATACTCGCCGCCACCTACCGCCGGTTCCGCTTCACCACGCTGGCGTACGTGCTGGCTTGGTGGTTCGGGCTGATACTCGTCTTCGGCGGGCACTGGACCTACCCGCGCGTGCCCGTCGGCGAGTGGTTCCGCGACGCCTTCTCACTGGCGAGGAACCACTACGACCGCTTCGGGCATTTCTTCCAGGGCTTCGCCCCGGCGATTATCGCCCGCGAGCTGCTGCTGCGCACCTCGCCGCTGCGGGCGGGCAAGTGGCTGTTCTTCCTGGTGCTCGCCGCCTGCCTGGCCGTCAGCGCGATGTACGAGTTCATCGAGTGGTGGTCGGCCCTGGCGACCGGCGCCGCGGCGGAGGCATTCCTCGCCCACCAGGGCGACCCGTGGGACACCCAGTGGGACATGTTCCTCGCCGGCTGCGGGGCCGTCGCCGCCCAGTTGCTCCTGGGGCGATACCACAGCCGCGCCCTCGAGCGGATCGCGCGGGGCCAAACGTCTTGACGCTCCGGCGGGGGGCGGCATATCCTCCGGCCATGTTCAGGAAGCTGCGACGGAGAATCCGAAAGCTGCTGGGCTCCAGCCGCCCGGGCGAGACGGGCGAGTTCGAGGACGTCGCCGCTCCGGGAGTCCGGAGGCGCAAGTACGACAGCTACGACAGCTACCTGCGGCACCAGGCCGAGAAGCTGCCACGCCGCATTGACCGAATCCGGCGCAGCGACGCCGAGTACGAGCAGGTCGTTCGCGCGAGGTTCGCCCAGGCGGGCGACTTTGGCGGCAAGAGCGTGCTCTGCCTGGCCGCAAGGCTGGGAGGGGAGGTTCGGGCCTTCAAGGCCCTGGGCGCCCTGGCCGTCGGCATAGATATCGCCCCCGGGCCGGACAACCCGCACGTCCTGCACGGCGACTTCCACGACATCCAGTTCCCCGACGGCTGCTTCGACGTGGCCTTCACGAACTCCATCGACCACGTGTACGACCTGGACCGCTTCCTGCGGGAGGTCGTGCGGGTGCTCAAGCCGGGGGGCAGCTTCTACCTGGAGTGCGCCGAGGTGAACCCGCGGCGGTACGAGGTGCTCGACACCTCCGACCCGCAGGCAATTCTGGATAAGGTGCGGGAGTTCTTCGACGTCGATTCCGAGACCGAGCTGGTCAACGAGACCAGCTACGTCAACTGGCCGGGGAGGCTGTATCGCCTGGCCCCCAAGGCGGGCGACTGAAGTATTCGGAATTCCCGCTCAGGCTACCAGCGCGCACGAAAAGCCCCGTCCGGCTGGGGACGGGGCTTGGTTATGTGAAGAATAGTGTGCCGTCTTTGCCTCGCGTTGCCGCGGGGCTATCCACCTTCGCCGAAGCTTCGGCGGACGAGGTTGCGTTGACATTTCTGCCGGCCAGATCGCTCTGGCGGTGGGGGGTTAAGGCCCACCATACGGCGTCTAGATATATCCTCTAGAAAGGAGGTGATCCAGCCGCAGGTTCCCCTACGGCTACCTTGTTACGACTTAGTCCCAGTCACCGATCTCACCTTCGGCACCCCTGTAACGAGGCGACTTCGGGCGCTACCAGCTTCCATGACTTGACGGGCGGTGTGTACAATCCTCAGGAACACATTCACCGCAGCGTAGCTGATCTGCGATTACTAGCGATTCC
>CBFCZU010000084.1:0-15867 GCA_965602635.1 uncultured Planctomycetales bacterium | reverse complement strand
ACGAACGGCAGCCGCTCGTGCTCGATGAAGCGCTTGCGGAACAGCAGCAGCAGCCCCATGAGCATTCCCTGCCAGGCGAAGCACATCGCCGTCCAATAGGCGATCGGCTTCCACCAGTATCGCCACGCGACCCGCCCGCCGTTGCCTCTGGCGAAGCCGGTGATGTTCCGTCGGGTGATTCGCTCGGCCTCGTCGGCGCGGCGCTTCGCCTCGGCTTCGCGGGCGGCCAGTTCCCGCGGCGAGAGCTGCTTGCCCTTCGGGACCTCCGGCAGCGGCTCGGCCTGGACGGACGGCGCCCACCAGGGCAGATCCCGGGCCCAGGTGTAGAGGTGCTCCTCGGACTCGCGCTGTATCTCGAAGAGGTTGGCGGCGCTGCTCTGGATGACGGCGCGCATGGAGATGCACCAGGGGATGGCGACCGCCACGGCGGCGTACACCACCGCCAGCTCCCCGCGATGCAGCGGCCTGCGGCGCAGCCAGACCGCAAATGCGCACAGGATCACGGGCACCGGCAGCGACCGCAGCAGCCCGCCGATCAGCACGGAGTACTCGTCGCGCGGCGCCCCCGCCAGCATGTACCCGCCCGTCCCCAGGAAGGTGACGACCACCGCCGCCACGAACAGGTAAGGGAATTGCAGCAGGAAGATCGTCAGGACCGCCCCGAACCCGACGATCATCAGCAGGTGCTGCGACCGCACCGAGCCGGTGGCGACCATGAAGCAGCACCCCAGCGTCCAGAGCAGGACCATGCTCACGGCCACGAACAGGCTCCGGGCGGTCAGGGCTTTCTGTCTAGGCTGCTGCTGGGATGCCATACGGACTCACTCGGCGGCCGGCGGACCTCCAGACCAAGGCGAAAAGACATCCTTCGGCGCGTCCCATTGCTCATCCGTCAGCTCATGCCGGTGCATCCGTGCCTTCCGGGTCCGAGCCTTGCCTCCCGCCAGGCCCCTCTGCCGGACAGACTAGAAGAGCCGGCATATCGCAAAGAGAACCTAGCCCCCGGCGGCGGAGGTGTCAAGGCAGTTGGCCGGGTTGCCGGGGCCGCGGGGGCCGGCGACTTGCGTGGCGGGGTAGGCAGAGTGATAATCGCCGCGTCGGCTGTCGGGTGAGATCTGGACCCAGCGAACAGGGAGAGGAAACACACTATGTTCAGACACACAGTCCTGATCCTGACGATCTGCGCCGGGTGCAGCGCGCTGCCGGGGGCGGAGGGGCAAGCGGGCAAGTGGTCCCCGGTCGGTCTGTGCGGGGGCGGCGGGCTGTTCAACCCGGTCGTCTCGCCGCACGATCCGAAGATGATGATGGCCGAGTGCGACATGGGCGGGCGGTACATCTCGCGCGACGGCGGGCGGATGTGGAGGATGATCCACCACAGGCAGATCGGCTCGGCCATGCGCGGCGCGCCGCCGCTGTTCCACCCCGTCAGGCGGGGCGTGATCTACGCCCTCAGCGGCTACCAGGCCGCCGCCGTTTACGTCACCCGCGATAACGGCAGGAGGTGGAAGCTGCTGCCCAAGGCCAGGCAGCCCGACGCGGGTGTCATCACCCGGATGTTCATCGACCGCGACCGCCCGGGGCGGCTCTTCCTGGGCACCGAGCGCGGCGAGGTGCTGTTTACCGACGACGAGGGCCGTACCTGGCAGAAGGCAAAGGGCGTCAAGGGGCGGGTGTTCCGCTTCGCCGCCGACCGCACCGGGGTCAAGGGGCGGACGTACTTCGTGGGGACGGTGGCGGGGGCGTTCCGCTCCGACGACGGCGGCAAGAGCTTCGTCCTGAAGAGAAAGGGGCTGCCCGAGGGCAAGCGCCTCACCAGCTTCGCCGGCGGATCGGACGGCAAGGCGACGATCCTCTACTCCACCGTCTCCTGCTGGGTCGAGAAGGGCAAGCTCGCCGGCGGCGTGTACGTCTCGACCGACCGCGGCGAGACCTGGCGGCGGTGCATGAACCCCAGGATCAACATCCAGACCAAGGGCACGAGCCCCTGGCGGCCTAACCTGCCGCGTTACTCGCACATCCTCACCAGCGACGCCGACCCCCGGCGGGCGTACGTGGCCTGCGGGGGGACGAGCTACTTTCCGCCCAACCACAGCACCATCTATCGCACCGACGACGCCGGGGGAAAGTGGATCGACACGTTCTTCGTCGATCCGCGGTTCAAGCAGCTCAACGTGGCGTTGGACTGGATGACCAGCTACCGCGGCACGAGCTGGGTCTCGGGCCCCGGGCGGATGGAGATGAGCCCGGTGGATCCGGACGTGGTGATGCGGACGGACGGCATGTTCATGTTCTTCACCACCGACGCCGGCAAGACCTGGAAGGCCGGTCACGCCGTCAGGGCCGGCGACGCCACCGACGACAAGGACGTCACCTGGCTCAACAACGGGCTGGTGGTGACGACGACCTGGAACTACTACGTCGATCCCCACGAGGCGAAGCGCCATTACATCGCCTACACGGACATCGGCTTCGCCCGCTCGCTCGACCGCGGGCGGACGTGGCGGTGGTGGGGGCCGGGCAAGAAGCACGGCGACGAGGATGGCGGCGACTTCCCCATCCCCGGCAGATGGATCAACACCTGCTACGAGCTGGCGTTCGATCCGGCCGCCGCGGGGAAGATATGGGGCGTCTTCTCCGGGCATCACGACATCCCCAACGAGAACTCGATCTGGCGGGGCAGCGGGCGAAGCAGGGCGCCGGGCGGCATATGCGTGAGCGAGGACTTCGGCGTGACGTGGAAGGCGCTGCGGAAAGGCGTGCCGGAGAGGCCGGCGCTTTCGGTCGTCCTCGACCCCAAGAGCCCCAAGGGCAAGCGGACGCTTTACGCGGCCATCTACGATCACGGCGTGTATAAGTCCACCGACGACGGGGCGAGCTGGACCAACAAGAGCAAGGGTCTCGGCCACCCGGCAAACATGCGCATCTGCCGGCTGATGCTGCACGGCGACGGGACACTGTTCGCCCTGATCACCGGGATGCGGGTGCCCGCCAACGGGCCTTTCACCACCAAGGGCGTGGGGCTGTACCGCTCCACGGACGGGGCCGAGAGCTGGGAGCTGGTGAACAAGTCCTGCCCGCTGGTGTATCCCAAGGACTTCGGCGTTGACCCCGCCGACAGCCGGGTGATCTACGTCGGCGCGTGCGACGGGCCGCGCGGCGAGCCGCCCCAGGGCGGGCTGTACCGCACCGGCGACGGCGGCACGACGTGGAAGCGCGTGATGCGTAAGCGCGCCACCCACTTCGGCGCGTACTTCCACCCCAAGCGCAAGGGCTGGATATACGCCACCTGCTGCGGCTGGAGCGACGCCCCGGAGGGCAGCCTGTTCCTGAGCACCGACGCCGGCAAGAGCTGGAAGGTGTTCGCCGGCCTGCCCTTCGCCCAGGCACACCGGGTCCATTTCGACCCGACGGACGATTCGGTGATCTACGTGACGACGTTCGGCGGCAGCGTCTGGAAGGGCCCGGTTCGGCCTTGAGCGGGGGGCGTCAGCGGGCGGGCGTGCCGCCCCGGTCGCCCAGCCGGCAGATGACGGTGAAGTCGTTGGGCAGGTAGTCGTCGATCACTTGGACCTCGCGCGCTATCGGCGTGACCCACGGCAGCACCTCGGCCGGATCGTAGTAAGCGCAGTAGCCGTAGCCGGCCGCGCGGACGTGCAGCAGGTTGAAGACCAGGTACTCGCGGGCCCACCCGGCCAGCCGCTTCAGCGCCCGCGGCACGAACTCCCGCAAGTTGCCGAGGTCGAGGTTGAACGTGCCTGAGCAGAAGACCACGTCGAACCGCTCCTCGCCGAAGGGGTCCTCCGTGAAGGGGTCGGCGTGGATGAACCTCGCGTCCGGGAACTGCCGCCCCGCCCGCTCGACCATCTTGGCGACTATGTCAACTCCGGTGTACTGGACGGCTATGCCGCGGTCGGTCAGAAAGGCCAGCAGATCGCCCAGCCCGCAGCCGACGTCGAGCAGGCTCTTGCCGTCCAGCTCCACGCTTCGCGCCAGCACGGCGAAACGGGCTCGCTGCGAGCGGGCGCTGGCCCAGTCGAGGACGTCGTAGTTCTTCCGCCCGGGGATGATCCTCGGCTCGTAATGCTCCCGGATGCGCTTGGCTCTACTCATCGTTCCGCGACGTCTCCTCGTACACCTCCGCCTGCCGGATAATGTCATTATAGAACTTTTCGCCCCCCAGCGCGACGGCCCAGGGGCAAATTGCCCCGCGCGAGTCCCAGTAGTCGATCCGGCTGAGCTGGTAGTCGCGGGCGATCTGCCTGAGGCCGAGGTCCAGCAGCTCCGCCTTCAGCGCCCTGGCGCGGTGGGAGAGTGGGCGGATCTTCTCCGGGTCCGGCCCGGCCCGGGCCAGCTCCCGGCGGCGCTGGTCGATCTCGGCCAGCTCGGCGACCTGCACGGGGAAGCATCGGCCTTGCCATTGCTTTCTGCCCTGCGGCGTCTTGAGCGACTCTAGCCGGCCCGCGGCCTCTGCCGAAAGGGCTGGGCAGGCCTCGGCGAACTCGCTGGCAGGAAGCTCGCCTCGCCCGAATGCCTCCGCCAGGTGCTCCGGCAGGCGGATGGTCGTGTCCACCGACCGCATCCTCTCAAGCAGGCGGAAGCGGACGCGGACGATGGGCCTGAGCGGGGCGGTCAGCAGGCCGGCCGCCGCCAGCTTCTCCGCCAGGCGGTGCGAGGCCGGCATGTAAAGCGAGCCGCCATACGGCAGCGCGAGCGGCCCGCCCGCATCCCCCATCCGAACCTGGATGGCCAGGACGATCGCCTTGCCCGCCAGGCTGCGGACGCCCGCCTCGGCCAGGGCCTCCAGCGGCGGGCGATTGCCGGCCGCAAGACGGAACGACCGCTCGCCGATCACCAGCTCGCCGGAGCGGAAGAAAGCGCCCGTCCGGACGAAGTGGCCCTGATGGTCCAGGGCGGCGAAGAACGGCAGCTCGCCGTCGGCCGTGTTCAGCGGGCGGAGCCTGACGCCGGTCTGGGCGATGGCCTCGTTGTACAGCCCGGCCGCCAGGTCGTAGTCGGCGAGGAAGATCTCGAGCATCTCGGAGCGCCCCGCCCCGGCCCGGCAGGCGAACAGGTTGGAGGTAAGGTCAAGCTCCACGCCCTCGCCGAGGTACTCAATCAGCCAGGCGCGGTAGAGATCGACCAGCCTCCCGTCGGCGTGGCGGGCAAGCCAGCCGTCGAGTCGGCCTCGCTCGCGGACGAGCCACTCGCGCAGGCGGCCCTGGGCGTCGGGGGCGGGGAAGGCTCGCAGCATGTCCTCGGCGGCCTTGTCCATCAGGGCGACGAGCAGGTTGGCGGTCTCGGCCACGGTCAGGTCGCCGATGACGCGGTGGTGGCTGCGGTCGCCGACGTAGCTGGGGCCGACAAGCTGCCAGTTGTCGCTCGGCGAGAATTCGTCGAACAGGTCCTCGACCGATCGCCCGAGCTGCCGGGCCAGGGCGCTGGTCTTGAGGGCGGTTAGCGGCTCCCAGTCGCGGAGGTCCACGGGCAGGCGGCCCAGGAACTCGCTGTAGAACATCGCCGCCCCCCAGTCGGCGGCGCCGCCGTGATGGTATCGCTCGCGTGCCAGGCGGAGCTGATCGGCGCCGGCCCCCGAGCCGATCGAGGTGAAGGCGACGTCGATGTCCTCGATGAAGTGCCGGACGGCTATCCCCCTGCCGCCCAGCGCCTGGAGCTTGGGCAGGGCGTCCCAGAGGCTGTGGCAGTTCTGGTCGATGCTGAACATGCCGGGCCTTATCCGCCGCTCCTGCCGAGGGCTTCGGCGGCCAGTTCCGGGTCGAGCCTGCCGGAGCAGACGCCGCGGACGAGGGTCTCCAGGCAGACGTCTGTGAAGGTGCCGTCGTCATGGAGCGTGGCCCATACCTTCAGGACGTCGCCGCTGCGCGCCCTTATGCGGACGGGCTCGGCCTCGGTGAGGTACTTCCTCGGCCAGTTAAAGCGTCTGGCGGCGAGGATGGCGGCGGCGGCCGAGCCCGTGCCGCACGCCAGCGTCTCGGCCTCGACTCCGAACTCGAAGGTCCGCACGGCGATCTCGCCCTCGCCGATGACCTGCACGAAGTTGACGTTCGCGCCCCGGGGGGCGAACCGCTCGTGGTGGCGGAGCAGCCTGCCCCAGTGGGACACCTCGATGTCCTCCACGTCAGGGACGTAGGTTACGGCGTGAGGCACGCCCACGAGCAGGTAGTCGCAGTTCCAGTTCCTGCCATCGACCGTCAGTTCCAGGTCGGTGGCCATGTCCTCCGGCAGGGGCAGGCAGACGCGGACGTAGCGTGTGTCGGTGCGCTGGCCGCGAACGACTCCCGCGGCGGTGAGGACGTGCACTTCCCCGTCGCCGGTCCAGCCGTTGTTGGTCACCCAGTAGATGAAGCAGGCCGCGCCGTTGCCGCAAAGCTCGGCCTCGGAGCCGTCCGGCTCGAAGAACCTGGAGAAGATGTTCACCTCGGGCAGGATGTCGGTGCTCTCGGCGAAGACGATGCCGTCGGCGCCGACACCCATCCCGCGGTGGCAGAGCGTCCTGGCGAAATGCCCCACCTCGCCGCTGGAGACCAGCCCGTCGAACCGCCCGTCTCGATTGTCGATGCAGATGAAGTCGTTTCCGCTTCCCGACAGCTTGATGAAATCAATGTCGGCTATCATTCATTCACCACACGCCCGTAGATTCACTCACCCCGTCTTGTCCGCTTTGGCGGCACCGAATTATAGCCTACGCCCGGCGGGTGGAGAAGCACGTCGCCCGGGCGGAACGGCGGCGGCGGGGGCGATTTTTCAAACGCCGCTTGAAACCGCGCTGGCATCGGGCATATCCTTATCACTGACAGAGCTCTGTGGCGGCGCGGCGGGCCTCATCTTTTGCCCGCTTGCCGTAGCAATCTGACGGCGCCCGCGGCGGGGAGGCGCGCTGTCGGTAAGGTTGCCCGGCGGCTCCCGCTGGACGGTAGGATTCCGTATTTGTTCGACCCGTCTGTGACCAGGCGGGTGGGCTTCATTGGCGGGCAGTCTCCGCGCGGGCTGCCAGGTCTCATCAGGACAGGCGATCTGAAAGGAGCAGCGATGGCTACGGAAAGACAACAGGTCTACAAGTGTCAGGTATGCGGAATCATCGCCGAGGTGCTCGACGGGGGCGCGGGCGAGCTCGTCTGTTGCGGCCAGCCGATGCAGTTGCTCGTGGAGAACACGGTTGACGCGGCGAAGGAGAAGCACGTGCCCGTCGTGGAGGCGGCCGATGGGGGCGTCAAGGTCAAGGTCGGCTCGGCCGCGCATCCCATGGAGGAGAAGCACTACATCGAATGGATCGAGGTGATTGCCGACGGGCGGGTCTATCGGCAGTTCCTCAAGCCCGGCGACGCGCCGGAGGCGTTCTTTCCCGTCGAGGCCGCGGGCGTCGTGGCCCGGGAGTACTGCAACCTCCACGGCCTGTGGAAAGCCTGATGTGGCCTGCCGCGGCGTGGGCCGGAGCGGCAACCACTTGAGGAGTCCGTCATGACCGTCCCTTTCAATGCCGGGGAGATATTCGAAATGGCCGGCCAGATCGAGCGGAACGGGGCGAAGTTCTACCGCCGGGCCGCCGAGCTGACCGGCGACGATAGCGCCAAGAAGCTGCTGCTGGGCCTGGCCGAATGGGAGGACTCGCACGAGCGGCGCTTCGCCGAGCTGCGGAGCGAGTTCGGCGGGCCGGACGTCGCCTTGCCCGGGGACGAGTCCGCCCTGTACCTGCGGGCCATGGCCGACGGGCGAGTCTTCGACGTCCAGGCCGACCCGTCGGAGGCCCTGACCGGCAAGGAGACCATCGAGCAGGTCCTCCGGATCGCCATTGGCCTGGAAAAGGAGTCCATCGTCTTCTACGTCGGCGTGCGGGAGCTGGTCCCCGACGTCGGCGGCAGGGAGCGGGTCGAGGCGATCATTCACGAAGAGATGCGGCACATCGCCGAGCTGGATGGGCGACTGGCCGGTTGACGGAATCCCATGCCGGGACAAACATAATTGAAGGAACCTGACATGAGCATGTTTTGCTATCAGTGCGAACAGACCGCAAAGGGCACCGGCTGCACCGCCGGCGGCGTCTGCGGCAAGGATCCCGAAACGGCCACCCTCCAGGACCTGCTGATTTACGCCGCCAAGGGCGTGGCCGCCTACGCCCACCGCGCCCGCCAGCGCGGGGCCAGGGACAGGGCGATCGACGTCTTCGTGGTCGAGGCGTTGTTCACCACGGTGACGAACGTGAACTTCGATCCGGCCCGGCTGCGAGAGCTGCTGAACCGCGCCGCGGACATGCGCGACAAGGCCAGGGCCCTGTACGAAGGTGCCTGCGCCGGGGCGGACAGGGAGCCGGAGCAGCTTGACGGCCCGGCGGCCTGGCAGCCTGCCTCGGACCCGGCCGAACTCATCCGACAGGGACAGGAGATCGGCGTTCGTACCCGCTCCGATGCGCTCGGCGCGGACGTCACCGGCCTTCAGGAGCTGCTCACGTACGGGCTGAAGGGCACGGCCGCCTATGCCGACCACGCCCAGATACTCGGCGTCGAGGACGACGACGTATATGCGTTCCTCCACGAGGCGATGGACTACCTGGGCGGCAATCCGACCGACATCGACGCCCTGCTGGGCATGATCCTGCGCTGCGGCGAGGCGAACCTGAAGGCGATGGCGATACTGGACGCGGCCAACACGGGCGCCTACGGCGATCCGGTTCCCACGCAGGTCCGCGTCACGCCGGTGGCGGGCAAGTGCATCCTCGTATCCGGGCACGACCTGAAGGACCTCGCCGAGCTGCTCGAGCAGACCGCCGGCAAGGGGATCAACGTTTACACCCACGGCGAGATGCTCCCGGCCCACGGGTACCCCCAGTTCAGCAAGCACAAGCACCTGGTCGGCAACTACGGCGGGGCCTGGCAGGACCAGCGGCGCGAGTTCGCCGCCTTCCCGGGCGCGATCCTCATGACCACCAACTGCATCCAGAAGCCCCAGGCCAGTTACGGCGGCCGTATCTTCACCTGCGGGCTGGTGGCCTGGCCGGGTGTGCGTCACATCGCCGACCGCGACTTCGCGCCGGTGATCGAGGCCGCGCTTGCGGCCGACGGGTTCGCCGAGGACGAGCCGGAGAAGACCATCACCGTCGGCTTCGGCCACGCGGCGGTCATGGGCGTCGCCGACAAGGTGGTCGAGGCCGTCAAGGCCGGCGCCATCCGCCACTTCTTCCTCATCGGCGGCTGCGACGGCGCCAAGAGCGGGCGGAACTACTACACCGACCTGGCCAAGGCCGTGCCCGACGACTGCGTCATACTGACCCTTGCCTGCGGGAAGTACCGCTTCAACAAGCTCGACTTCGGCGACATCGGCGGAATACCTCGTCTGCTCGACATCGGGCAGTGCAACGACGCCTACTCGGCCGTGCAGATCGCACAGGCGCTGGCCGGGGCGTTCGACTGCGGCGTCAACGAGCTGCCGCTCTCGATGGTGCTGTCCTGGTACGAGCAGAAGGCCGTCTGCATCCTGCTGACCCTGCTGCATCTGGGAATCAAGAACATCCGCCTGGGGCCCAGCCTGCCGGCGTTCGTCACGCCCGCCGTGCTCAACGTCCTGGCGGAGAAGTTCAACATCATGTCCATAACCACCCCGGCCGATGACCTGGCGGCGATGCTCGGCTGAGCCGCCCGGGGCGGGCAAGCCGAAAGGGGAAACGAGATGGAGCAGCGCGAAGCAGCGGTCACGTTCAAGGGCGCGCCGCTGACGTTGACCGGCCCGCGGCTCCAGGCCGGCGATCGGGCGCCCGACTTCAAGCTTCTGGGCAACGACCTGGCGGAGGTCTCGCTCTCGTCGTTCGCCGGGAAGGTCCGGGTGATCTCGTGCGTGCCCTCGCTGGACACTCCCGTCTGCGACACCCAGACGCGGCGCTTCAACCAGGAGGCCGCCGCCCTGGGCCCGGACGTGGCGATCCTGACGGTCAGCATGGACCTGCCGTTCGCCCAGCAGCGATGGTGCGGCGCGGCCGGCGTCGATAGGGTCGTGACCCTGTCGGACCATCGCCAGGCCGCCTTCGGCCAGGCATACGGCGTGCTGATAGCTGAGCTGCGGCTGCTTGCCCGGGCGATCTTCGTCGTTGACCGCGAGGGCGTTATCCGATACGTCCAACTCGTCAACGAGATCACCGACGAGCCCGACTACGACGCCGCCCTGGCGGCCGTGCGGGAGCTGTGACCGGTGAGGTGAGGAGTTCCCATGCCAACCGAGCTGAAGAGCGACATCTACTGGGTCGGCTTCGTGGACTGGAACGTCCGTGACTTTCACGGATACCGCACCGACCGCGGCTCGACCTACAACGCCTACCTCGTCAAGGACGAGAAGGCCGCGCTGATCGACACGGTCAAGGCCCCGTTCGCCGGCAGGCTGCTGGCCAACGTGGCCGAGGTGATCGACCCGGGCGCGCTGGACTACGTCGTCTGCAACCACGCCGAGCCGGACCACTCGGGGTCGCTGCCGGCGGTGATGGCCGTCTGCGAGAAGGCCGAGCTGGTCTGCGACGAGCGGTGCCGCGAAGTCCTCGCCCGGCACTACGACACCGGCGGGTGGAAGTTCAAGATCGTCGCCGACGGCGAGGAGCTGTCCCTCGGGCGGCGGACGCTGAGCTTCATCGAGACGCCGATGGTCCACTGGCCCGAGTCCATGGCCACCTACGTGCCGCAGGAGAAGCTGCTGTTCTCCATGGACGGCTTCGGCCAGCACCTGGCGGCCTCCAACCGCTTCGACGACGAGAACCCGCTGGACGTCATCATGGCCGAGGCGAAGAGCTACTACGCCAACATCCTCATGCTCTACGGCTCTCCGATCGGCAGGACGCTGGAGAAGGCCGCCGGCCTGGATATCGAAATGATCGCCCCCAGCCACGGGGTGATCTGGCGCAAGCACCTCGGCGCGATCATCTCCGCCTACCAGGAGTGGATCGTGCAGCGCCCGGCGGCGAAGGTGCTGGTGGTGTACGATTCCATGTGGCAGAGCACCGCCATGATGGCGCAGGCCATTGTGGAGGGCGCCTCGGGCGAGGGCGTCGAGGCGAAGCTGCTGCACGTACGATCGACCGGCAATACGCGCATAGCCACGGAGGTGCTCGACGCGGCGGCCATCGCCTTCGGCTCGCCCACGCTCAACGGCACGATGATGCCGCAGGTCGCCGCCACGCTGACGTACCTTAAGGGCCTCAAGCCCGCCGGCAAGGCGGGGTTCGTCTTCGGCTCCTACGGTTGGGCGAAGGGCGCGGGCAAGGACATGGGCGAATATCTCGCCGCGATGAAGTTCGACGTCCTTCGCGAGCCGCTGCTGTCGCAGAACGTTCCCGGCGAGGAGGTGCTTGACGAATGCCGCGCGGCCGGGAGAATACTGGCCGGGAAGGCGCGGGAGCTGGCTTCCGCGGCCGGGTGAATCGGTCCGGGTTGTCACAGGGAAGGATATTGACATGGCCAGATACGTCTGTGACGTGTGCGGTTGGGTTTACGATCCTCAGCAGGGCGACCCCGACGGCGACATTGCCCCGGGCACGCCCTTCGAGAACCTGCCCGAAGACTGGGTCTGCCCGGAGTGCGGCGCCGAGAAGGACCAGTTCTCTCTCGAGCAGTAGGGCACCTGCCGCCGCCGCGGGCATATCGCCCGCATACGGGGCCCGATCCGGGCGAGAGTGCACCTTGCGCTTGTGGAAGCGGGGAAAAGCCATGGACGTCAACGTCAGAATCGCCGGCGAGGCCGGGCAGGGCGTGCAGACCACGGGCAACCTGCTGGTCGGTGCCTTCGCCCGGGCCGGGATGCACGTCTTCTCCTCCCAGAGCTACATGTCGCGCATCCGAGGCGGGATGAACTGGTTCGACGTCCGCATCGGCGACGAGGAACTGTTCTCCGGGCGCCGCCGGGCCGACCTGCTGGTGGCCCTGACGGGCGAGGCGCTGGAGGCGCTCCGCGGGCAGCTCGCCGGCGGCGGCGTGGCCCTGTTCGACGGGTCGGAGGCCCGCGGGGCCCAAGCCCTGCCCTTCACCGACGCGGCCAGGCAGACGGGCGGCTCGGCCGTGATGGCCAACACGGTCGCCGCCGGGGCGGTCTTCACCGTTCTCGGCCTGCCCCTGGATGACCTGTCCGCGCACCTGGAGGTCCTGTTCAAGAAGAAGGACCGCGAGGTCGTGGAGAAGAACCTGCTCTGCGCCCGGCGCGGCGCGGAGCTGGCGGCGGCGCTGGCCGGGAAGGTCGAGGCGCCTGGCACGGGGGGCGCGCCGCGGGACGTCTGCAACGCCGCGTCGGCGGTGGGCCTGGCGGCCGCGACCGCCGGGGTCAAGCTCGTCACCGCATATCCCATGACGCCGTCCACGGCCGTGTTCGCCTACCTCGCGGGCGTCGCCGAGGAGTACGGCATCGTCGTGGAGCAGGCGGAGGACGAGATCGCCGCCGTCAACATGATCTGCGGCGCCGCATACGCCGGCGTGCCGGCCATGGCCACCACCAGCGGGGGCGGCTTCGCCCTGATGACCGAGGGCGTCTCGCTCGCCGGAATGATGGAGCTGCCTATATTCATCCTCGTCAGCCAGCGGCCGGGGCCGGCGACGGGCCTGCCGACCAGAACCGCACAGCAGGACCTGAACCTCGTGCTCCACGCCGGGCACGGCGAGTTCCCGCGGGCCATCTACGCCCCCGGCACAGCCGCCCAGGCCTACGAGCTGACCCGCCGCGGGCTTCAGACCGCTCACAAGTTCCAGTCGCCGGCGTTCATCTTGACCGACCAGTACCTCATTGACGCGCAGACCAACGGCGCTGCGCTGGACCGGTCGCTGCGGCCGATCGACCTGCACGTCGTCGCCGAGCCGGCGGGCGATTACGTCCGCTACGCCGGCGCCTCGAGCGGCGTCTCCCCCCGGGCCGTGCCCGGCGGAGGGGCGCTGGTCGTCTGCGACTCCGACGAGCATGACGAGGCCGGTCATATCACCGAGGACGTCCGCGTCCGTGTCCGCCAGCAGGACAAGCGCCTGGCCAAGCTCGAGCCCATGACGGCCGAGGCCCTACCGCCGCAGCTCCACGGGCCCGGCGACGCCGCCACGCTCATGATCTGCTGGGGCAGCACGTATGGCCCGTGCCGCGAGGCGACCGACGCGCTCAACGCCGCGGGGCTCCCCACGGGCATGCTGCATTTCGGGCAGCTCTGGCCGCTGAACGTCGGCCGCGCCGCCGGCGAGGCCATCGCCCGGGCCAAACGCATCGTCTGCATCGAGGGCAACTGCACCGGGCAGTTCGCCGCAATCCTTCGCGAGCAGGGCATACTCTCCGGCTGCGAGCTGATGACCAGGTACGACGGGATGCCCTTCACCGGCGAGGAAATCGTTGAGAGGATCCGGTCATGATCGATTGGCCTGTTGACGCCGCCCCGGCCTGGTGCCCGGGGTGCGGGAACTTTGCCATCCTCAAGACCCTCGACCGCGCCATCGAATCGGCCGGGATCGACCGCCGAAACCTGGTGCTCGTCTCGGGCATCGGGCAGGCGGCCAAGCTGCCGCACTACACCGCCGCCAACGTATTCAACGGGCTCCATGGGCGGGCCCTGCCCGCGGCCACCGGCATCAAGCTCGCCAACCACAAGCTCGAGGTCGTCGTCACCAGCGGGGACGGAGACATGTACGGCGAGGGCGGAAACCACTTCATCCACGCCGTCCGCCGAAACATCACCGTCAAGGCATTCGTCCATAACAACCAGGTCTACGGCCTGACGAAGGGGCAGGCATCGCCCACCTCGGACCCGGGCTTCGTCACCAAGATCCAGACCGGCGGCGTGGTCAGCCAGCCGCTCAAGCCGCTCGCCCTGGCCATCGTGCACGAATGCTCCTTCGTGGCCCGCTCCTTCTCCGGCGACGCCGACCACCTGCACGAGACGATGGTCGCCGCCCTGACCCACCAAGGCGGCTTCGCTCTGCTGGACATCCTCCAGCCGTGCGTGTCATTCAACCGCGTCAATACGTTCAGGTGGTACCGCGACCGCGTCAGGCCCGTGGGCGAGTCGCACGACCCCTACGACCGGGCGGCCGCCCTCGAGCTGGCCTTGAAGTGGGGTGACGAAATCCCCATCGGCATCATCTACCGCAGCCGCCGGGCGAGCTTCGAGTCGCAGACGGCCGTCCTCGCCGAGGCGACCCTCCGCGAGCAGCTCGCGTCGGCCGGGCGGTAGCGCCGCCGGACCCCTCGCTTACAGCCGTCGGATGACGCCGATGACGACCCCCTGAATCTCCGCGTTGTCAACGTAGATGGGTGAGAAGTCCGGGTTCGCCGGCTGGAGGCGGATCCGCCCCCGCTCCTTGTAGAACTTTTTCAGCGTCGCCTCGCCGCCCTCCAGCAGGGCGACCACCGTCTCGCCGTTGCGGGCCTCCGAGCGGCGCTCGCAGATGACGTAGTCGCCGTCGCGGATCTGCTCGTCGATCATGCTCTCGCCGGTCACCCTCAGGCAGAAGCTCTCGCCCGGGCGGGCGAACATCTCCTCCAGGTCGATCGACTCGCGGTCCTCGACGGCCTCGAGCGGGTGGCCCGCCGCGATCCGACCGGCGAGCGGGATCTGCGTCGGGCGGTCCTCGTCGGGAAATGACGCCTCATCGGAGATCTGCAAAGAGCGCGCCTTGTGACGGGCTCCCCGCAGCAGCAGTCCCTTTTTTTCGAGCGCGCCGACGTGCTCGAAGACGGTTACCTTGCTCACGCCCAGGTAGTCGGCTATCTCCTGCATGGTCGGGGAATAGCCGTGCCTGGCGCGGAAGTCTCGCACGAACCTGAGGATGTCCATCTGCCGGGGCGTGACTGGCCGCATCGTCGATCTCCTCATTGCGGGCCGTTGGAATCGCAGCAGTCCGTGGCGTCGGGATGGCAGGAAGCTGCGGCAGGGGGGTCAGCCCCAGCGCCGCCGCCGGGATGGACCGCTCGGCCACGACGTCGTCGGCGGCACCGGCCGGCTCGGCAGCCAGAGGCCGCGAGCCGGGCGGATACGTCCGCACGTAGTCGCCGCCCGGACCGAACTGGCAGATCGGCGCGTCGCAGTCCATCTCCACTTCCTTCATGGCTCGCCGCGGCCCCGGCCCCGGCCGGCTAACTGCCCACCCGGCCGAGGCCGACAGGCCCGCGGCAAACCTTGCCAACCCAGCGTTGGCCACGGGATAGCTTTTCGGTTCCTGTTCGGTTTCCAGCCTATCCTAACATCGTCCGAACGTCAATCCCGGCAGCAGTATTTTTTCTCCGCCGGCCCGGCCGGGGACGACCCGGCCGCTGCGCCCGGCAGCGCATGTCCAGCATTTGGGGCTGCCCAGGTCGGCAACCACCACCACTGGGCATTTCATATCGGCAAACCGGCCCGAGAAAATCCACCGAAAAGTCATCGCCAGCCGCCTCCCGCACCAAGCCGCCTCGCGACGGCACCATCCGGAATCCCGATGGATCGGGACGGGACCGCTCGGAACGAAACGGAACGAAACGGAAAGTTTCGGAAAGTTTTGGAAAGTTCCGCAACGCTCCGCAACCGTCTCGAAATCCATAAGTCGTTGTGGCACAATGCCTTTCCTGTTTTGCGCCGCGAATCCGGCTTCGCCGTCCTGCTTCGCCGTCCTGCTTCGCCGAGGCTTCGCAGGAACCAGCTTCGCAGGAACCGGCTACGCCGGACGAGCCACGCGAACGAATGGGGGCAATGGGTTTCGAGCAGGAGGCTCCGCACTCCGCACTCCGCACTCCGCACTCTGCATTCGCCTATTCACCTCTAACCTCTAACTTCTGACCTATGACCTTCCCTATGTGCTTCCCAAAAACACCTTTCCGCATACCAAGTGCTGCACGACCCGCCCGCCCGGGCGCGGGACGAACCCCCCGTCGACGCGGTAG